>NZ_JBEOOE010000027.1:0-45535 GCF_040308885.1 Pseudoalteromonas sp. 120-MNA-CIBAN-0494
CATGTTCATCGCCTAATCCTTAAACTCTTTTTAGAGTAAATAATGATAGGCAGTTACACAAAATTAGTTACATCCTCTATCAGGGCTAAGTATCATGTCAAAATGTCCAGGCATTTGATCTGTCAGGATACCAAAGCCGGTTAAAACGCCTTGACCATCAGCAACAGCATCTAACGCTAAATAACTAAGTAACAGCCCACCAAAAACTAAGAGCACGACTTGTAAAATATCAGTAAAGGCAACCGCTTTTAAACCACCATAAAGAGAGTAGGCAACAGAGAACACTGCTAAAAATATCATACCGAACATCCAGTCAACTCCCGCAACTGTTTCTATGGCCATACCACCTAGCCATAAAACGGCAGTTAAGTTAACAAAGGTATAAACTGCCAACCAAAAAATTGACATCGTTGTTTTCACTTTACTGTCAAAACGTTGCTCAAGATATTGCGGCATGGTAAAAATTTTATTCTCTAAAAAAATAGGTAACATATATTTACCGACTAACACTAAAGTAATCGCTGCCATCCACTCATAAGACGCAATAGCTAAACCAATCGCATAACCAGAGCCTGACATTCCAATAATTTGTTCAGCGGAAATATTTGCTGCAATTAAAGAGGCACCAATAGCCCACCAAGGGAGTGCCTTACTGGCTAGAAAGTAGTCTTCTGTATTTGTCCCTTCTTGTTTTTCATTTCGGGAAATCCACCAAGCAAGGCATAACAAGCCTATAACGTAAACAATAAAAATTATGCTATCGAGCGTCCCCAATTTTGTCGTAAAACCCATCATTTATTCGCCTTTTATTTTTTAGTTTTAATTCTCTGTTTTAATTATTTTTTGTTTTGTAACGTTCTGAGTATGCGACTACCTGAATGCACCTTGAGTTGCAGTGCATTGGTAAATACTCGGTTTTATACCAAATATTTTCTCGTAATTGCTATTTACTGCATTCTTTACTTGAATCAACATAGATGAAGGTACCAAAGCAACTACACAGCCACCAAAGCCGCCACCTGTCATGCGAACTCCACCATTAATTCCTAAAACTCCATCTATAATTTCAACTAGGCCATCCATTTCTTTGGTAGTTACTTCAAAGTCATCTCGCAAAGATGCATGAGATTCTTTCATTGCGATACTAATCGCTGCCATGTCATTACTTTTTAGAGCATCTAATGTCGCAACAGCACGACTATTTTCAGTGATCACATGACGGGCACGCTTAAGTAATAACGGGTCTATTTGCTCTTGTACTGAGTTCAATTGTTCTAAAGAAACGTCTCGTAGAGTAGAAACATCAAAATATTTAGCGACTTGCTCGCACTGCTGACGCCTTAAATTATATTCACTATCAACCAAACCACGTTTAACATTTGAATTAACAATAAACAGCGTTAAATCATCAGGAATGAGTGCCTCTTCAAAGGACAAATATTTGCAGTCTAACAACATGGCGTGATTTTGCAGCCCCATTGCTGAGATTAGCTGATCCATAATGCCACAATTGCAACCAACAAAATCATTCTCAGCTTGCTGCCCCATTAACGCCGCACTAATGCCATCTAAATCTAATTGATACAATTGAGAAAATGCTTTGAGAATAGCTATTTCAAAGCTAGCAGAAGAGCTTAAACCAGCGCCTTGAGGTACATTACCTACAACAACTAAGTTTGCTCCATTAATATATGGATACTTCCGCATTAATGCTTGTAGCGTACCTTTAATATAATTACTCCACATTACCTGCTTATCAAACACTATATTATTGAGAGAAAATATATTCTTTTGTGAATCACAGTCATATGCATAAACTTCAACTTCCTTATCCTGCCTTGCTGAAACGGCAATTGTAGTGCCATAATTGATAGCCGCAGGGAGCACAAACCCATCATTATAATCGGTATGATCACCAATAATATTTACTCGACCGGGCGCATGGCAAACGAACTCTGCTGGACTTTGAAATTGTTGATAAAATAAGCCTTTTACTAGCGTTTTTTGAGTCATTTACTTCTCCTTATAATGAAAATCTGATAAATCACGTAACCTTTGCGTAGCTTGCTCTGCAGTTAAATCTCGCTGGGCTTCAGCCATCATTTCATAGCCCACCATAAATTTACGGATCGTGGCAGAGCGTAATAAGGGAGGGAAAAAACTGGCATGCAAAGTCCACTCATCATGTTGCATTCCATCAAAAGGAGCGCCATGCCAGCCCATTGAGTAAGGAAAAGAGCATTTGAATAAATTGTCATATTTGATTGTTATTTGTTTAAGAATAGCCGCAAGAGATTGTTTTCGTTGTTCATTCCATTCTGCAAGACGACTTACTGTAAACCTTAGAAGTAATAATGTTTCAAAAGGCCAAGCAGCCCAATATGGCACGACAACCAACCAATCATCGTTTATAACCACAATGCGCTCTTTATTTTCAATTTCTCTGACAGCATAATCTTGCAATAAATTACTGTTATATAAGTTGAAGTAAGCCTGTTGCGCTTTTTGTTTTTTCACAACTAAAGTAGGTAGTTGCTGTTGTGCCCAAATTTGGCCATGAGGGTGTGGGTTAGAACACCCCATCACACTGCCTTTATTTTCAAAAATTTGCACTGATGTATAAGTTCGCCTTAATTCATCACACTGCTTTTGCCAAGTATCAACAACATTATAAAGTTCATTTACTGAAAGCTCAGGTAAGCTTTTACTGTGATCAGGGGAGAAACAAATTACCCGAGCTTCACCTTGCTCCGTTGCCATTAAAAATAGTGGATCATCACACTTTACAACGGGAGTATTTTGCTTAATTGCAGAAAAATCATTCGTAAAAACATAAGTTTGTTTATATTCATCGTTTACTTCACCATTAATTCGTGAGTTTCCGGAACATAAAAAACAACTTTTATCATGGGCGGGAGTTTGATGCTCATCAAGCCTTTCTACTTGCCCCTGCCAAGGTCGCTTTGCTCGGTGAGTTGAAACTAATACCCACTCATCAGCTAATGGGTTATATCTTCGATGCGGATGCTCAGTCGGATCAAATTTGATAGTCATAATATTTAAAAAGTATTAATTATTGTAAAGATTAAACCAAGGGTAATCGTTTACCCCAAACTGAGCAAGCACTAATTTTAAACAAGTGGTTTATTGTTATTTAACATCTTTTCAATGTATATTAACCAAACTTAATCAGATTATATAATGAAAGCAATTACCTAATGGCAACAATAAAAGACGTAGCCCGTATCGCAGGAGTTTCTGTGGCATCCGTATCTCGTGTATTAAATAACGGCCCAAAAGTCAGTAAAAAAACCATTGAAAATGTGCTTAAGGCAATGAAAGACTTGAACTATACACCTAATGCGAATGCTCGAGCCTTAGTCACTCAGAGAAGCACTACAATAGGTGTAGTGATTCCAGACCTTGTTGATCCCTTTTTTGCCTCTTTAGCAAATGGTGTAGAGCAAGTTGCACGACAAAACAATATGCAATTGCTTTTAAGTACGGGATTAGTCTCAGCCGAGTCTGAAATGCAGGCCATCAACTTACTAATAGAAAGACGATGCGATGTAATGGTGGTACATAGTAAAAAATTATCTGATGAGGCATTGATTGCATTAGCAAAAAAAACATCAGGTTTAGTGCTGATCGATCGCTATATTGAAGAAATAGCAGAACGTTGTGTTTGGCTAGATAATCTCGAAGGTGGAAAGATTGCAGCTCGTCATTTATTGTCATTGAATCATAAAAGCTTTGCCTGCATCTCAAGTAAACATCAAATAGATGATCCGCTACTCAGATTACAAGGATTTCAACATGAACTAAAGTTAGTAGGAGCAGATGTTGACCTTATTGAGTACGGCCCTCCCACACTTCAAGGAGGAGAAATTGCCACTCAAAAGCTACTCGCTTCAGGAAAGAGTTTTTCTGCACTATTTGTTTATAACGATGCAATGGCAATCGGTGCTATTTCTACATTAGAAGATAATGGATTCAAAGTACCGTATGACATCTCAGTACTCGGTTTTGATGACGTGTTACTCTCTAGGTATTCAAGGCCAAAGTTGAGTACACTCAACTACCCAATTGGAAAAATGGCAATACAAGCAACTAATATAGCGCTTGAACTATCAACTAATAACACAATAATTGATGACCGAAAAAATTATAAACATATTCCCAGGATTATAAAGCGAGAATCAACTAGTTTTAAATCAGGTTAATCAGAAGATTAAATAAGCTAATCAACTTGCGGCTATTTATATAGGTTTAACTAATGGGCTAAAAAACTACTCAAGCTTCTAGGCAGAAACCAAAAAGGTAACTCGTGTTTGGTATTTATGCGTCGCTATAAGCTATTTATGGCAATAACATATTGCTCAGCACTGCTTTATTTAAAAGCTCAAGCCACTGCTGCAAATTAAACCCTAGATTCAAATTGTAAGTGCATAACTTGTTTTGGCTAGATTAAGTGGTCAGTTGCTCATAAGCTAACTGCTTTTTCTCCGGCAAGAGATTTTACAATGAGACATTACAAACAGCTGACCTATGCCCAAAGATGCCAGATCGCCGTTCTAAAGAAAAGCGGTTTTACGCAACAAAGTAGCAGAGCTAACTAATTTATCGCAATCTACGATTTCAAGAGAGCTTTCTAGAAATACAGGTAAGCGAGGTTACAGACACAAACAAGCTCATGAGCGGGCTTTGTTTCGCCGAAGAAGTGTAAGAAAACCGCTTAAGTGACACCTGAAATGATAGCTTTAATTACCCAGAAGCTTAATGAGAAGTGGAGTCCTGAAAAAATAACGGGATGGTTACGCAAAGAAAGTGAACTGTCTGTCAGCCATGAATGCATTTATCTGTATATCTGGGAAGATAAAAAAGCAGGTGGTGAGTTATACCTACACCTGCGCCGACACGGTAAGAAATATCACAAGCGCAGTCATGGTAAAACAAACCGAGGGCAAATAAAAAATCGCGTTAGCATTGAAGAACGGGTTACCCAATTCACTGTATCAACTCAGGTGGCAGGAAAAACAGCACAAGCCGTCACTGCGGCGACAATAGAACTATTAAGGCCATATAGTCAGCGCTTCATACCATCACGGCTGACAATGGAAAAGAGTTCGCTTATCACGAGCAAATCACAGACGCTTTAAGTGTTCCTGTTTATTTTGCTCACCCTTATCACTCATGGGAGCGCGGATTGAATGAAAACACGAATGGATTACTACGTCAGTATTGGCCGAAGAGCACCGATTTTAAGGCGGTAACACCAGCGCAAGTTATACCAGTACTTGAGCAACTTAATAATCGTCCGAGGAAGACACTTGGATTTGAAACGCCTGCAAAATTGATGCAGGATCACTTGGCGGCTAAAGCCCCCTAAACGTTATGCACTTCAGGTTTGAATCCGCGAGCTAAAGAAAACCTGTGACTCCATGAAATGCTGTGGCACCAAGTTCATAAAATGCCCCCTTTAACTTTGTAAATTTTTCTGTGTATGATCTCACCGGCTCAATTGGTAAATACGATTGATCACCAGAAATAATATACTCTGCAGCGGCTCTACCAAAGACGCTCCCTGGGCTAATACCTCTTCCGCTGTAACCAAAAAGGTTTATTGCATTTGGCCCAAATTCAACTATGTGAGGTAAATGGTCATTTGTGCATGCAATACGACCATGCCACGCATGCTCGAAGCCCACATCACCTAAGTAAGGATAAAGCTTTTTTAGCCTATGCTGGGCCCAATTATAATGGATATACCTTGATGGTAAATCAAGTGATCCAACAGCTCCGAGTATCAGCCTGCCAGCTTGGTCACGACGTATTGAAGACATTATCATAGCAGTGTCCCAACATCCTTGCTGCTCAGGTAAAATTCTTTTTAGTAACGCCTCATCTAGAGGTCTAGTTGCCGCTTGAAAGTAATGCACTGGGGTGTAAGTTGGAGCCGCACTTATATTTGTTTGCTGATGGTAAGCATTAGTTGCTAATATGACAGCTTCAGTTTTAATGTTGTACGCAGATGTTCTGATTTCCCAAGATGCATTTTTTCGCTCGATTGCAGTTACTGGAGTTCTTTGATGAATAGATGCTCCGGCTTGTATAGCGGCACAAGCTAACCCTCGTAAGTAAGCAAGCGGTTGAATTGTACCTGCTTCTCTTAAATGTAGAGCACCATGATATATTGATGTGCCTAACTTATCTTCAGTATTTGATCTTGAAAGCAAATCAACTTTAATACCTCTATTTCGGTATTGTCTTAATCTCTCCTCCAAGTTAGCTAGGCCAGCCTTTGAGTGAGCGCAATGCAGGGTGCCAGTTTGAGTTAATTCACACTCTATGTTGTAATTTGCTATATTAGAAAAAACTAATTCTGGGCCGCGAAAGAGCATCTCGTTAAGTTTAATTCCAGCCGTTTGCCCTAACAATTTTTCTACTTTATCGGGTTCCATCCAAAGCCCTGGATTAACTAACCCTACGTTCCTCCCTGAACCGCCGTAACCGATATCTTGTGACTCTAAAAGAATAACTTTTTTACCTTGCTCTGCAAGCCTTAATGCACAAGATACACCGGTATAACCACCACCTACAACGACAGCATCAACAGATTTATCCTTATTGAGTTGATTGGTTTTCAATAAGCTTTTTGAAGTAAGATGCCACAAATTACTGCTAATCGATTCAATAGCCATATCATTATTCCACTCAATCAACATTGCTTAAAAAATTAAAAGTTACTTTGCACTTTATAGTACGGACATTATTTGTATTAAGGGTTTAGAGTACTTAATCCACCAAATAAATGTCTCTTTTATTAGGTGTATTCAAGGATACTATTTATAGCTTATGGCACTAATTATTTTAACGACGAAAGTAAACTATACTATCAGTCGTTTCGGCACTGACAGAATAAATAACTAGTCATTAGTGCCGTTTTGGCTGAATTAAGTAGTATGGCTTTCTTGCTCCTCAATTTGCTTATTAACGATCGCTAAGGTTGCCCGTTGTGTGATCATGGCAGCATCAAAAGCAGCTTGAGGTTTTTTATTTTTAATGTATTCAAAAATATCACAGTGCGCCTGATATTCTTCTACCGTAACCGCAATCATACGGTTAGTAAAACGCAAGTTCACTTTTAATGCGGTAGTAATAAAGTTCTTTAATTGGATAAAGAAAGGATTATTACTTGCAGACAATACACTATGGTGAAAATCAATATCAGCTTCATGGGTGTCATCCATACCATTTGTAGCATCTTTCATCCGCACTAAAGAGCTCTCTATCGCTGTTAGATCAGCCTCAGTGGCATATAACGCAGCTAAATATGCAGCTTCTGCCTCAAGGGCTAATCGCAACTGTAAAAAATACCTTAGTAAGTATAAGTCGGGCTTACCTAATAACACCCATTCCAAAACATCAACATCAAACAAGTTCCAATGCTTTGACTCAACAACAGTAATACCTTGTCTGGGTCTAGAACTAATTAACCCTTTGGCTGTTAACATTTTTACTGCTTCGCGAGTAGCGGTGCGACTAATATTAAATTGTGTACATAAGTCAGCTTCAGAAGGGAGTCGATCACCTACTTTATAACTACCATTTAAGATCTTTTTACCCAACTCATGAACAACTTGCTGAGTTAGATTACGATGTGATGATTCCATGTACTATTTTACTCTAGGTTATTTTGCATTATATCTGCCAATCTTTATTTGTATGATAAATGAGTTTATATAAATACACTAGCTTAATTTAAAACTGTATATATCGTCTCTTTTTAAAGAAGATTGAGCACGATGATGCGATTTAGCACTAACTTTAGGGTTTTTTCAATCTAAAATGCAGCGATGTAATCAATGAAAATAATCTTATATTCGTTGGTTATGGTTATTCATCTCACTGGAGTACCCACTTAAATCATTTAATATAGAAAGTACTTGCTTAAATAAACTTTATTTGTATTATAAATAGTATTGTTAAATTTAATTAAGATATTTGTTTCATGATAAAGTCACTTAGCCCCATTGCGTTAACCTTGCTGTTACTTGTTAACAGCAACGCTAATAGCCAACCCCGTGAACCTTGGGAAAATAATGAAGTATTTGCCATTAATAAAGAAGCGCCACGTGCCTCATTTTTTCCATTTCAATCTCGAGACGCTGCACTAATCAATAATAAAGAACAAAACAATAATTTTTTATTGCTTAATGGTTTGTGGAAATTTGACTGGCAACGCTCACCAAAGAACAAACCAGAAAACTTTCAGGCTGATAATTTTGATGATAGCAACTGGCAGCAAATCCCGGTACCGGGCAATTGGGAAACTAAAGGATTTGGTTACCCAATTTATTTAGATGAGCGCTTTCCTTTTACCACCACGTGGCCTGATGCACCAAAAGACTACAACCCAATTGGCTCTTATCGTAAGCCCTTCACTCTGCCAAGCTCATGGAAAAACAAACAAGTATTTATTCATGTTGGTGCGGCAAAATCGTCTTTAGATGTCTGGTTAAACGGCAACAAAGTCGGTTTTAGTCAAGGCGCCAAAACCCCTGCAGAATTTGACATTACCTCTTACCTTAATGAAGGGGATAATTTATTAGCTTTTCAAATTAGACGTTGGACCGATGCCAGCTATCTAGAAAGCCAAGATATGCTACGTATTTCTGGCATTGAACGCGATGTTTATCTTTACGCTACCCCTAAGCAGCGTATTTTTGATTTTCACGCTAAACCCACTCTAGATAAGACCTTTAGCCAAGGAAAGCTTGCTCTTGATGTTACTTTAAAGAACTTTGCTGATAGAAAATCACGACAAAACCTCCAAGTACAGCTCCTAGATCCACGTAATAATATGAAGGTATTAGTGGATAAAGAAGTTAAAGTAAACGTCGCCGCTAACGGTAGCACAGAAGTATCGCTTGAAAGTATGTTAAGTCAACCGGCGTTATGGTCAGCTGAAACACCTAATTTATATACCCTTTTGATCAGCTTAAAAGACCGTAAAGGCAACACCATTGAGACCGTACGCAATGATATTGGCTTTAGACATTTAGAAGTAGTGGACGGCAAACTCACCATTAACGGTAAAGCGATCACCATTCGCGGTGTTGACCGCCATGAAACGGATCCTCTCCACGGTCATGTTGTGACGAGAGCATCAATGGAACAAGATATTAAACTGATGAAAGAGTTTAATATTAACGCTGTACGTGCAAGCCATTACCCTAACGACCCTTATTGGTACGAGTTAACGGATAAATATGGTATGTATGTGATTGACGAAGCCAATATCGAATCGCACCCATTAGCGATTAATAAAGATACACAGTTAGGCAATGAAATGAGCTGGTTACCAGCCCATTTAGATCGCACACAACGTATGTTTGAGCGCGACAAAAATCACCCGTCAATCATCATTTGGTCATTAGGTAATGAAGCTGGTAAAGGCAAGATTTTTGAAACCACATATCAATGGCTTAAAGACAATGATAACAGCCGTTTAGTGCAATATGAGCCAGCTGGAGAAGAGTATTACACCGACGTATTCGCTCCAATGTACCCGTCAATCGAGCGTTTAGTAGAATATGCGGAATCTAAACCAAACCGTCCTGGCATTATGATTGAATATGCGCATGCTATGGGTAACTCAGTAGGTAACTTAGCCGACTATTGGCAAGCAATCGAAAAATACGACGTACTACAAGGCGGTTTTATTTGGGATTGGGTTGACCAGGCACTTGAGTACACCAATGAAAACGGCGTTAAGTACTGGGCATACGGCAAAGACTTTCACCCTGATTTGCCGAGCGATGGTAATTTCTTAAATAACGGCTTAATGTCAGCGGATCGTCAGCCTCATCCACACGCCTATGAAGTAAAGAAGGTTTACCAAGCGATTCGCTTTTCTGAAGCGAACAGCAGCAAAGGCGAGTTTATTGTAGAAAACCGCTATGACTTCATCGAGTTAGCCATGTTTGATTTACAGTGGCGTATTGAAACAGACGGTGAAGTTGTTGCACACGGCCACCAAGCTCTTCCAAATGTATTACCTAGTCAGAAAGCGCAGATCAAGCTAGCATTGCCGTCATTACCACAAGTTGATAGCAAAGAATACTTCATTACCCTCAGCGCTGTAGTTCGTCAGCCATACGGTTTGCTAGCAAGCGGACATGAACTGGCATTTGAACAATTTAAATTACCGGTACAGTTAGTGGCTAATCAAGCGCCAAAAACGTCAGCCGCTATGGTAATTAAGCAAGATAATAAAAACGTTTTAAGCTTTAGTAATAACAGCAGCACTGCCACTTTTGATAAAAACACCGGTTGGTTAAGCCAATATAGCTATAACAACAGTGACTTACTTAAATCATCGTTACGCGCAAACTTCTGGCGTGCACCCACTGATAACGATTTAGGTAATGGCATGCAAAATTGGGCGGCGCTATGGCAAACCGCCAGTGATAAATTAGTGTTATCTTCACTGAAAAAACACAAAACAGCACAAGGTTATCAAGTTACTAGCAAGTATAAAGTCGCTGACTTTATCGGTGATTATCAAGTGCAATATAACGTTCACAATAATGGTCAAATTCATGTGCAAAGTCAGTTAAATATTGCCCCAGGGCAAGAGCTTCCAAACTTACCGCGTTTAGGTATGCAACTAACTATGCCAGGACAATTCCAACAATTATCTTGGTTTGGCCGTGGGCCACATGAAAGCTATGCGGATAGAAAAACATCAGCACCAATTTCATTATATAAAAGATTAGTTAAGGACCAAATACATCACTATGTTCGTCCACAAGAAAATGGCAATAAAACCGATGTTCGTTGGATGGCGTTAAAAGCTGACCATGGATTAGGACTTTTAGTCGTTGGCGATCAAGTACTCAACACCAGTGCATGGCCTTATAAACAAAGTGATATCGACTTTATTGCTGGTAAAGACGGTGAAGAATCAGCCTCAGGGTTAGTACCGGTAACCAGTAAGCATGGCGCAGAAGTACCGATGCGCGATTTAGTTACCGTCAATATCGACCACAAACAAATGGGCGTAGGGGGTGATACGTCTTGGGGGCGCTTAGTACATGCACAATATACCATACCAGCACAAAGCTATCAGTACGGTTTTACCTTAGTGCCTTTTAGTGCTACCAAGGTAAACCCTGCGGCACTTGCTCGTACCGTTGGGTCAAATAGCAAGTAAGTAACCACCTACTCAAGCCATCTCAAGATACAGCCCTAATTGGGCTAGCATTTTGAAGTGGCGAGAGTATGCAACAATACCTAGCTATAAGCTTTGAAGAGGCAACAATGAGTACAGAGCAAACACCGTCGTTTTCTGACATTGCAATTAATCAATTATTAACTCAGCAATACCAATTGTCTGGGCAATTGAAAAGCCTAATGGGCTATTGTGATCAAAACTTATTATTAACGACCGAAAGTAACGCGCAATATATTGTTAAAATTGCTAACTCAGCAGAGCCAAAACTCGAGCTAGACATGCAAAATGCGGCTATGGCACATTTAACTGCCGAGCAATGTGCTGTGCCTCATGCTTTGAGTAATATAAATGGCGAAACCATTACCCCTATCACTAATGCTGAACAACAAACGTTTTATTTACGGGTATTAACCTTTATCCCGGGCAAGTTCTATGCTGAAGCCGACAGCCTGACGCACAATGAGTCGCTTTGGTCTAATTTAGGCCAATTTGTTGCTAAGATTGATTTAGCGTTAGCGGGTTTTCAACATCCTGGTGCGTTTCGTTATTTAGATTGGGATTTAGCCCAGGGCTATCGTGTTAGTATGAGCAAAAAGCATCTTCTGCATGCTGACCAAGCGCCTTTGGTAGAGAAATTTCTTACTCTTTATCAAACGCAAACCATGCCTGTACTAGCGCAATTACCGCAAGGCGTAATTCATAATGATGCCAACGATTACAACTTGTTAGTGAATGATGTAACCGCGCCAACCAGAATAACCGGTTTGATCGATTTTGGTGATATGGTACACAGCCATATTGTTAATGAATTAGCCGTTGCCTGTGCGTATGCCCTAATGGGTGAAAAATCAACACAAGATGGCGTACTGAATGCCTTTAAAACCATAGTGGCTGGCTACCATCAGGTGCGACCATTATCTGACAGCGAACTCGAAGTCTTATATTCATTAGTCGCCTTGCGTTTATGTACTACAGTTTGTAATTCCGCCTTAGCTATTTCGCAGCAACCAGACAATAAGTACTTGTTAGTGTCGGTAAAACCGGCCTGGGCGCTACTTGAACAACTAAGCGCATTAAGTCCCTTCGCCGTGCTATGCCAATTACGTCAAGCATGTCAGCTACCTTTAGACAGCGGCAAAGCACCTGCTGATATTATCCGCTACCGTAAGCAACACTTAGGAAAAACCTTAAGTTTAAGCTACCAAGAACCATTAAAAATGGTGCGCGGCCAAGGCGCTTATTTATTTACTGAGCAAGGTGTGCCCTACTTAGATATGGTCAACAATGTTTGTCATGTTGGTCATTGCCATCCAAAAGTGGTCGCGGCAGGACAAGCACAACTAGCCAAACTAAATACCAACACCCGTTATTTACATGACAATATCGTTAACTACACAGATAAACTATTGGCAACCATGCCAGAAAAATTATCTGTTTGTATGTTAGTCAACTCTGGCAGTGAAGCGAATGAACTCGCATTTAGATTAGCGCGTTGTTTCACTAAATCAAAAGAGCTACTGGTGGTTGACGGCGCTTATCATGGTAATACCAATGCCTGTATCGAAGCTAGCCCTTATAAATTTGACGGCCCGGGCGGCGAAGGTGCACCACCTTATGTACATAAGGTTACCCTGCCCGATCCTTACCGAGGTGAATTTCAAGGCACAGGCAGCAAAACCGCTGAGCTATATGCCAATAGCGTAAAAGCAACCCTTGCCAAATTAGCACAGGCCGGTAAAAAACCTAGCGCTTTTATTTGTGAATCATTACAGGGCGTTGCTGGCCAAATTATTATGCCTGACGGTTATCTAGCTATGGTGTACGAACAAATACGTGCTGCTGGCGGCGTTTGTATTGCTGATGAAGTACAAGTCGGCTTTGGCCGAGTCGGTAGTCATATGTGGGCATTTGAAACACAAAATGTGGTGCCAGATATTGTCACCTTAGGTAAGCCAATTGGTAATGGTCACCCTATGGCCGCCGTGATCACCACACAAGAAATTGCCGACGCCTTTGTCACTGGTATGGAATACTTTAATACCTTTGGTGGCAACCCAGTGTCGTGTGCCATTGGTATGGCAGTACTTGATGTGATTGAGCAAGAGCAGTTACAGGCTCATGCCTTAACAACTGGCGCTTACTTTACAGAGCAATTGAGATTATTACAGCAACACTTTGAGCTTATTGGCGACGTACGCGGTTTAGGCTTATTTATTGGTGTTGAATTAGTCGAAGACCGCATTAGCAAGCAACCTGCCACCGACAAAACCTCATGGTTAGTTGAGTTCTTCAAACAGCATCACATTTTGCTCAGTACTGAGGGGCCTTTTTATAATATTTTGAAAATTAAACCGCCATTAGCATTTAATAAATGCGATGCGGATAAATTTATCAAGGTACTTAAACTAGGACTAATGGAACTATCAGCGTGACAGCGTCTACATTAAAACAAAAGGTGCATATGAAATTTTTAAATGAATTAGGCATTAATGCCATCAACTACGGCGCTTCAACCGGTATTAACTGGATGGAGACAAAAAGTAATGGTCAATTTGATATTTCATCTCCAGCAGATGGAGAAGCGATTGCTAGCGTCTACAAATGTTCAAGCGAAGACTATGAGCATGTGGTGAATACTGCTCAAGCCGCATTTAAAGTATGGCGCAAAGTACCGGCCCCTCACCGTGGTGAAATCGTCCGTCAAATTGGTAACAAGTTACGTGACTTTAAACAGCCATTGGGTGAGCTTGTAGCCTATGAGATGGGTAAATCATTACAAGAAGGCTTAGGTGAAGTACAAGAAATGATCGACATTTGTGACTTTGCCGTTGGCTTATCTCGTCAACTTGACGGCTCTACTTTACACTCAGAGCGCCCGTTGCATAGAATGTATGATCAATACCACCCGCTCGGTATTGTCGGGGTTGTTTCTGCGTTTAACTTTCCGGTTGCTGTATGGGCGTGGAATGCCATGATTTCTGCTATTTGTGGTAATGTCACGTTGTGGAAACCGTCAGAGAAAACGCCATTAACTGCCATCGCGTGTCAAAATATCTTAAACGAGGTCTTAACGGCAAACGAGCTACCTGAAGGGATATTCTCTTTAGTGATTGGTGACGGTAATGTACTCGGTGAAGGCATGCTACATGATAAGCGTATCCCATTAATGTCAGTCACGGGCTCAACCCGTGTCGGTCGTCATGCCGGTATCAGCGTTGCGGCAAGGTTTGGTAAGTCTATTCTAGAGTTAGGCGGTAATAACGCCATTATTTTAACGCCACAAGCGGATTTAAAACTAGCGATACCCGGTACTGTGTTTGGCGCGGTAGGTACAGCAGGCCAACGCTGTACCAGCACGCGACGCGTTATTATTCATGAAAGCATTTATCAACAGGTAAAGGATATTTTAGTCAAAGCGTATACCGGACTTAAAATTGGTAACCCGCTAGATGAAAGTAATCATGTTGGTCCATTAATTGATCAACAAGCCGTTGCTATGTTTAGTGATGCTTTAGTCAAGGTACAAGAGCAAGGCGGTAAGTTATTGTGCGGCGGTGACGTATTATCAGGCCCTGGTTATGAGTCTGGTTGTTATGTAAAACCTGCCATTGTTGAAGCGGAAAATCATTACGACATGGTACAAAATGAAACCTTCGCGCCGATCTTATACTTAATAAAGTACTCAGGTGATGTGCATGATGCTCTTGCTTTACAAAATGATGTTGTGCAAGGACTCTCTTCAGCAATCTTCACAGAGAACTTGCGAGAAGCAGAAAACTTCTTATCTCATTGGGGTTCAGATTGTGGTATTGCTAACGTCAATATTGGTACCTCAGGTGCGGAAATTGGCGGTGCCTTTGGTGGTGAGAAAGAAACCGGCGGCGGACGTGAGTCTGGCTCAGATGCTTGGAAGGCGTATATGCGCCGTCAAACCAATACCATCAACTACTCGACTGAATTGCCATTAGCACAAGGTATTAAATTCGATATTTAATGCGCTAACTATGTTCAATATATTAAAGCCACGTCATCACGTGGCTTTTTTGCCTTACCCTACAGGTCGTTAGTGAGTTGTTAGCTGTCGCCTGAACTAATACGTCTTAGGCAAGCCTATCGCGCCATTGACAACGCATTTAGCCTCGATAACAGCGATGCTACGCTTTTAAATGAAGACCGCGGTTCGCGTCTCAGGCGGGCTTACCAGCAACATCGGCGATATAACTTGAATCATTAGCGTTAATATCGCAGCAGATAACATGACTAAGTTTAAGTTATTTACTCTTTACTGTGCTTGGCTCTTACTGGCCAATAAGCGATTTTTAATATCTATTAAGGTACTAACATGGCTTACTGACGCCATAGCCGCACTGAGTAAAGCGGTATAACCTTGTTGCTGAAATTGCGTTTGCACCTCACTCGGTACCTTCTCTAACATCTCTTTATTTATGGTATATAGGCCGGTCAATTGCTGTGCTTGACCATTATTATATTTAATATCTAACGATACCGACTCAAGCAAATTATACGCTAGCAACTCGTTGATAAAGGCACTGTTAAGTACAAATCCTTGAGTAAGCTCAGACAATATAACGCTTTGTTGTTGTAAATAGGGGCTCGCCTTGCCGTTGTTAAATAACGCCTCACCTTGTTGCTCATTTACGCGCGCGTCATTGCTATCAATTGCTAAAATCGGCCGCTGAGTGTCAAGGTCTTGGCTTAAATAAAAAGGCGTGCTTTGCAGTTTTAGCGGTAAATAGCACTTTTCCCACAAGCCACTGTCATGGTAAATATTTTCATCCACCGCTAAGCCAAATAAGGCCACAGGTTGAAATTGACCAGTATCGCTGTCTTTCGCAAAAAAGATCGGGTAATACTGGGCAACCTCAGCAAACTCCTGCGCGACAATATGGCTCATGTGTACTTGTCCATGTTGTTCTAACGTGCCTGCTAGCGATACTTTTGTGTTGCTGTGGTGCTCGCTATTTACGGTTTCTAATTGATGCATAACTAACCTGCTGTAATTAAATTTTACTAAAGCCAAATTGATGAATTTTATCTATCAGTTCTCGATTACTTGGTAAAGCACTGACGTACTTCTCAGTTACCTGCTTATTTTCAGCAAACATCCGCTGCGCCATTTTTTCTTCCGCTTCACTAGCAGGGCGTTCGTTGGGCGTAAAGTTAAAGTCCATACCATAAAGCACATATTGATAACTTGCCGCTGAGAACACCTCACGTTTATAGTGAAAGTCATATTCTGACGGCGAGCGATGCTGCCATAAGGTCATTAATGACTTTAAGCTGTCAGGAATCGTGGCGGGATCACGGTTATCACGCCAAAATGCCGAGTCTTCGCGCTTACTAGCAATATAATGTAATTTAAGGAAATCAATGATGTGCTCCCAGTTATAGTTAAAGCGCTCATTAAAGCTTTTTGCCACTATATCCATGCATTCGCGATTTGCTGGCATTTGTTCAGCAATCGTGGCAACAGCCAGTTCGATCATCACCAACGCTGACGCTTCTAGCGGCTCTAAAAAACCGGCCGAAATACCTACCGCCACACAATTATTAACCCAGAATTTTTCTCGAATACCTGGGTTGATATCAATTTTCCGCAAAGCGATACTTTCGCTTTTATCACCAATAGAGTCCTTTAAATAACACCGTAGCGCTTTTTCAGCCTCGGCTTGCGTGGTATGCCGGCTGGAATAAACATGACCAACACCGCGGCGCGACGGTAACCCTATATCCCATATCCACCCTGCCTCTTGTGCGGTCGAAATCGTGTGTGAGGCAATGGCATCAGCACCTTTTTCATAAGGCACTTGCACTGCTAGTGCGGAATCGATAAATAAAATATCTTTTTTACTGATAAACGGCACTTGATAGTGTTCACCAATCAACAAAGCGGAAAAGCCGGTACAATCAACAAACAAGTCGCCCGCAATATCACCATGATGCTTTGTGCTTAAACTGGCAATATCACCAGAGTCTATGCTGTTGATCTGACATACATGATCTTGAATATAATCAACACCCAGCGTGTTTATACAATGCGCTTTTAAAAACTCGGCAAATTTACCAGCATTTAAATGATAAGCATAATTAGCCACGGCGGCATATTCAGGTGAGGTGATTAATTTCGGCGCTAAGCCCTTTTCACACAGTTGTTCTTGAAAACACACCGCCTCTGAAAATGACATACCCTGCTTATCTTTTTGCCAATATTTAAACAAATCAATATCAAAGTAACCCTGTGGTAACACTAACGGGTGGTAATAAAAGTCATCGTCGGTGCCCGTTACCCATTTGGCAAACTTTGCCCCTTGTTTAAAGCTAACATCACATTCGCGAATAAAGTCGGTTTCAGAAATACCCATTTTTTGTAACGTGGTACGCATAGTCGGCCAAGTACCCTCACCAACACCAATACTTTTAACATCAGGTGACTCAATTAACGTCACTTTTAGCCCCTGTCCTGATTGTGTATTGTGCATCGCGGCAATACTGCCCGCGGCTATCCAGCCAGCGCTGCCACCGCCAACAATTACCACATGTTTTAATTTTTTAGCCATAATTTACTCTTATTATTATATTGCTGATTAGCTTTACTTTATTGCTGTTGGGCTTAATTTAACGCCTTTATCGAGTGTTTTTACCACTAAGGCTTTTACTTTAAAGCCGGTAATAGCGAAAACGATACCAACAATGGGTGATAGCCAATTAAAGAAACAAAAGACCGCATATTCTAAGGGGTTGATCAATAATACCGACTGCATATAAGCACCGCAGGTATTCCACGGGATAAGCGGCGCAGTGACCGTGCCGCCATCTTCTAACGCTCGCGATAAATTTTCCGGCGCTAATTGGCGACGCTTATATTCTTCTTTAAACATTCTACCCGGCATTACAATTGCGATATATTGATCGGCGGCTATACAGTTAGTGCCAAAAGCCGTCACTATCGTAGTAGAAATTAACGAGGCAACGCTGTTAGTCACGCTCATTAAGCTTTCTACCACACGCCTTAACAAACCCACCTTTTCCATTATTGAACCGAACGTCATCGCCGAGATTATTAGCCAAATAGTATTTAGCATTGACCCCATACCACCGCCACTTAATAAACTATCAATCGCCTTATTGCCTGTGTCTAGTTCAACGCCAGAGAACATCACTTGCCATACCACCATGGTATTAGCTTCGAGTGTTGATAAACCATCATTGGCGTAAGACAGAATAAGATCTTGCTGAAATAACACCGCCCATACGGCACCAGCAATTGCACCAATACCAATGGCCGGAAACGCTGGCATTTTTTTCACTGCTAAAAATAAAGTAATAAACAAAGGTAGCAGTAAATACCAAGCAATAAAAAATTCATTTTCTAGGCTGACTAATAGCTGTTCTATTTGGCCATTAGGTACCTGTTCTTTGCTATTTAAACCAAAACAAAAGAATATGATGAGGGTAACAGCAAAGCTGGGCACTGTACTCCACATCATGTTTTTAATATGAACAAATAGTTCTGTTCCAGCAATGGCTGAGGCCAGATTAGTAGTGTCTGACAATGGTGAAAGTTTATCGCCAAAATAAGCGCCACTGATAATAGCACCCGCCGTCATCGGGCCGGAGGCATCAATACCCGAAGAAACTCCCATTAATGCCACACCTATCGTTGCCGCTACCGTCCAACTACTGCCAATACATAACGCAACCAACGCACAAACAACACAGCAACTGACATAAAAGTATTGCGGCTCGAGAATTTGTAAACCAAAATAAATCATTGTTGGTACGGTACCAGCTAATAACCAAGTACCAATAAGTGAGCCGACCGCTAATAAAATTAAGATGGCCCCTAACGTTAAACTAATACCTTTGGTAATACCGATTTCAATTTCATCGCGATTGTAGCCATTTTTTAAACCAATAAGACACGCGATGCCTGCGCATAACATCAATGCTATTTGGTTAGGTCCTGACGATGAATCATCGCCAAAAAAATACACTGCAAGAAAGAGTAAGAAAAGTAAAATGACTATGGGGAATAATGCGTCAAATAACGTCGGCTTTTGTTTTTTTTCTATCATGCTTATCCCTTTAATTTTTAGCGGCCAGACTAAAAGTACGTAAACATGTGTATTTCAGGGTAACTGGGCGCTGTTTTTTATTGTTAGTTGTTTTATGGAAAATCGACATAATTCTTAAACTATTTGCTCAGTCACTCCAGGGCTTTGTAGAAACATTGATTATTTAGTATCAATTAAAGAAAAGCATACTTAGCTTTAATCCATGTTTCTGGTAGATAACTATATATAAAAACGGCGATTGAAGGTCAAGCATTCAATCGCCGTTTTATTTTACTTTGTTAAATAATCATGGTGACCAATCGACTCTCCTAAAGTCGTTAACTTTGATAGCCATTGATCAATTTGTTTGACATTTTCTGGCGCCGCACTTACCCCTGTTGATATTTGGTGATTAAGTACAGACTCTATTGCCAAACTAACTGGGTATGACACTAGTCGAGCCATGGCAGGTCCTTGCTCGTTACCTTGACTATCTAGCTGATAACTTTGATGCCAAACCACTTTGCCTTCACGTCGAACTTCTAACTCTACGCACATGACTACGCGATCCGCTTCACCTTCATCATAGCCATATTTTTGCTCAAGCTCTTGACTAATTTCCTGCAAGCGTTGCTCGCCCTCGCTCCCTGAGAGCGTAGCTATCTCGTCAAATAGTGGCTGCCATGCTGTTGACCAACCATTTAATCGTAATGTCCCACGGACGAATTCCTGAACATCCCAATCATCTTTAAAATTATATTGTTTGATAAAGGGTATTGAGTCCCTATTAGGATAGGCTTGGAATGTTTCATGATGATCAAATAATTGCGCTTGATATTCACTTAACGCTTCCCAAGGGGCATTAGAAGTTTTCACTTGGCCGTCTTCTTGCCATTGTGCTTTTGAACGTAACGCCTTTAAAACCCCTAATGGTGACCAGCTAAATTTATATTTAAAGTCATTGGCCTCTTTCGGAAATCCGCCACAATAAGAGCGAAAATAATGCTGGTTTCCTGGTGAATATTGCTCACTAGTTTGGTAGCTATCAACCAACAAATGAGCAAATAAATGATCGATACCAGGATCTAAACCTACCTCATTGACAAAGCATAAATTGGCCGCTTTTACTTTGGCGTCTAACTCCGCCATTTCCGGTGCGATATAGCTACTAGAAACAAAGTGGGCTTGGTGTTGTAAACAAAATTCTGCCACAGTTAAGTGCATAGTCGCTGGTAACATTGACACGAGTACATCACCGGGTTTTACACTCGCAGTTAATGCATCCCAGTTTAACTGGCGGACATCAATCTCAACATCACTATTTCCCAGTACTTGCTGTGCTTTCGCTAAGCTACGATTCCACACAATAATAGGCGTTGTTTTTTTTGCTAATTCAATAATACCAGGTGCTGACGATAATCCAGCTCCTAGCCAATGTATAGTATGAGTCATATATTTCCTGTTTTAATTTCGGTTATTTTACGTTTAAATAAGTCTAATGCTGCAGGCCAAACCCCCTGAGATTTGTCAGTAAGCGTTAATAAATGTTTTACTAATTGCTCGCCGTAATCCTCGCTGCTTTCTTTAGGTAATAACGACGGCAGATGGTCGATAGCAATAAGGTCAAGCACATTAGTGTCATCAATGCGTAAACAAGGAGTTTCGAACGTTGTGCATTGTTTATAAATAGGTAATGGGTTGTAGCTCCCGTAGGGATCACAACTGACATCAACAATCACCGACAATTTCCTTGTTGGTTGATCCAGTAACTCTTTAGTGATAAATGGCGGTAAATCTCGATTAATCAGTACGCAGTTAACAAAAATATTAGCTTGAGTGATTTCGACAAACGGTCCGCCTTTTTTGGTTTCGGCTAAGTCCCATTCGATAATATCAAGTAATAGTGATTTAGCTAAATCCACTGCACCGCTACCACTGCGACCTTTAGCACCTATGACTAGCATTTTCGGTTTAGTATCGATTTGGCTTATCGCCTGTTTAAGGTCGCCAAGCAGTTGCTCTTTGTCTTGATAAGATGAAATATTAGCTAATGGTGGATTAACGTTTTGCTGTTGATTTGCCCAAGCCAATATGGATAAAGCAGCACCTGAAAAGCCTGCCCAGTAACCAAAAGCGGCAATTCTTCGTTGTTGCTCATCAACCAAATACTCCAAGTCGAATAACTCGCCCCCACCGTGCTTAAAGCGTAATAATAGCTCTTGCCAGCCTGCTTGCTCTTTATAAGCATGGGCAAAATAAATATGTTGGTGGATCAGCGGAAAATCATCCTCGGGTAGTTCTTTCAAACCTAAAATAATCGCGTCTTTCGGCGCATTAACCCAGCTGCCCTGCTCGACAATTTCGGCATGAACTTCTTGATACTGCTCTTGAGTAAAAATATTTTGAGGTGAGCATTCAACGGTCACTTTAAAGCCCGCCTCAATTAATTTTTTTGCACCTATTGGCGACAGTGCAGTACGTTGCTCATAAGGTTTAGTTTCGGCTCTCAGCCAAATATGTGCTTTTTTCATAATATTAGTGTTCAGTAATTGGATGAAAAAGAGACCTAGCTAGATTAATAAAACTAGCTAGTATCTTAATAAATCAACAAATCCCTTTGTTGCTTGGGGATCAGAATGAACCACGAACACCAATTGAGTAGCGAGGGCCAGTTTCAATGGTATATAAAGCATGATTACTATATAAACCACGTTTATTGGTCACTTCATTGGTCACGTTAATACCTTCAAAGAACACCGTAAACGATTCATTGATATCATAACTTCCACTAATATCAACTTGATAATAGTCTTCAACATAAATTGGCGCGCCGCCTGCCCAGTTAGAGGTTACTTGCATAAACTCAGAGCGGTTGTTGTAAGCTACGCGGAATTGAATGGCGTCTTTCTCATAAAATAACACCGCATTTTGCGAATCCCCTAAACCTGGCAATGGTAATGGGTTTTCCGCGGTGTCGGCACTTGATTCACTATCAACAAAGGTCATATTTGCCATCATACCTAAACCATCGAATGGCGCAGGTAAGTAGGTAAATCTATGCTGTAAAGCAAGTTCAACTCCGTCGATTTTAGTTGAGTTAAGGTTCATTGGACGGCTAACTTTTACTTCGAATTCACCGTTAGGAACCGTTACGCTTTCTTGTGATTGTCCTGCATCAATAAAGTTATCGATATCTTTGGTGTAATAAGAGATAGCAGCATAGCTTGCATCATCAAAATACCACTCAAGACTTAAATCGAAGTTATCTGATTCATAAGGTTTAAGGTTAGGGTTGCCACCAGAGGCTGATAAGCTGTCAATTTTGCCTTCACTATAAGTCGTCGCTGGAGACAGTTCAGTTAATGTTGGACGCGTTATGCTCTTTGACCAAGCCGTACGTACGATCACATTTTCAATAACTTCAATATTGGCATTTATGCTAGGTAAGACATTACTATAATCGCCATCTGCACTAATACGCGATAAATCATCAGACATTATAGGGACATACTTACCTAGTGCATCAGGCCCTGTAATATCAATTAATTCATTGCCATAACCTGATGATTTAGTATTTGTTTGTACATAACGAACACCAGCAACAACCTGCCATGGCAGATAATTAAATTCACCATCGAAGTAAGCATCAACATAGATTGCTTTTAGCTCTTCTTCAACTTCATATGAATCAGACAATACATTTTGTGCAGTATGACCACCATTGTTATCCATAGCTTGCTTCATGCGCTCAGCAGATTCAGGGTCAAGTTGTGTATAACCTTGATTACTTTCTAAAAATGCCATATATTCATAAGAATCGAAGCTTAACCACTGACTAACAGGGTTGCCGTCAACAGCAGATAAAAAGCCATCTGCGTCAAAGTCACTGAATAGGCTTGCAGGAAGTTGTACGACATATCCCCCCCAGCCATTACGTACAGTTTGATCAGTGTTCGTTGGCATAGTGGATAAAGTACGGTTTGAATATGAGGTACCAAAGTTAATTTTAGACAGCGAACCCGCATCGACAATCCATTCTGCCCCCAGTCGTGCTTCAGCTATTTCATCTTCAATATCATCACCAAAAATACTGGCCCAGTTTGCGCCCAAGATATCTTTACTTAAGTTTTCCGAGAAGCCTAAAACCGGTATTGCGCCACCTTGCGTATTATCAAAGGTATAGCTATTAAAAAAGCCAGCTACGGTATCTGTAGTACCATTACCTCCGTTAGACTTCGCATTAGAGTATGACACATCGGCAGCAATATTAATTTCATCGTTTAACTGCCAGTCCATATTTACACCAAGTGCTTTAGTCGTGGTTGGACGGTAAGATAAGCGGTTTAAGTAATCTGTTGCACTGTTATTACCTGTTGCAAGTCGAACAATGGTGCGATTTTCATCTAAAGTGGCATCAACGATATTGCCTGACTCGAACCAATGTGCAAGAACATCTTCGCGATAACTAACATCATATTTTGAATATAGCGCATCGGCGGTAAACAAAAGGTCATCACTAGGACGATACTGTAATACTAAGCTACCGCTGGTACGTTCTCGATTTTCAGTTTTTACGATTTGATCGTAGTTTTGTGGCATGAATACATCTTCGAGTGTCTCACCACTTGTTAATGAGTCTAATGTTTCTTCTACATAGCCAGCTGTTTGCGCAATATCACTACGACTGTCTTTATCGCTATAAGCAAGTGATGCTAAAAGACCAAACTTTCCATCATCAAAAGTATTACTAATCAAGCCCGAAAATGTCGGATTATTTGAGTCAGACAATTTGTCGTAAGTATTTTTTATGCTACCAATCGCTTTAAATTCACCAATATCTAATGGGCGATGAGTCGTTATATTAATCGTCGCACCGATACTACCATCTTGTAATTTTGCTGATTGTGTTTTGTGTACTTCTGCGCCACTAATTAGCTCTGAGGCAAGGGTATCAAAGCTAAATGCTCTGCCACCACTAACGGTCGACATAGTACGACCATTTACCAGCACAGCATTAAATTCAGGACCTAAACCACGAACACTCACTAATTGCCCTTCGCCACCATCTCGGTCAATCGCAACACCTGAGATTCGCTGTAAAGATTCAGCAACGTTCTGATCGGGAAACTTACCAATATCTTCCGCAATGATGGCATCAACAACACCACTAGATGATTTTTTGATATCCATCGACTTGACCATGCTGGCATGCATACCTGATACAGCAATAACTTCTATGTCTTTATTTGCACTATTATTCGTCTCTGATGCATTTACAGCGGCTGAAACACCTAAGTTCACCATAACTAGCATTGATAAATAATTAAATTTTGGTTTATTAATTCGCACGTAGACTCCCCTTTTGAGCAGTAATTAATCACTCACCCATTTGTTGACTTATTTATATTTTTCTGTTTTGCAAGGCTACACTTTAACCTAGCGATTACAGAATATAATCACAAACACATCAATTGCAACATTTATAATACAAATAATACTATATTAATTATCGCATAATAGTTTAGTCTTTGGCATAATTTGAAATTAAAGGAATTATTGTCTATTTAAGATCACTGTAAAGTGATACTAACTCGCTATGAGGTAAGTAATATCATGATAAAAAGTTTTAATATCTTTAAAGTAGGTTTTTGCTTATCAGTGCTTTTTTCCAGCACTGTAATTGCAAAAACTGAAACGATGACAAAAATTACTGCTGAGCACCCTCTTGCCCGAAATGTTATTGATCGGACCGGAACACCTCAGCAATATAAAAATTACGATAGTTACCAAAATCAAAAATTTAATCCTTTTTTAGATTTTGGTGCTTGGCATGGTTTCTTGCTACCTAATGATAAAAGCAGTTACGGCGCATTTACTGGCCCAATGATCATCGCGCAAGAGTACAGTTTATTTATTGCTAAACAGCTGGAAAAGCTGAGCATTATCGATAATAAAACACAAAAAAACATTAATTTATCAACAGCGCAGTTAGCAATCTATTCGCAGCCAGGTGCACTCATTCAACAGTATCAGTTACCACAGCTTGATCTTGCCCTCTCGTTACACTTTATTAGTAATAGGACGGCGCTAATCAGCACAAAAATTACTAACAAAACGAGCCAAGAACAATCACTACAACTTAGCTGGCAAGGCACTTTGCTTTCGCAATGGGATGATAGTCAAACGGTTAAAGCGGCTTTACCTGGTTGGTCAAGTAAAATTACAAGCCATGAGTATGGGCTAAATATTGATTTTGATGAAATAAGAGCAACATGGGACATACTTACCAGTGACAGTTCTCAATATCAAATTAGCCGTAGCCTAGCTAGTTCGACACAGATAGAACCAAAGCAACAAAATTATATTAGTACTGCCAACATAAAAGTTGCTCCAGATAGCGACATCGAACTATTTACCACGCAAAGTTATTTCCACAATAAAAATGAAGCCCACAATGAGCAGGCTCTTATTACTAATGCACTGACTGAGCCTTATAAGTACCTTCTAGCATCGACAAACAGGTGGCAAGCCTATTTAGATAATGGCGTTAACCTTAAAGACAAAACTGACAAACAAAAAGTAGTGGCCATTAAATCAATAGAAACCTTAATCGGTAATTGGCGTAGCGCTGCGGGTAATTTATTACATGACAGTGTCACCCCATCAGTAACCGCAAGATGGTTTAACGGCACTTGGGCTTGGGATACGTGGAAGCATGCCTATGCCATGGCCAGCTTTAGCCCCAACTTAGCGAAAAACAATATTCGAGCGATGTTTGATTATCAAATTCAAGCGAATGACTCACTAAGACCTGAAGATGAAGGCATGATCACAGACGCAGTCTTCTATAATAAAGATCAACCTCGTGGTGGAGATGGTGGTAATTGGAATGAGCGCAATAGCAAACCACCATTGGCGAGTTGGGCTATTTGGCAAGTGTATTTAAAAACTCAAGACATTAACTTTATCGCCGAAATGTTCCCAAGACTTGAGCAATATCATCGATGGTGGTACAGAAACCGTGATCATAATCAAAATGGTTTAGTAGAGTACGGTGCTACTAAACATAGATTTCATAATGATGAAAATGGCAATATCAGCTTTAAAGTACAATATCTGGATGATAAGAAATCCCAAACGGCTGGTTTAAGCAGTTGCAGCGTTAAAAATGATCACTGGTATCACTGCAATGGAATGGCATTATATCAACAAGTGCTGAGCCGTGGTGATTATGATGATATTGATATTGGCGCTCAGCATGGCGCTGCATGGGAATCAGGTATGGATAATGCTGCGCGCTTTGGCTTTATCACTCCAACACAGCTCAGTCATTATGCTAAGCAACATTACCAAGGTAACATTGAGCAAGCCCGCAAAGACTGGCAGGTGATGTTTTTCGAAAATAGAAATACTGCTGGCGAGCTAATAGGGTTTTCTATCAATCAAGAGTCGGTGGAGT
The DNA here is from genome assembly GCF_040308885.1 of Pseudoalteromonas sp. 120-MNA-CIBAN-0494. Taxonomy (NCBI): domain Bacteria; kingdom Pseudomonadati; phylum Pseudomonadota; class Gammaproteobacteria; order Alteromonadales; family Pseudoalteromonadaceae; genus Pseudoalteromonas; species Pseudoalteromonas sp. 120-MNA-CIBAN-0494. Next base: position 26,774 of record NZ_JBEOOE010000027.1, read on the forward strand.
TAAACACCTATTTAGCTCATGAAAAAAACCTGTTAGCTAATATGGCTGAATTACTACAGAAACCTGCTCTTGCCAAGAAATATAGACAAACAGCAAAAGTATTAGCGGCAAGAATTAACCAATGTTTTTACGATGATAAAACAGGCTTTTATTATGATCGAGCTATTATAGACCCGACTGCAAGCTCACAAAAAAGCTGTACTGGTAAACTACTGACCGAACGCGGCAGAGGCCCAGAAGGTTGGAGCCCATTATGGGCCAATATCGCAGATAAAGATAAAGCGGCGCGAGTTAAAGAGGTGATGCTGCAGGAAAGTGAATTCAACACTAAAGTGCCTTTAGGTACGGCGGCGTTATCTAATCCAGCTTATGATCAAGATATTTATTGGCGTGGTAGAGTCTGGCTTGACCAAGTCTATTTTGGTTTAATCGCCTTAAACAATTATGGCTATACGGTAGAAGCCAACGCTTTAGCAGCAAAACTGTTGACCAATGCGCAAGGTTTAAGTGAAAACAGTGCCATAAGAGAAAATTACAACCCTGAAACAGGCGCTGTACAAGGTGCAAGTAATTTCAGTTGGAGTGCTGCTCATTTATTGATGCTTTACAACGAAATTTTTACAGAAAATAAGAGCTAAATAGAAAGCGTTCAAAATTCTATGATTCACTGCTGTTGCTAGCTTTCACTCTGCCGATGTGAAAGCTAGAACAACATTAAGTTTAGTTAAAATAACAATAATTTTAGGCTCAGTTTTGACATTTATGTGTTGATATCGCGATCTATGGGGAATACCCACATTACATAGGCTATTTTTTGCCTAAAAAATGCAGTCCTGTAGATTCAACCTCAAACATAAATACACTATTTTAATAATATTAGTCCTTTTTGTTGTTAGCTTTATACAGTGCATAGTAATTTTTACACACCTCTCAAATAATCTCTTTGTAATAAAAACAAAACCCCTTGTATTACAGTGTATTAAAAATGGCCTTGTATTTGCTTCATATTATTTAAACAATGAGTAAAGTAGGAAATAAAATGAATATTTTTGAAGCACTACGCGCCGATCATGACATACAACGTAAGTTAGTAGATGCGCTTATTCAAACTCATGGTGATACAGATGAGCGTCAAAAATTAATGCTTGAACTAAAAACACAGCTAAAACAACACGCAAAATTTGAAGAGCGTTATTTTTATAACCCACTGATGTTTGAAGATCTAACCCATGAAAAAGCCCGCCATAGTGTGGCAGAACATCATGATATTGATGAATTAATTGAACAACTTGAAGAAACCGATAGGAGTTCACCAGCGTGGTTGGTTGCTGCTAAAAAACTCCATCATTTAGTGCATCATCACTTAGATGAAGAAGAGCACGAAGTATTTCAACTAGCCGGCAAAGCACTAACCGAAGGGCAAAAAGAAAGCTTAGCTGAGCACTATAACGATGCAATGCACTAACTGCTGCAGTAACTACTTTATACGCTATAACTTTGACACACTCCCTTGTGTACTATTTGGTTATAAGCCAAGCGGCTTATAACCAATTTTTTATATATTACTTTATAGTAAATTTTACGTCTTGGTCGCGCAGTAAATACAACGCAAAACACGCAGCCCACATTGGCCATGCAGTAAAGAATAATAAGTTGTTAAAGCCATCTATGTACTGGTTGTACGATGAAAGTGTAGACAAGCCATGCATTACAAAAATGATTCCGTAAGTAAGTCGCTTTTTAATACCCGCCAAAAATGCTAATACTAAAACTAATTGCAGCGCACCTAACACATACGCCACTATATCTGTTGACCCACTAATGCCATAAAACTTTTCAAAAATACCGGCGCTATGTGCCGGGTTCACAAATTTATCCAGCGTCCACATTATCATTACAATAAAAACACCCACACGCAGAGAGAGTAAAGACCACTGCAAACGGTTTCGTAGATCGGCACTGATTGGGTTTGTCATAAAACTTCCTTTAATAAAAATATTAATAAACTATTAAATTACCAAGACCGTATAACTTGGTTTTTATTTCAAAAAAGCATAATTATTTTTAATTACCCTTACCTACTTAGCTTATTAACAGTTAAAGCACGGCTTATTTTAAGTATTTAAACGCTGTACATAAAAGCTAATAAATATAATAGGTTAACTGCTGGCAAGTAGACTACAATTTAAAAATATGTTTAAAAGCAATTATTTATAATCTGTGTAATATCGTCACTCTATTGCTATTTTTTTACAAATGAAACGGCAATATTTTATTAGCACGCTTTAAACGCAGCTGTTTTGTTATGCCCTAAAAAATAAAAAGAATCGAAACTTTACTGAAAGTTATTTTTACACCTTTCGGTCTTTATCATCATCAACTATTAACAAGAAAGAGAAAGCCCTTGAAATACCAATACTTAGCCCTATCGTTAGCAAGCGTATTAAATACCCCACTGCTGGCGCAAGCTGCCCAAAGCTCAACAGTAACAACCAATAACACCATAGAGCACATTGAAGTAGCTGGCCAAGTTATTAAATCTCAAGGCCTTTCAGTTAAAGATGCCAGCATAGATGGCCCATTTGGCGACAACTTAGCACTAAAAGACATAGCACGTTCGGTAACGCCTATTTCGAGCGAGCTAATAGAGCAGCTTAACATTACCACGTTACAAGATGTGCTTGCAGTAAGCCCTAATACCTATTCAGCCAGTGGTTTTGGCGCGCCAAGTTTACCCACAATACGCGGCCAATTAGGTGAGCTTTTTCAAGATGGTACACGTCGTCAAGCGGGCAACAATGGCTTTGGTGTACCGTTATCGTTCAACGCTCTAGAACAAATAGATGTAGTAAAAGGTGCGCCACCGGTATTATTTGGCTCAAGCCAACGCAATGGTGGGTTTGTAAACTTACACTCTAAAAAAGCCGCTACAGACGAAAGTAAAGGTAAAGCAAGCTCATCGGCAGGACGATGGGATCAATATCGTGTACTGGTTGACTACAGCGCCCCCATAGTAAAAGACAAAGTAGGTTTTAGAGTTAGTGCAGAGCATATTGATAACGGCAGTTATTACGACTACTCTGGCACAAAAAGCGACAGCTTATTTGCAGCCCTGCGTGTATTTCCTGATGATAAAAGCAGCTGGGATCTTAATTTTGAATTATACCAAGTTGAATTTACCGATAACGCCGGTATTAACCGCCCTACTCAGGCGTTAATAGATGACGGACTGTATATTACCGGCCAAGGTGTGCAAGCAAATGGTAGCACTGTACCTTTAGCGGGTTCGATTATTTCGCCAACCGGGCAAGTTAAAATAGACCGTAGTACAGTACTGACCGATCCTGATAATCTAAACGAAGCCACTACTTACTTACTACACAGTATTTATAAACGTGAGCTTTCTAGTAACGCGTCAATTAAAAACATTTCCTACTTTCAGCATTTACAACGTGATGAAATTGCACAAAACAGCTTTGTTGAAATTATAGATGGTGCCGATACCGCGCAAAACCGTACCGAGCTTACCTACCTTTGGAATAGTAACCAGCAAACTATTTTTGCCTTTGATGTACGTTATAACCGCGTATTAGGTTACAGCCAATTTACCACCGAAGCCGACTTACCCATAGATTTAACTGGCCCACTTTCAAATAGGCGCATTCCTTTAACTGATGCACAACAAGCACGCTTTGTTGAACTTCGCCCAGGTGTATTTGTATCGCCGGGTGGTCAGTACGATATTAATAACGACGGCAGTGGCGACTTTAACTTATCAGACACCACAGACTCACGCTCATGGCAAACAGGGGTGGCTATTCAGCAAGATTCAGATTGGACTAGTAAGTTTCATACCAGTGTTGGCTACCGCGTTGATTTTTATGACGTACAAGCAAACGACCCAATAGCACCTGTAGGGCAAATTGCCGCCAGCGACAGTATTAACGACACTTTGCATTCAGGGCAAGTAAGTTTTAATTACCGACTAAGCGATGATTACACCACTTATGGCGCAGCAAGTTACAACGAAGCCACATCAAATAGCATGGCTGGCGGCACTACACTTGGCGGCGACAATACCATTAGTGCGCAAAATTTTGCCACCGAAAATACCCTAGTTGAGTTTGGTTTAAAATATGCACCAACCAATAGCGATTGGTACGCCGATGGCGCAATATTTAGCCAACGCCGTAGTTTACGTAACCGCGATGGCAGTAATACCGGTATTCGCACCACAGGTTTTGAAAGCCAAGTATTTTACGATGCCTACCCGTACTGGTTAAGCGCAGGTTATAGCTACATTGACGCCCGCTACGATAATTCTGCAAGTAGTCAAGATTCTGCCCAAGTAGCCGATGCATTTGACAACTCACGCCCTAATATTATTGCAGGCACCAGTGTGGGCGCTCCTAGTTTTACCGCATTTGCGCCTTCAAGTAGCCAAGTTCAAGGCATTCCAGAGCAGTCTTTTAGCTTTAACGGAAATTATTCAATTAATTCGAAATGGCAAACGGGTTTTTCAGGTCTATATACAAAGAGTTACCCATTAGACTTTTTGGCAACCGTACATATTCGCGATCAGTACACATTAAACGTAAATACTAGCTATGCTTTTACGCCTAGCACCAAGTTACGCTTAGATGTAAACAACGTTACCAATCAAAAAAATTGGCGCCCTGTATTTGAAGGCGGTTATTTTGGTGCAACCTTGGCTTTTCCTGAATTACCAATAAACGCCAAGCTGACGCTTACGCATAATTTTTAAAGGCAAGTTTGAAAGAGAGAGAACATGATTAAAAAAATACTTTTGTTATTGATTGCAGCGGTCGCCATCAGCCTGTTCTTTCATTTTGATTTGCACCAACTACTTACGCTTGAGGGCTTAAAAGGGTCGATGGATCAGTTTAGCCAATATAAAGCGCAATCTCCGCTATTAATCATTGGCGGATTCTTTTTATTGTATGTGGTGGTTACTGCATTGTCTTTACCGGGCGCGGCTATTTTAACACTGGCAGCGGGTGCTTTATTTGGCTTAGTTGAAGGCTTATTGGTTGCATCGTTTGCATCAACCATAGGTGCCACACTGGCCTTTTTAGTATCACGTTACTTATTGCGCGATACCATTAAAAAGCGCTTTCCTGAGCGTTTAGCAGCCATTGATGCAGGCGTTGAAAAAGAAGGCGGCTTTTACTTATTTACGTTGCGTTTAGTGCCGGTGTTTCCGTTCTTTTTAATCAACTTGTTAATGGGCGTAACAGCCATCAAGTCATGGACTTTTTACTGGGTAAGCCAAGTGGGTATGCTAGCCGGTACATTTGTATTTGTTAATGCCGGTACGCAGCTTGCTCAAATAGAGAGTTTATCGGGCATTTTATCGTTGGACTTAATTTTATCATTCGCTTTATTGGGCGTATTCCCATTTATTGCTAAAGGGATCTTAAACGTGTTTAAAAAACGTCGTGTATACAAAAACTATACTAAACCTAAAAGTTTCGACCGTAACATGATTGTTATTGGCGCGGGTGCTGGTGGTTTGGTAACAAGCTATATTGCCGCTGCTGTTAAAGCAAAAGTAACCCTTATTGAAGCGGGCGAAATGGGCGGCGACTGTTTAAACTACGGCTGTGTTCCCAGTAAAGCGATAATTAAAAGCGCTAAAATTGCAGAGCAAATTCGCCACGGTGAACACTACGGCCTAGAAAACATGACACCGCAGTTTTCGTTTAAAAAAGTAATGGCCCGTGTTCATAAAGTAATTGCCGATATAGCACCACACGACAGCGTAGAGCGCTACACTAATTTAGGCGTAGACGTAGTAAAAGGTTACGGTAAATTAATTGACCCGTGGACGGTAGAAATTAAACTCAACGATGGCGGCACACAAACATTAACGGCACGTACTATTGTAATTGCCACTGGCGCACGCCCATTTGTACCGCCACTACCCGGTATAGAAGAAACTGGTTATGTAACAAGCGATACCTTGTGGGATAAATTTGCAGCGCTTGACGAAGCACCTAAAAAGCTTGTAGTACTTGGTGGTGGCCCAATTGGTAGCGAATTAGCACAAAGCTTTGCCCGTTTAGGTTCAAGCGTTACGCAAATTGAAATGGCGGAGCGCATCATGATCAAAGAAGACGTTGAAGTGTCTACCTTTGCTCATGAAGCATTGAGCGAAAGCGGCGTTAACATTTTAACCTCGCATCAGGCATTACGCTGTGAAGCGCGCGACGGTAAAAAGTACATTATTGTTAAACGCCTTAACGAAGGCAATAATGAAGAAATTGCTATTGAATACGACGAACTGCTATGCGCTGTTGGCCGCAGTGCCCGCCTTAAAGGTTACGGTCTTGAAGAGCTAGGCATTGAAACAAACCGCACAGTAGTAACTAACGAATACCTAGAAACGCTATACCCTAATATTTTTGCCGCTGGCGATATTGTTGGCCCGTACCAGTTTACGCACGTAGCCGCTCATCAGGGTTGGTACGCAGCAGTAAACGGCTTATTTGGTAACCTTAAAAAGTTTAAAGTAGATTACCGCGTTATTCCATGGACCACCTTTATTGACCCAGAAGTGGCACGTGTGGGTTTAAACGAGCAAGATGCAATTGATAAAGGTATCGATTTTGAAATCACTCGTTTTGAGTTTGAAGAGCTAGACCGCGCAATTACCGACAGCGCCACAAAAGGCTTTATTAAAGTAATTACCCCTAAAGGCAAAGACAAAATACTCGGTGTAACTGTGGTCTCTGAACACGCTGGTGATTTAATTGCTGAATTTGTACTGGCCATGAAACACGGTTTAGGCCTTAATAAAATACTGGGCACTATACACAGCTACCCTACTTGGGCTGAAGGCAACAAATACGCTGCAGGCGAGTGGAAACGCGCCCATGCACCTGAAAAAGTACTTAACCTGCTCGAAAAATATCATACGTGGCGTCGAGGCTAATATGTTTAACACAACATTAAAGCCTTTATTATTAAGTGCGACATTACTTGCGACGGCGCTTATAACGTCGCTTTCAAGCCAAGCGCAAAGTACGACTAATAACCTGCACGATAGCTGGAATGCATTGCTAAATAAACATGTTGTCGCTATTAACCATAATCACAGCACAGAGGTTGATTACGCTGCAATACAAGGTGATCATACTCAGCTAAAAACGTATTTAGATTCGTTAAGTGCTGTAACACAAAACGAGTTTGACGCGTGGGAAAAGCCTAAGCAACTGGCGTTTTTAATTAATGCGTATAATGCATTTACCGTAGAGCTCATCGTTTCAAACCTTGGCAGTAAAGAGCCCCAAAACCTTAAATCAATAAAAGATTTAGGCAGCTTTTTTAGCTCACCGTGGAGTAAAGCGTTTGTGCCACTACTTGGTAAAACTCGCAGCCTTGATGACATAGAGCACGGTTTAATTCGTGGCAGCGGTAAATATAACGACCCACGTATTCATTTTGCTGTAAATTGTGCAAGTATTGGTTGCCCTGCGCTGCGCGGGGAGGCATTCACAGCTACTGAACTAGAGAGCCAATTGCAACAGCAAACGGTGCGTTTTTTATCTGATACAACACGTAATTTTGCGCAGGAAAATACGCTAAATATCTCCTCTATATTTAAATGGTACGGCGATGACTTTGAAAAAGGTTTTAGAGGTGCAGAGACGCTACAGCAGTTTTTACTGCAATATAGCGATGCACTTAAACTAGTACCCGCTCAGCAAAAAGCGCTTAGAAATAATGACATGAAAGTAAAATTTTTAGACTACAACTGGGATTTAAATGCACGCCAGTAAGTTTTGGCAAACAGCTACGCGTTACAGTGTTTACTGTGTCGCGTTTTGCGTTTGCCTAATAACAAGCTTAAGTACTTTTGCTAATAACAGCGCTCATAATATGAGTAAAGAACTACTCACTCGCTGGGAAAATATTGAAACGCTTGGTAATAACCAAAGCGTGTACTTTTATGCCTGGGGCGGCGACGCGCAAATAAATGCCTATATTCAATGGGCTGCCCAGCAAGTTAAAACTAAATATAATATTAACTTAGTGCATGTAAAGCTCAGCGACACCAGCGAAGCAGTAAGCCGAGTGTTGGCCGAAAAATCAGCACATAATAATGACCAAGGCAGTGTTGATCTGGTATGGATAAACGGCGCTAACTTTGCCACCATGAGCGAGCACGCATTGTTGTTAAAACAGTGGGCAAATAAACTGCCACATTTTGCATACACAGATCCCGCTAATAACCCTGCAGTTAATTTTGACTTTGGCATACCCACAAACGGTATGGAAGCACCGTGGGGGCAAGCATCGCTCACCTTTTATTACGACAGCATTGCAATAAATAAACAGGCAAACAACAAACTCCCTACTACATTAAACGAATTATTAAACTGGAGCGCACAAAACCCGGGGCGTTTTAGCTACCCAAAGCCGCCTGATTTTTTAGGGATGAGCTTTTTAAAATACGCCTTAGTAATACTGCATCAGCAAAGTAGTGAAAGCATTAAAGCGCAGTTAAACCAAGCGGCTACCGCTAACAACACAGCACAAGTGTTAACCCCACTGTGGGACTTTTTAAATAAGCTACACCCTACGCTTTGGCGTGGTGGCACTCACTTTATGCAAAGTGGCGCGCAAATGCGCCGTTTAGTAGACGATACCGAGCTAAGTATTGCCTTTACCTTTTCAGCACCCGAAGTGCCCGCAGCCGTTAAACGCTACGATTTACCAAAAAGCATTCGCAGCTATGCAATGGCTGATGGCAGTTTAAGTAATACCCACTTTGTGGCTATTCCTTACAATGCAAGCCACCCGCAAAGTGCGCAATTAGTCGCTAACTTTTTATTAAGCCCAGAGGCGCAAGCACAAAAGCAAAAAGCGCATATATGGGGCGATAAAAGCGTACTTATTCAATCAACGTTAACGCCTGAGCAACAAGCCTTGTTTAAAACAGCTAAACCGCACCCAAGCGCACTGCCTTTTAACAGTATTAAGCGCACATTGAGCGAGCCACACCCAAGCTGGGTAAATGCCATAATGCAAGGCTGGCAAACTCGCTATGGGGTAAGCCAATGAGTGTTGTTAGCAATAAAGTGGCGACAAGCCATGGGCCTCACGCCCGTAAAAGCCATGATATGTTTAGTAAAATAGTAAAATTAAGCCCACGCTTTTTACTCGTTTTACTTATTTTACCCGTACTTGGCGGCTTAATTAGTGTGTTACTACCCGCCTTTGGTTATGCCCCTGCACTTGATCAAACAACACTTGGCTTGCAAGGCTTTACCATGCTTTGGCAAACACCCGGCCTAATAAATATGGCTATGCTAAGTATTGGCACAGGTTTAATAAGTACCTTACTTGCTTTTATTATTACTTTGATGATTTTAGCCGCTTTTTTTAACAGCCCTTGGCTTAACCGCATTCAGCGTTTACTGAGCCCTATTTTAGTTATACCTCACGCTGCAGCGGCTATTGCGGTAGGTTTTTTAATTGCCCCTTCAGGCATGATTTCACGAATTATATCGCCTTGGTTAAGCGGGTGGGAACTTGCACCAAACGGCCTATTTCCGCATGACTCATTCGGCATTAGTATAATTTTAGGGTTAACGCTTAAAGAACTGCCATTTTTGTTATTAATGGCACTGGGCGTACTGGCGCAGCCTGAGCTTGGCAAAAAATTACGCCAGCAACATAAAGTTGCGCTTAATTTAGGTTACTGCCCCATGACCGCCTTTTTTAAAGTAATACTCCCTAGCCTTTACCCACTGCTGCGTTTACCTATTTTAGCTGTGCTCGCTTATGCCAGCGCCAGTGTAGAAATGCCACTTATTTTAGGCCCAAATACACCGCCAACATTAGCGGTAGCTATTATGCATTGGTTTAACGATGTCGATTTAAACTTACGTATTAAAGCCTCAGCCGGTGCTTTGCTACAACTGGCACTCACGGGTGGGTTACTTGCGCTTTGGCTTAGCGGCGAAAAAGCGATAAAGGTATTATTTAGCGATTCACTCACTAACGGGGTGCGCGAATACGGCGGATTTTATTGGCAAAAGCTAACGGTAATGCTCACCGTTTTAGTGATCGGTTTTATTTTACTCTCGCTAATTGCCCTTATTTTGTGGTCGGTTGCGGGCTTTTGGCGCTTTCCCAATGCACTCCCCGAGCAATTTACACTACTGCATTTTAACAGTGCATTAATGCAAATGAGCAACCCGCTTTTTAATACCCTAGCTATTGGTTTAGTCACAACGGTATTTGCCATTACGGTTACTTTATTGTGTTTAGAGTCGGAGCAGTTAAGCGACAAACCCATCTCTCGCTTTACCAGTTTAATTATTTACTTACCGCTATTAGTACCCAGTATTGCCTTTTTGTTTGGCCTAGTATGGATACAACAATGGGTAAATAACCAAGCCGCGTTTTTTAATGTGGTGTTTACCCATTTACTGTTTGTTTTGCCTTACGTATTTTTGTCACTCGCGAGCAGTTATAGGCGGTTAGACTCTCGCTTTGCGCGCGTTGCAGCAAGTTTGGGCGCAGCGCCTAGCAAAGTGTTTTTTAAGGTGAAATTACCGCAGTTATTTGCACCTATTTTAATTGCAGCCGCATTGGGGTTAGCGATCAGTTTTGGCCAATACTTACCAACTCTTTTAGCCGGTGGCGGGCGTATAGCCACCATAACAACCGAAGCCGTTACCCTGGCAAATGGCGCAAGTAGGCGCACCAGTGCCGTATACGCTATTATGCAAATGGCACTCCCGCTTATTGGATTTATACTGGCATGGGTTTTACCTAAGTACTTTTTTAAAAGTGCACGAGTGTAAAGCTCCCACAGTAAACAGTATTGAGTTAAAGGTTTTTTAATGCAGTCATCTTTACAGATTAAAAATTGTCAGCTTTATCGCCAAAATGAGCGACTACTTAGCTTAAACGAGCAAGTTAATGGCGGTGAAATTCTAACGATTATGGGCCCATCGGGCAGCGGTAAATCAAGCTTGTTAAACTGGCTTACAGGCACTTTACCCAGTGGTTTTAAAGCCACTGGGGAGGTGTGGCTTAACGGTAAAAATATAAATGATTTACCCACGCATTTACGCCATATTGGCGTACTGTATCAAGACGCTTTATTGTTTTCGCACTTAAGTGTGGCGGGTAATATTGCTTTTGCTATGCCCAAAGGGGATAAAAAACAACGCATTGAAAAAATAGCACACGCACTTGAGCAAGTCGGTTTAAAAGGAATGGCCAATCGCCATCCCGATAGCTTGTCGGGCGGCCAACAAGCACGCGTTGCGCTATTACGACTGTTATTAAGTGAGCCAAAAGCTATTTTACTCGATGAGCCTTTTAGTAAGCTCGACACGCAACTGCGCGTTGATACCCGTGAACTGGTGTTTAGCCAAATACGCCAACATAAACTGCCTGCCATTATGGTAACGCACGATCATAGCGATTACGACGCTGCAAACGGTAAACTTTTCACCTTAAATACTGTACTTTAAGCGCACAAGGCACCCTATGTTAGATAAATTTATCACCCCTGTAATAAAACCACTGTTAAAGCCTGTGGTAATGCTGATACATAAATGCGGCATAACACCCGATCAGCTAACAGTATTTGGCTTTTTAATTGGCTTGCTCGCTGTGCCATTACTTGCTTTTGAAATGTGGTACGGCGCATTAGCTGCCATTGCTTTAAATCGCATTTTAGATGGGCTTGACGGCGCACTAGCACGCCATGCTAATTTAAGTTCAAGCGCCGGCGGCTTTTTAGATATTACACTCGACTTTTTATTTTACGCGGCCATTCCGCTTGGCTTTATTTTGGCAAACCCCGAACAAAACGCCATTGCAGGCGCAATATTACTCGCTGCATTTATTGGCACGGGTTCAAGCTTTTTAGCCTTTGCCATAGCCGCTGAAAAGTTTAAACTCGAAAAGCCGCAATTTAAATACAAAAGCTTTTATTACTTAAATGGCTTAACCGAAGGCACAGAAACAATAGCGCTATTTATAGCCTTTTGTATTTGGCCGCAGCACTTTGCCCTCCTCGCAGGCATATTTGCTTTTGCCTGTGCCATTACCATATTTACCCGTATACATGGCGGCTACCACACACTTAAACAGCAAGAAGCCAATGAGGTTATAAATAATAATGACTAACGAAGTTTGGTGGCGACTCGGTTGCTTTTTTAGCATTTTAGTCATAATGATGCTGCTTGAATGGCGACAGCCCGCAAGGCAATCGCCCATTAAAAGCAGCACTCGCTGGTTTGCAAATTTTGGCTTAGTGTTTGCCTCATCTATCATTGCGCGCTTAGCCGTACCTATTGGTTTAACCGCAGTAGCACTTTACAATCAAGAGCATAGCATTGGCTTATTTAACCAACTAGCTATGCCTAGCATAATAGCCATAGTGCTAAGCCTTATACTGCTCGATATACTCATTTATTGGCAGCACAGGTTGTTTCATAAAGTGCCACTTTTATGGCGTTTGCACCGCGTACACCACGCCGATGCACATGTAGATACCAGTACCGGCCTGCGCTTTCACCCCATCGAAATTGTGCTTAGCATAGTTATAAAACTCATTGCAGTTACTGCACTTGGCGTACCCGCCATTGCCGTACTTATATTTGAAATCGCGTTAAATGGACTCGCCTTGTTTAACCATGCAAACATACGCCTACCAAACGCCATTGAAAAGCCACTGCGCCTTATATTAATGACGCAAATACTGCACCGCATTCACCACAGTAAAGTAGTGAGTGAAACAAACTCAAATTATGGCTTTAGCGTTATTTGGTGGGACAAACTTTTTGGCAGCTATAAAAGTGAGGCCAAAAAAGCCGACGCAGAAATAGATATTGGTTTGGTTGAATACCCAAGTGCTAAGCAAAACGCCTCGCTTTGGGGGTTACTCATCATGCCGTTTAAAAACAAGTAAAAACAAGTAAAAACAACTATATTGCCATCACACAATACCAATCTACTTAAAAGCCCTTTGATGTAGAATGAGCAGGCTTTTCTATTCGTTATTCGTTGTGGGCTAAAGCGTATTATGAGCAACAAAAAGCCAAGGGTAAGCCGCACAACTGCATTATTAGATCACTGGCATTTAAATGGATAAGGATTATATTTAGGTGTTGGAAAACGAATACACCCTACGATGAATCAACTTACTTAACCACATTGAAAAGTAAGGGATCACCGCTGTTAAAATTTGCGGTGGAAAGTGAGCTTTAGTGCTTGCTGTCCATCTCAGGGCGTGTTGTTAAGTTTACATTACATCTTCACGTGTTACATAAGCTATGTTTTTATTTGGTACAACATCTAATGTATTTGGTACTTTCCGGTACTCTCTTTCTGGGAAGTGCCAAATATTTATATCTGAATTAGGATAAGTATCATAATGCAGTGCATCCCAACCTAGGCATTGTGAAATTTTAGAAATAGCTAAAACTTTTCCTTTATGGATTTTAGCCTCAGGATTTAAAAACAAATTATGAGAAGAGTTAATTGCACCCGTAAATAAGTCGGCGACTTGTATTAATAATTCAGATTTTGAATCACATTTTTTAACTTCAGCAATAGCCCCGAGTTTATCTCTAAGAGTATGATTACCTATAATTTCTACAACTTCAGCACGTTTACTATATGAGTCAGATTTATCATCAATTTTGGCGCTAATATTGGATTTAAGAATTCTAGCGCAATAAGACATGAGCATTGTATAAGACTTATAGAATGCAACCTCCTCATTTGCTTGCCAATTATAATAGTGTTGTTTCCATGAAACTTTACAGATAAAGCTCACGGGAGAATTAGATATAAGTTGAGTTAGATCGATTAAGAAATTGATCATTCCGTAACTATTATTAACCCGTGACCATTTTAACTCTCTATTGCTAGGCAAGTTATGCTTTTTGATAAGTTGATAAATTTCTTGTTCAAACTCCTCCAAGTAATCGTTTGGTACAAGTAAACAACCAATTGTAAAACACTTATCTATAGCAGATATTCCACTTTCATCTGCGAATAATGAATATTCCACCGAACCTCCTTGTAAACTTAACGCCCGTATTAACAGGCTAAAAATAGTTGGTTAACCTAAGCGACGCAGGAGCAAAAACCAACTGTTTTTTGTCCTTGTTGAATCGTGTTGTTATAACCCGCTTTCACCTAAACTAAATCTTAAAGAATTTATTTGTTTCAGATAATTCTAATACAACAGATTCTTTCTTAAATACATCAAACTCTTCATTTGTTAACTTGTCACTTAAAACAGCTACGATATATTGTCCATTGCTTCTATTGGCATTTTGGAATATATCAAAAACCTGATTTACATCAACATCTTCTATGCTGTCATGAATTACAAATGTTGGTCGCTTTAACCTTTTTTCATTTACGAAATTTATATATGCTAAATCAAATGCACTAAGTTCGCCTTTCTTTTTTCCGCCTGTAGAATTTGGCGATATACAAGCGATGTCAAACTCACACTTTTCTTTATCAAGATTAAAATTTAAATCAAAAATATATCTTTCATTATAAAATGATTTACTTAGATCACCGAAATATTGATTAAACAGCTCAGTGTTACTATCGAGCTCAACAGTATTACTATTAATTTTATCAACTACCTTAGATTTAGTATCTTCTAGAAGCTCAATTGCTTCTTTGGTGTCCTCTATTTTTTTTAACAGAGCACTTGTACTTGCTATATTCTCTCTGATAGATGATAGGTCGTTATACATTCGTCCAATTGATTTTAAAGTGTCTGGTTCATTTATATTTTTAAACACACTAGCTTCTTTTTCTTGCATATTATTTATATCAAGGCGGACACTAGCAGAGGTAGATTCGACACTATATAACTCAGTTTCTATCAATTTAACTTTATTTGCTAAAACTTTATTATGGAAAACAACAAGCTCACCATAAGATCTTTTTAACTCACCACTTATCGCAATCCCAGCTTCTGCATAGATATCTGATAGTTCTCTTCCATTAACATTAGTTGCACTACTTTTAAGGTTTTCAATAGATTTATTTAGGTAATTTATTTTATTCTCTAACTTCGAATAAGATAAAGTCAGATCAGATATTTCACTTTGCACTCTGACAAGCTCTTTGACGTTAGTCTCCTGATTATCCTTAAAATCAAACTCTGATATTCTTTGCTTTAAAAGTTCAGCCTCTGCTTCGAGAGGTTTAATCATTTTGACAAGAGAAGTTTCTTTATGAGGCTTTCTGTATGCAGCTAAATGCTTTTTTTTAGTTGATACCTGATTATTAATTGATGCTTTTTCTTTTAGTAGCTCTAGCCCCGTAAATCCGAAAAGAAAAAGATACACTTGATCATATAAATCTGGTTTAGAATTTATATGTAAAAACCTTGTGGTGTTTTGCATTTTCTCGTTTGTATTACGTATAAATTTATGGCTTAAATTTCGTACAGATGGTTTGTCACTTTGTTGCCCAAATATTTGTGTTGATACAAGCTCTTTATATTTTTTACTATCTACACTTTCACGATTAATATAATAAAAAGCTTCTTTTGTATTCGTTTTCAAATCCCTTGAAATGATATAAGGCTTATTATCAAAACCGAAAAACTCTAGCTCTACCAGAATTTCATTAGTATCTAAGAAATTAGTAACTTCAGGAATAGTCTTCTTAAACTCTGGCTCAGTGTAAATATCTTCACCGGAAGAAAGAAACAGGTAATCTATTAATCTTGATGGTGTTGACTTACCAACACTATTACCACTCTTTGCGCTCTTAGAGTCGGAGTTTAATATTAAATTCAGCCCCTTTTTGAACTGAATGCTTCTTAGTAGCTCTTTGTTTTTAAATACATTTAATTTATTAAGTTGCATATACTAAAAATCCATTTTCGTTAAGGTCTAAGGCACCGATAATGTAAAGCCAGTCTAAAGAGAAAGTGAATACTTCATATGACATATCTAGCTTATCTTTTATTGCTGAATACAGTTCTTCAATTCCTATTTCGGTAAAGTCTATTGACGACAATTCATTTAAGATTGAAGCACCAATATAAATTGGATTTAACATTGGGTCAGAATCAATTGTGATCATTAGGATTTTCCAAAACAATACATTCTATTATTGAGTAGCTTGTAATAAGAGCTATTCCAAAATTTATATCTTCATCATAGTAACCTGCTTGAAGGTCTGAAGAACCTCTTACAAACTCACTAGACAATGACATAACCCTTTGAACTATATTGTCAGACTGTGCTTTTAACTTTGTTAAATCGAAAGGCTTAGAGCTGATGCCAAAATCAGAAAGAGCATTTCTGTAAAACATCTTCATTTGTCGCTTTAACTTTGTGCTACCGTTGTTAATAAGTTGGTTTAGTTGAGTTATAGAGCTATCGATTAACACAGAGTTATCAACATACTCATCGACTAACCAACGGTGAGTAACTAAATCATTAAAATCTATTTTGATTTCAATTTCAGCAGGGTCACGACTTAAGTTGCATGATTCGGTATTTGAAGTGGCAATTATTTCAACCAACTTACCTAATATACTGGATCGAGCAACTCTGTTTTCATTATTGATATTTACAGGGCCGAAATTATCTTTAAAGGTGACTCCTTTACTCATATCAACCTCGATTATCTATAGTTACTGAACCTGAATTATCTTGAAAGTATTGTGATTTTTCACCCTGATTTATTTCATTATGATTCTCTGTTTTATCTATAGATAGCCTTAAATCATTGTTCTCTTGACTTATAGTTGTAATCTGTAAATTAAGGTTTTTTATAGTTTTCAGAGCTTTTTCTTTAGCTAAGGCTTGGTAAATCGCAATAATTGCAGCGATTAATGATAAGGTATATCCAATAGTTCCGACAATTGGGTTTGATAAGAATATTGTTAACTCATCCATGCTTTTTTGAATCTCCATTTTTATTTAATTCCCCAAATCAAAAAGGGTTATAACGCTTTGCTAATGGGCTAAAACGGTTGGACAGATTTTTGCGGTTCTTTACAAAAAGCGGGCAAACTGTTTTAGTCCTGTTAAGCAACTTGATACTCATTGAGCCTCCTCCCCAGCATCGCGATTATTCGCTACGCTGAAAAGGCAACCAACCTTACAGGAGAAAGCTCAATGAACTTTTACAATAACATGCATCCATATTATTGCGGAATCGATTTACACGCGCGATTACTTTACGTCTGTATCATTGATAATACAGGACTTATCCTTGTTCACAAGAAAATTAAAAATGCCCCTGAAGCGCTACTAAAACTACTTAAACCGTATATCGGTGATATTGTGGTTGGCGTAGAATGCATGCACTGTTGGTATTGGGTCGCTGATTTTTGCAAAGAACACACTATCGACTTTATTCTCGGTCATGCCCTATACATGAAGGCAATTCATGGCGGTAAAGCCAAAAACGATAAAATTGATTCGTATAAAATTGCTAAACTCATCCGTGGCGGTAACTTCCCGCTTGCTTATGTCTATGACAAAGATATGCGTGCAACGCGCGACTTATTACGTCGCAGAACTAAAATAGTCCGTCATGGCGCTGATTTAAAAGCCCATGTCGCCAATACTGCCAGTCAGTACAATTTACCTGCCCACAATGTCAATTTAAAGAACGTCTGCGACAGAGAAAAGATGCGCTATTACTTTCCTGATCCCGTTGTTCAACGCTCTATTAATTTAAACATGGCCATACTCGATTGCTATCACAAAGAGCTTAAACCTTTAGAGCATTATATTGAGTAAATGGCTAAGCAGCATAATCCTGTACACCTTAATATTTTGCAAACAATTAATGGTATAGGCCGCATTCTAGCACTCACCATTATTTACGAA
The DNA here is from genome assembly GCF_040308885.1 of Pseudoalteromonas sp. 120-MNA-CIBAN-0494. Classification (NCBI taxonomy): domain Bacteria; kingdom Pseudomonadati; phylum Pseudomonadota; class Gammaproteobacteria; order Alteromonadales; family Pseudoalteromonadaceae; genus Pseudoalteromonas; species Pseudoalteromonas sp. 120-MNA-CIBAN-0494. The sequence continues at coordinate 44,656 of NZ_JBEOOE010000027.1, forward strand.
ATTGGTGACATTAATCGCTTTTCTAGCGTACAAAAGTTCGCTTCATACAGTCGGTTAGTCAAGTGCAAAGCAGAGTCTGCCGGAAAAATCTATGGCACCCAAGGTAACAAAATTGGCAATGCACATCTCAAATGGGCTTTCTCCGAAGCCGCTGTATTACTGCTGCGCCACAATCACAACGCCAACAAATACCTTGAAAAACTACAAAAGCGAATGAGCAAAGCCAAAGCACTGTTAGCGCTTGCACATAAGCTGGGGCGCTGTGTTTATTATATGCTTAAAAAAGAGACGGTATTCGATGAAGCAAAATTCTTAAAGAGTTAGTCACGGTACTGAGTGAGCTGAACATCTAACTGGATATAAGGCTGAACATCAATCAATTGGGTGAGTTAATAACCAACAAGGTTTAACCTGATTATATGCCTACAGATCTAAGCCACTTGTCTTGATTAGACGCTCAGTACGCATGCATTAATACAATAAACAAAGTCGCTTACACCTGACTTGAGCCTGAAACTAACTGGATCACAATGATGAAGCCAGCTGCCTTGAATAGTGCCATGATTAGGTTAACCGATGAATGTCTAGTGCCCCAGCAACCCCAAAAGGATATGGGAAAAACCTGGCTGCGATGAGATCGCAATAAGAGAGCCTCTATATGTGTTTGCCGTAAGCTACCTGCTTAACAGCCGTATCGACAGACGAAGTAAACGAATTTGTTTATTGGTTTAGAATTGACCGTCAATTTATAAAAACGGTCAAAAAGAACACTAATGCCTATTGACAGAGTTAAGGCTCATATGTGTTAGGCAATTATTCATATGACTTATCGATAACATTGTTTTCCATTCCTGGATCGATGTCCTCGTAATACCATCCA
>NZ_JBEOOE010000028.1:0-45229 GCF_040308885.1 Pseudoalteromonas sp. 120-MNA-CIBAN-0494
CTTTATTTTTCGAGTCAACACTTTGTTTTAAACTTTCTTTTTGGAAGATTTAAAACCGAAGTTTTATTTAACTCTCTGAGTAGTTCGCGTCTCGCTAGGCGTTGTCCGCTGCGCGTCGCCATATCCCGTCTCAGTGGGGTCGCATTATAGGGAGCCGCAGATTTTACGCAAGCGTTTTTATCGCCTTTTTTGCATTTAATTTTTACCCCAAAGATACACAAGCCAGACCCACAGGTTACCCACAAAAGCCTGTGGACAAGTCATTTTTTTACCTCGATTACTAAACTATTTCTCAAGCTTATGCTAAGTTGCGCGACAGATTTAAACTCGTTGATTAGGCAAATAGCATGACAGATATAATAAACAGTATAAGCAGCCTCTTATGGGGCCATGTTTTAGTATACTTATTAATAGCAGCAGGGCTGTTTTTCACCATTCGCCTTCGCTTTATTCAATTTGTACAGTTTCCTCACATGATAAAAGTGATGTTTTTGAGTCGTAGAGGTTCAGGCGATGGCATCTCTTCATTCCAAGCCTTTTGTACTTCACTCGCAGCGCGTGTTGGTACTGGTAATATGGCAGGTGTTGCAGTTGCACTTTATTTAGGTGGTGCTGGGGCTATTTTTTGGATGTGGCTTATTGCTTTAATTGGTATGGCGACTAGTTTTGCCGAGAGCACATTAGCGCAAGCTTATAAAACGCGTGATGAACAGGGGAACTTTCGTGGTGGCCCTGCTTATTATATGGAATATGGTTTAGGTAAGCGCTGGATGGGCGTTATTTTTTCACTGTGTTTAATATTAGCGTTTGGTTTTGTATTTAACGCAGTGCAATCAAACTCTATTGCAGCTGCATTTAAAGTCGCTTTTGATATTCCGAACTATGTAGTAGGTATTGCTTTAGTTATTGGCTCTGGGATCATTATTTTTGGCGGTTTAAAAACTATTTCTCGATTTGCAGAAATGGTAGTGCCTTTTATGGCTCTTGCTTATTTACTAGTGGCTTTGTACGTTTGTGCTTTAAATTACTCTGAGCTACCTGGTGTTTTTATGCATGTTATAAATAGTGCATTTGGCATTGAGCAAGCAGGCGCAGGCGCAATTGGCTACGGCGTTATGCAAGCGATGATTCAAGGCATTAAACGTGGCTTGTTCTCAAACGAAGCGGGTATGGGTAGCGCTGCTAACGCAGCTGCAACAGCAACACCTAACCCTCCCCACCCTGCTTCACAAGGGTATGTGCAAATGTTAGGCGTTTTTGTTGATACTATTGTAATTTGTAGCGCTACTGCGGCATTAATTTTATTATCACAACAACTTACTGCTGGCTCTGGTTTAACGGGCATAGCTTTAACTCAAGCAGCACTTGAGGAGCATGTAGGTAGCTGGGGTGCAATATTCGTTGCGATTGCTATTTTATTCTTTGCTTTCACATCTATTGTTGCTAATTACTCTTATGCAGAAACAAATTTATTATTTTTAGAGCATAACCATGCATACGGCATGTTGATTTTTAGATTGTTAGTATTAGGTATGGTGATGTTTGGCGCTATGGGTGAGCTACCATTAGTGTGGACTTTAGCTGATATATCTATGGGGTTAATGGCTATTGTGAACGTTATAGCATTATTTATGTTGTCAGGCGTAGTTGTTTGGCTTGCTAAAGACTACAACACGCAACGTCGTGCTGGGAAGTTACCAACCTTCGATCCAACTAAAAATAAGCATCTTGATAAAACAATTCCAAAAGGGATTTGGCATAAGTAATTATAGCTAATATTGGTTAAATTAAAGGGAAGCTATATTGCTTCCCTTTTTTTGCTTTTAAAACACACCCATTACTGGTTCGCTTTTACATACCTAATTACGCTTCACTCTACACCTTCGTACAATAACCTAAGCCTCAGAGACGCATGAGACCTAACCTCCCCCTCTAAACTTAGTAACGATGATCTGGCGATTTAAATGGTAACGCTTTGCCGATTACTTATTGCTAACGCCTAGTAATCGCTACTCATGGTAAGCATTTAGTTTTGCATTGTAATACGTTCTCATGCGGTAAATACAAAACCCTATACTAGTGTATAGAGTCCTCATGTTTTGATTAGTATTCTAACTAGATGAAGTGTAGCCATGTAGCTAAGCGCTGCGGCGTTATTTCGTTACGGGATCTTTGGCATTATCAGCAAGTGTGGCTATTTAAATACGTGTAATAACAATAAATAGCTAATTGCTTAATTGGAAATACTTATTTAGGTAAGGCTGTAGACTTTAAGATATAAATAAGCACTGAATCTAGCGTTATTTAAGGTAACTATTCACTTAACAGACTGGGTTTTATTGTAGTAACAAGATGTGTAGTTTTATTATAACGAATTGATGCGTAAATACTGACTAATGTTATTGCCAGCTTATAGCATTGTTATAAGTAGTAATAGCAAGAAAGTGGTGCCCGAGGCCGGAATTGAACCGGCACGACTTGTTAGTCGAGGGATTTTAAATCCCTTGTGTCTACCAATTCCACCACTCGGGCATCGAGTTTGCTAATTAAAGCGTGTGGAGTAAATTATATGGAGGCGGAACCCGGAGTCGAACCGAGGTAAACGGATTTGCAATCCGGTGCATGGCCACTCTGCCATTCCGCCTAAATGTATCCAAATAATTTGGAGCGGCACACGAGGCTCGAACTCGTGACCTCGACCTTGGCAAGGTCGCGCTCTACCAACTGAGCTAGTGCCGCATTTTATTCTATAAGCAATGGTATTTACTTATACTATAAATTAGTATTTTATTACTCTGCCACTTTATATAAAAGTGGTGCCCGAGGCCGGAATTGAACCGGCACGACTTGTTAGTCGAGGGATTTTAAATCCCTTGTGTCTACCAATTCCACCACTCGGGCATCGAGTTTGCTATTTAAAGCAAGTGGATAAAACTAATATGGAGCGGCACACGAGGCTCGAACTCGTGACCTCGACCTTGGCAAGGTCGCGCTCTACCAACTGAGCTAGTGCCGCATCATATTAGTTCTAAATTAAACATTTTATAAATTACACTTGGTAATGTAATTAAACCACAAAGTGGTGCCCGAGGCCGGAATTGAACCGGCACGACTTGTTAGTCGAGGGATTTTAAATCCCTTGTGTCTACCAATTCCACCACTCGGGCATCGAGTTTGCTATTTAAAGCATGTGGAGTGTTGCTATGGAGGCGGAACCCGGAGTCGAACCGAGGTAAACGGATTTGCAATCCGGTGCATGGCCACTCTGCCATTCCGCCTTAACAATGAGATAAACTGGAGCGGCACACGAGGCTCGAACTCGTGACCTCGACCTTGGCAAGGTCGCGCTCTACCAACTGAGCTAGTGCCGCATTTAATATTATTCAGTAAGCTTTCTATCAACTTGCAACGTATTGCAGTAAATATTCAGTAACTGATTAATTACCATTTAGTTTATCTTGGGGGCTATGCCCTCTCAACACGGACGCATTCTACAGAGATTATTAAACGCGTCAATACAAAAAATGCCACTTTCGAACTGTTTGATTATTTTTTATCTAATATGGTGCGTTATTAGACGTTTAGAATCAATTTTTGGTCAATTCACTCCATGCCGATACCAAATATTGCACCATAGAACTCAATGTTAGGAAGGTCGCAATATACAATAAACCAAAACTTAAATAATTCATCCAAGCATCGTATTGCCAAATTAGACCGATAATGGCTAACATTTGTGCTGCTGTTTTTATTTTACCCATATTAGATACAGCTACGTTATCACGCTTACCTTGTTCTGCCATCCATTCACGCAGTGCAGAGATAACAATTTCGCGGCTTATTATAATAAGTGCCGGGATAGTCATATACATAGACTGATAATGCTCTGATAACGCGACTAAGGCAGCGCACACCATAACTTTATCGGCAACGGGATCTAAAAACGCACCAAAGGGAGTTGATTGCTCAAGTTTACGTGCTAAATAACCGTCGAGAATGTCGGTTATTGATGCAAACCAAAAAATAAAGGCGGCAGCAAAAAGCGCCCATGAATAAGGCAAATAAAATACCACCAAAAAAATGGGGATAAGAAAAAGTCTAAAGGTTGTGAGTGTGTTTGGAATATTCCACATAACTGCTTGGGTATGTCTTTTTTGCTATATTCGCATGAAGGGCTAACCCTTGTCATGCAAATGGTTAAATATCTTGTCAGCCATGTCAGGGCTGATCCCCGGTACTTTCTTTAACTGTTCTATATTAGCAGCTTTTACCCCTTGCATGCCCCCTAAATATTTTAATAATGTTTGTCGGCGCTTAGCACCTACGCCATTTATTTCTTCTAATAATGATTGCGTTCGTTGTTTTTGGCGCTTATTACGGTGCCCCGCAATAGCAAAACGATGTGATTCGTCGCGTATATGCTGAATTAAATGCAGTGCAGGTGCATCTGAATCCATTGGAATAGTTTTTCGACCACCGTCTATTAACAGTGTTTCGAGGCCGGGTTTACGGCTTGTACCTTTAGCTACACCAACTAACAAGGGCATTTTTGCATGTGGCCAAGTAGCAAAATACTGCTCTGCACGCCCTAATTGCCCTTTACCACCGTCTATAAAAATCACATCGGGTATTTTATCTTCATCAACTAATTTGTTGTAGCGCTTATTAAGCGCAAACTCCATGGCAGCATAATCATCTCCACCGGTTATTCCAGTCACGTTGTAACGCCTATACTCTTTAGTATTGGGTCCTTGTGAATCAAATACCACACAGCTAGCAACCGTGTTCTCCCCCATAGTATGGCTTATATCAAAACATTCCATTCTGGTTATATCATCAAGGCGTAGGGTAGCTTTTAATTGCGCATAGCGTTTATTAATAGAGTCTTGGGTGCTTTGCTTAACGGTAATACTATTTAATGCGTTTTTATTGGCTAACTGCAAATACTGGGCACGCTCACCCCGAGTAACTACTTTAAGAGTTACTTTACGCTCACTTATTTGCGTAAGTGCTTGGCCTAATACGTCGCTTTCTTGTATTTCGAACGGCAAAATGATTTCTTTTGCGATACGCCCAGTTGCCCCCGGCGCTAAATAGTACTGGCCTAAAAACGAAGTCAATATTTCTTGTTCACTTGAGTCTTTTGGCACTTTTGGAAAGTAGGTTTTACTGCCCAATACTTTATGGTCGCGGATCATCAATAAGTGAATGCCATTTAAACCATTTAGGTGTGCAAAGCCTACAACATCCATTTCTGCAAAATTACCCGAAATAGACTGTTGTTCCTGCATTTTACGCAGCAACATTATTTGGTCACGCACTTTTGCAGCCAACTCAAAATTTAGCTGCTGGCTAGCTGCTTCCATTTTTTTAATGAGATCGGCGATTACCTCATGTGATTTACCCGTTAAAAACTTACGCACATAATCAACTTGCTCAGTATAATCTTCATCTGAAACTTTATTTACACACGGGGCTGAGCATCGTTTGAGTTGATATTGTAAGCATGGTCGGCTGCGCGCACGGTAATAAACATCTTCGCATTGACGAATGGGAAATATTTTTTGCATCAGTCGTAAGCTTTCTGATACCGCCCCCGCACTTGGAAATGGGCCAAAATACTCACCTTTTACTTTACGACTGCCACGATGAAACGCTAATCGAGGATGTTTATGATTAGTAAGTAATATATAAGGATAGGATTTATCGTCGCGTAATAAAATATTGTAACGAGGCTGATACTTTTTTATCAGATTGTTTTCAAGTAATAGCGCTTCGGTTTCGGTATTAGTAAGCGTTACTTCAACATTACAAATATTACTGACTAAAACACGGGTTTTGCTGTCGGTGATGTTACTTCTAAAGTAACTACTCACCCGTTTTTTTAAATGCTTTGCTTTACCAACATAAATTACTTGATTGTCACTATCGAGCATACGGTAAACCCCGGGCTCACTCGATAGTGTTTTTAAAAACTGGACGTGATCAAATTCAGACATAAATTATGATTAGTACGATACGTCTATATCAATCATTTTATAGCGAATAGCTAAATGAGTCAGCTCTACATCGCCACTCACATTTAGTTTTTCAAACATACGATAGCGGTAGCTATTAACTGTTTTAGAGCTTAAATTTAAACGCTCAGCTATACTTTGTGCTTTTTCACCTTTGGTGATCATTAGCATTATTTGCAGTTCTCGCTCTGACAAACTCTGAAATGGACTTTCATCTGTGCGCCCACTTACCTGTGCTAATGCAATTTGCTGTGCAATTTCAGGTGCAATATAACGCTGCCCGGCATGCACACAGCGTATAGCACGTACCATTTCATCAGACCCAGCACCTTTAGTTAAAAAGCCATGCGCGCCAAGCTGCATTACGGTACTAGGATACGGATCTTCACAATTAACAGTAAGCACTATAATTTTTACATCAGGGCAATAACGACATATCTTTTTCGTCGCCTCAAGGCCACCAATACCGGGCATATTCATGTCCATAAGTACTATATTGGGTGAGTGTTGACGACAAAATTGCACAGCCTCTTCACCTGTTTTAGCTTCTCCAACAACTTTAAAGCCTCGTACATCGTCAAGAATCCGCCTGATCCCTGTTCGTACCAACTCATGGTCATCAACTAAAAGTACATTAATCAATGGAACATCCTCACTAGCCTAATAAAATGCAATTTAATAATATTAATTTGCCACAGTAACACAGTTAAAATAAAACAATAACCGATATTATTTCATCGTTTAAGGTGTGTTAATACATGTATATTAACAGATTAACACACCCAGTTTATTATGCTTTTTCGCTAAAGCGATCTACCCACAAAGCAATAACGCCATCACCGGTTACGTTACACGCAGTACCAAAACTGTCTTGGGCTAAATATAGTGCAATCATTAAAGCTACTGCGCCTTCATTAAAGCCTAGCATAGTTGTTAATAAACCCAGTGCCGACATTACTGCACCACCTGGTGCACCTGGTGCGGCAATCATTACTACACCTAACATCATAATAAATGGCAACATGCCCATTAATGAAGGTGCTTGCATGCTTGGTGATAAAAACATGACCGCCATTGCACAGGTTACAATTGTAATTGTAGAGCCCGATAAATGAATTGTCGCACAAAGCGGAACCGTAAAATTGGCTACGTCTTCTTTTACGCCATTCGACTTACTTGATTGTAATGATACTGGAATTGTTGCAGCGCTAGACATTGTGCCCAAAGCGGTAAAGTACGCTGGTAGCATATTTTTAATTAATTCGATTGGGTTGCGTTTTAGTAACAAGCCTGTAGATACATATAAAACAGTAAGCCATAACCAGTGCATAACCAACGCTGCAATAAGTACTACGCCAAATGCTTGTAGGGTATCAACAACTGTTCCTGCTACCGTCATTTCGGCAAATACACCTGCAATATAAAATGGTAATGCCGGTATTATCACCTTAGATAATAAGCCATCAACAATATCACGCCCCTGATCAGACACTGTTTTAAGCGTAGTCAATTCAAGCTGGCTCATGCCAATACCAAATATAAATGCGCTCATTAATGCAGTCATCACGCCCATTAGTGGCGGAATTTCTAAATCAATAAAACTACCAACTTGTGTCGCTGATTCAGCTTCAAATGTAATACCGCCACTTAAAAATGGAATTACTGTGCTAACCAGTAAAAAAGCCAGTGTGCCAGCAATAACAGTAGAGCCATAAGCAAAACCAACTGTTTTACCTAATAAGTGCCCTGACCCTTTTGGTAGTCCAGCAATACCCGATGCAATAAAAAATAAAATGATCAGCGGTATAGTAAAGGAGATCAATTGTCCAATCAGTTCTTTAACAGTATATAAAAGTTCAACGCCTATTAGTGGTAAATAGAGTCCAGCTAAGATACCGGCCACAATACCGGCAATTAATTTTAAGATTAACTTCATTGTGATTGCTTTCTTGAATTTAGATACTGTGTTTTTATCATGTTTTGCATAGCTTGTATCATAAAACTGTTCAACTGCAGTTCATTTGCACAAATAAGCAACAATACGGTGAGTATTAAGTCTTTAATAGATTAATTGTTAGAATATAAATAAATATAACACGCCTTTCAAAAGTTTATTTTTCTACTTAATCTGAACTCTGATTAAGAGATTTACTAACGTATTGAATCATAGTTATATTTAATTTTATTTTCTCTAGCCAGAAGTTTTCAATGAAAACAAGGCGAATTTACGCGTCAATAGCTGGCCTATTGCAAGTAAATTCAACGCAATTAGCGCTGAAAATAGCTGCTTGAGATAGATTTATTATCCGGAGCTCAGGTTCCTTAAGTAACACTTGTAATGATCACGAGGCCAAGTTTTTATTTAATTAGGGTTTATTTATCTTTTAAGCGTCGTTAGCGTCAATTAATGGGCAGTAACCACATTAAGAAGGCCCTGCATAGCTCAAAAATCAACCACACCACGGTAAATTCAAGCTTGAGAAATAAACACATCCTCGTTATAAGCCCAATAAATATATGTTATAGCCAAACTTTACTTTAAATTTTTTAAACTCACAGTAAAGTATGCTTATATAGTTAATAGCAAAACTACTAACATGTTAAGCGGATTGTATCCAAAGGAACATTATGTCTACTATTTTTGAAGATAACTCACTAAGCATTGGTAATACACCGCTGGTAAAACTTAACCGTGTTACCGGTGGCAACGTATACGCAAAAATTGAATCTCGCAACCCAAGCTTTAGTATAAAATGTCGTATTGGTGCATCAATGATTTGGGAAGCTGAAAAATCAGGGCAGCTAACGAAAGATAAAGAACTAATTGAGCCTACATCTGGTAATACCGGTATTGCGCTGGCGTTTGTGGCAGCATCTCGTGGTTATAAACTAACCCTTACCATGCCAAATACTATGAGTTTAGAGCGCCGAAAACTGCTCAAAGCATTAGGTGCAAACCTAGTACTAACCGATGGCGCAAAAGGTATGAACGGTGCAATTGATAAAGCAAAAGAAATTCAAGCAACCGCTCCCGATAAATATATTTTATTACAACAATTCGAAAACCCGGCAAACCCTAAAATTCACTTTGAAACCACCGGCCCTGAAATTTATGATGCCCTTGATGGTAAAGTAGACTTTTTTGTTGCAGGCGTTGGTACTGGCGGTACTATCACTGGTGTTAGTCGCTACCTTAAAAACGAAAAAGGTCTCAATGTAAAATCGATTGCTGTTGAGCCAACAAATTCACCGGTTATTAGCCAAACGCTAGCAGGTGAAGAAATTAAGCCTGGGCCACATAAAATTCAAGGTATTGGTGCTGGCTTTATTCCTGGTAACTTAGATTTAAGTGTGATTGATGGTGCAGAGCAAGTATCTAACGAAGATGCTATTGCGATGGCACACCTACTAATGAGACAAGAAGGTATATTAGTAGGTATTTCATCTGGCGCAGCGGTTGTTGCGGCGAAACGTATTGCTGAAAAGCCTGAAAATGCAGATAAAAATATAGTGGTTATCTTACCAAGTGCCACTGAGCGTTATTTATCAAGCCCCATGTTTGATGAAGAGTTTAGTGAACAAGAGCTCGTACAATAAGTATTTTGTTTGAAAAAAGGATGCTCTTAGCATCCTTTTTTATTACTTATTTATTCACCCCCCTTTACATCCGTGCAATAAAGCCACACACTTTGTAAAGAATGAATAAATTATATTGATGATGAAAAAACTAACCTCTTTTTTAAGCTTAACTTTTTGCCTATTTATTATTAGCTGCACTGAAGAAGTTGCCCAAGTTAATAGCACGCCGGGCGATGCTGCAACGGCTTATTTTGACGCGCTTTATAATCAAAAAAATCTGCATAAAGCCAGCACTATAGCAACCCCAAACCTTGCCCGCATTATGAAATCATATGGTACTGCTAAGCAATTTTCTCGCACCTTATTAAACATGCAATATGATCAAGTGGTTATAGAAGTTGATATGTCTAATATGAGCTTACGGGAGCAATATGGCGACTCGGCTAAAATTAATCTTATATTCACCGGCACTCTAAATGGTAAAAAAATTGATGATATGCGCAGCGTTAAAATGCGTCATAAAAAAGGCCTATGGTATATAGATAAAATAGTGACCGATCCTTACGCTCGTTAACTTAAATGAATTAAACGCAAAAAGGCCTTACATTTGTAAGGCCTTTTTCGTTTTAGTTATTACTTAAAGCACTGCGTTATAGCTCACCAGGTTGAAAGTTATCAACTGCTATGGCTTGCTTTCTTAATTTATTAGCATGATGCATTGCATCGGCATCGGTTTGCTTTAATAAATCGTTTTCAAGCGCATAATTAATCGCCCCCTCAATATCAAGCGTAGCGGGCACCTTCCCTTTACGCTGCCATTGTTTTAGATCTTTAAATTGTGTTTGCATATCATGCATTGCTAAAAATGCACTTTCCATTACACCCGTACCCGCGTTTTCATCCACATAACATAAATGCGTTAAACGGTTTCTAAACACACCTGGTTGAGTCATATGTTTACAAATACTTTGTGCAATGGCATCACTTGGTTTGTGATAATGATTACCGAGTGGGAATACAATACGTTTGAGCACAAAGTTAACCACAGGGTTTGAGAAGTTTTTAAAGAAACCATCAAATGCTTGGCCAATTTCATACAATGACGTTTCTATTGCGTATTTAACAAAGGGTAAGTCGGCTTGTTGACGCCCTTCGTCTTCAAAACGTTTTAGTACGGTTGACGCTAAGTACAAATGGCTTAATACATCACCTAAACGTGCCGATATCATTTCTTTACGTTTAAGTTCTCCGCCTAACATGAGCATGGCTACATCTGTACATATGGCAAGGCCACGGCTCATTCTTGTCAGTTGCTTATAGTAAACTGCTGTTTCGCCACTTACCGGTGCTTTAGCAAAACAACTACGCGTTAAACCATGCACAAGTGCCATGCTGGCGTTGCACGCGGCAAACATAATATGGTCCATTAATAAACCATCAAATTGCTCTAATGCAGCGTCATCATCTTCCATCGCTGCCGCTTCCATTTCTTTTAATACAAACGGATGACAACGTGTGGCACCTTGGCCAAATATCATTAAATTACGGGTTAAAATATTAGCGCCTTCTACCGTAATCGATACTGGGATCCCCATATAGCCATGCGCTAAATAGTTATTTGGACCAACCTGAATGCCTTTACCTGAATGAATATCCATCGCATCGTTCATTACTGTACGACCCATTTCAGTCATATGGTATTTAGCAATAGCGGTAACAACTGAAGGGCTGAGTTTTAAATCAATTGCACCTGCCGTCATTAAACGACACGACTCAAGCGCATAGGTTAAACCACCAATACGTGCAAGTGCTTCTTGTACACCTTCAAATTGACCAATAGACACACCAAACTGTTGGCGCACCATGGCGTAAGCTGAGGTCATTTTAGCGGCTAAATGCCCTGTTGCTGTACTTAATGCTGGCAATGAAATGCCACGCCCTGCACTTAAACACTCAACCAACATGCGCCAACCACGTCCAGCGCCTTGCTGCCCGCCTATAATCCAATCCAGTGGAATAAACACATCTTCACCGTACGTTGTGCCATTCATAAACGCCATATTTAGTGGGTAATGGCGCTCGCCAGTTTCAACTCCAGGGTGATCAGTAGGGATAAGCGCACAGGTAATTCCCAGCTCTTTTTCTCCACCTAATAAACCATCAGGGTCATACATTTTAAAGGCAAGCCCTAAAACCGTTGCCACAGGCGCAAGCGTAATATAACGTTTTGACCAATTTAAACGCAGGCCTAAAACCTCTTCGCCATTATGCTCCCCCATACACACCACGCCTGAGTCAGGAATGCTTCCTGCATCAGATCCGGCTTCTGGACCTGTTAGTGCAAAACAAGGTACATCTTCACCAGTCGCCAACGTAGGCAACCAGCGGTTTTGTTGCTCTGTAGTACCGTAATGTAGCAGTAATTCACCTGGGCCTAAGCTATTAGGTACCATTACGGTAACAGCTGCTGTTAAGCTTTTTGTGGCAATTTTTGACACTATAGTAGAGTTTGCAATCGCAGAAAATTCACGCCCACCAAATTTTTCAGGAATTATTAATGCAAAAAAACCTTCCGATTTTAAGTAATCCCAAACATCTTTTGGTAAGTCTTTATCTTTTTGCACAATTTGATAATCGTCAAGCATAGCCAATAAAGTCTCTACTTGATTATCCATAAAGGCGTTTTCTTTATCACTTAGCTCAGGCTTAGGAAAGCGGTGCAGCTTTTGCCAGTCTGGGTTACCACTAAATAACTCACCATCCCACCAAACATCACCAGCTTCCATTGCCTCGCGCTCGGTTTGTGATAACGGCGGTAATACTTTTTTAAACATTTTAAAGGTAGGTCGACTGATTAAATTGAGGCGAATATTTTTAACTGCAAATATAACCACCACCACGACCAGCAATATAATAAAAAATGTCATGTGCATATTCCTTGATACATTGAATGAAAATAGTGGTTTAATTATGACCGTTCTCAAGTTAAATACAATCATTCTTCAGTCGTAAGTTATGCTTAGTTTATTTAAAAATCACCTCTTTTAACTTTCTGCATAGCTTTAGTTATTATTTTTAACTCAATTACTTACTTTAAAAATACAAAAACCCCGCTTAGTATTAAGCGGGGTTTGTTTTTACTCTTAAGTAAATTAACTATAAGCCTTAATTAAAACTGAAAACGCATGTTAGCAAAGTAAGCATCGTTGCCTGAATCATCAGCATTGTTACCGTAACCAACTTTAATACCTACATTTTCATTAATGAAATGCTGAGCACCAAAGCTGTAAGCATCTTGCTTGTTGTAGTTAGCAAATACAGATGTTGCTTTTGAGAAGTAGTAGTTAGTTTCTGCTACCCATTGGTTTTGGGCATCATCAATGCTCTCGTATTTACCTTCAAACGTTAAGAAGTTACCTTGTTGCAAGTCAATAAAGTATTTAGCTGCTACTGCACGGTAATCAAAGTCGTCATCAGCGGTTACTGTTACACCAATGTAGTCAGTGCTGTTTAGCATGTGGTTGTAAGCTAAATCAAATAACGCAAAATCTTCACCGTTTTTGTTTTCAACTAAAGTTACTTTAGCCAGTAAGTTTGGGTTAAAAAAGAAACCACCTGAAAGCGTGTAAAACTCATTGTGCGAACCAGTATCAAGGTTACTGTAAGATGCACCTACCACAAAGTTGTTAATAAAGTATTCGCCACCAACTGAAGTTACGTCACTAGAGTCGTCGTCAGCGTAGCTGCCATATACATTACTTTGTTTATTTATGTATTCAAACTGATCGTACGGGCCTAATGTTTTTTTAGGCGATAAATAGTAAATAGAATCCACCGCAACGGTATTGTTATTGCTGCTAGTTTCATGCTTAAAGCCTAGGTTACTAATTGACTGATAGCTATCTGCTGCCATTGCAGTGGTTGCAGCGCTAGATAATAAAATACTTGAGATAATAACTGCTAACTTTTTCATTATGATAAATCCCTATTTATATGACTTTTTTATGTCTTAGCTGGGTAGCTGAGATCGAGGGACATGCTAACGCTGTGAAACTGAATGAAAACTTAACTAAGCACTTGTATTCATTAAGTTAATTGTAATGAAGTGTAGGTATGTGTAAGATTAAAGTAATTGCAACACCATGCTAACAACCACTTTAACTAAACTAAGTATTACAGTGCATATTGGCTAATAATACGATAAACATCATTAATATTATCGCCAGACTTAAAGTCTTTACTAATAGGTGTAGAGTCTGAGCCAACCCATATTTTCAGCTCGGCATCTAGATCAAAATGCCCTGCGCTTTCTTTACTAAACTTTGTTATTTTTGAATAAGCTATACTGATCATCTCCATTTTAGAACCAGTAACACCTTGTTTATCTATCAAGATCAATCGCTTGTTAGTAAAAATAAACATATCGCGTATTACTTTATAAGCCTTTTCAACCTGTTCGCCTTCTATTAAGGTATTTAATAATACTTTTTCTAAGTCGGCATCATCTACTTCGCTAGCGTTACCCATTAACCCACTGAATAATCCCATTATAATTTCTCCTGTTTAAAAATTTGATTCTCTAGGGTGTGTCCGTTCACAAGCTGCCTATATTGCCAGTTATGCTGATGGCAAAAGTTAAGCAATGCAATATCAAGCGGTTCACCTGTAGGCTGGTACTCAATTACAAACTCTTTATGTTGGCTCATATATACACGGCTTATACCTGCAATCGATTGCAACTGTTGCTCTACATTTTGATAATTTTCATTAAGCATTAGGGTATAAAAATGTGTATCTGACTTGTTTTCTTTGGTTTGATGCTCGCTTAAAACGCCTTTATCTAAATGCAATACTTGCGAGCAAAGTCGCTCCAGCTCGGTTAAATCGTGCGAGCTTAAAATAAAAGTAGCCTGCTCACTTAAATCAGAAACCAGCTCGCGTACTTCTCTGGCATGAATAGGATCAAGCCCCGCAGTGGCTTCATCAAGCATCACTATTTGCGGCTCACCAATAAGCGCCTGTGCTATGGTTACACGTTTACGCATACCGTGGGATAAGTCCCCTGCACGCTGCTTTGCAATCTCTTTTAGACCAACCAAGTCAAGTACACGTAGCGCCTCAGTTTGGCTTTGCTTAGCGCCCATACCCTGTAGTTTTGCATAAAAGGCAAGTTGCTTGTCTATATTAAAACGAGGGTCAAGCTGCGCGTCTTGCGGTAATGCACTTACTTTATTAAATAAAGCTGCGCTGCCAGGCTTATGCCCTAATATTTCAAGACTGCCTTTACTGGGCGCTATATAGCCGCATAACAAACTAAATAAGGTGGTTTTACCCGCGCCATTTGGCCCAACAAGCGCCACTGGCGCACCTTTATTTATTTCAAAGTTCACATTATTAAGCGCAAGTTTTGCGCCATACGATTTACTCAAACCGCTGCCTGTAATTAATGCTCTCATAGTGAGCTCCTTGCAAAAACACGCTGAGCAACGCTTAGTAATACCGCTGTTTGGATCAGTGGAATAGCCACCGCGCTTAGTAATGGTAAATTTTGTCCAGCTAATAGCTCTATTTGTACACCCGGAAATAAATAATCAAGCATACCTAATGCGGGGATTTGCCACTGCAAAATACCAACAACAATACCGCCTGCCGTAAAATATAAAATTGCCAACACTATAGATAAACGCGATGAGCGAGCAAAGGTATTTATCAACGTCATAAGAGCTACAAATGGGCACAGAGTAACCACTAATATTAAAAATATAGAAAGTGCGCGGGTAAAGCCACCAGCAAGTAAACTAGGATCTCTAAACCCCAGCACAGCGAGCGTAGCCACCAGGGTAATACCTACCAAGCATGCTAATACCGCTAATTGCCCTAAAAAACGGCCAAAGAGTATTTCAAAACGTATTGAACGCAGCGATAAAAAACGAAGTGTGCCACGCTCTCTATCGCCTACCGTTTGGTCGCTGCAAATAAACACACTAAATATCGGAAAGCTATACAAAGCAATCAGCCAATACATAGCAAATTCGGCCTCAGGCCAATCAAGTAATTTACTTAAACCTATGGAGCCAGATATGTCACGGGCAATTTGTTCAAAATCGGGCGCACTTACAATGCCTACCGCTTGCCCTATCGGGTAGCGCAGTATTATTAGCCACACCAATGCAAAGGCAGCTAATGCAATGAGCCCACGTTTAGTTAAAAACATACGTACGAGCTCAAAGCCTGCTATTTGCGTTAGTCGCCCTATGTTTATCGGTAATGGTGTTGCCATTGACTATCCTTAATGACTTTTTGTTTTCAGTATATTTATCCACACTAAGTGTAAATACCTTGAATTACCAGCAAAAAAAAGCTCACTAATGGTGAGCTTTGTAACAATACATTTTAATCTAACAGCATAAATTACATTAAAAATTATAAATGCTGCTTATAAACCTCAAGTGCTTGGCTTAAGTCGTTGATTAAATCGTCTACATCTTCAAGGCCTATATGCAAACGAATAACGGGCCCTAAATCCCAACCTGTATCCGAACGCAGTCCTTTCATGGTTAAATTAGCGGTTACTAAGCTTTCAAAGCCGCCCCACGAAAAACCCATTTTAAAATAGTGTAGGCTATCTAAAAACGCATCTATGGCAGCCTGATCCCCTGCTTTCATTACTATTGAGAACAAACCATTACTGCCATCAAAGTCACGTTTAAAAAATTCATGCCCCGGGCAAGTAGCAAATGCTGGGTGGCGAATATGATCAACAAGCTCATGTTGCTCAAGCCATGTAGCCACTTCTATTGCTGCTTTTTCGTGTTGATTTAAACGCACAGCCATAGTGCGTAAGCCCCTAAGTGCTAAATATGCATCGTCTGCGCTAGTGCATTGCCCGAGTAAATAGGAGTTTTCGCGCAAAGTTAGCCAATACTTTTTATTAGCAACAGCCACGCCCATCATTACATCAGAATGGCCTACTATATATTTAGTAGCTGCTTGAATACTAATATCAACACCGTGCTCAAGCGGACGATAATGCAAACCGTTGCCATAGGTATTATCAAGCATGGTCATTATGTGGTGCTCGTTTGCTACTTTTACCATAGCCGGTACATCTTGAATTTCCATGGTAATAGAGCCCGGCGATTCCAAAAACAATACCTTGGTGTTTGCTTTAATGTAGTCTTTAATTCCCGCGCCTATAGTAGGTGGGTAATACGTAGTGCTAATACCCAGGCCGGCTAGAATTTTATCGCAAAAATCACGAGTAGGTTCGTATACATTATCAACCATTAAAATATGGTCGCCGGTTTTTAAAAACGACAGCAAAGTTTGGCTAATTGCAGCTGCGCCACACGGATAAAGTACACACCCTTCGCCGCCCTCAAGCTCAGTTATCGCCTCTTGCAGCGCAAAGTGGGTAGTTGTGCCTCTACGGCCATAAAATAAGGTTTTGTCACCACATGTTTTAGCGGCTTTTTTTAATTCTGCTACTGAGTCAAATACTATGGTTGATGCACGTTGCACAACCGGATTAACTACACCGTGGGTATAGGCTTTTTTACGTCCTGATGTAACAAGTTGGGTATTTTTATTGCTTTTGCTCGTCATGCTTAATCCTTATTATTTAGCCAGTACTCAATTAAATAGCGAGAAATAGAATCTGTTCTGGGAAGCTTTAAATGCTCCCCTTCGTCATGCCAATTACCAAACTGGCGTAACTCTTCACGACTAAACCACTTAGCATCGTCAAGTTCGTTTTTATCAACATTAATATCTTCTGTAACCGCTTCGGCAAAAAAGCCCAGCATTATTGATGAAGGAAACGGCCAAGGTTGTGATGCAACATAACGTACATTATTTACTTCAATACCCGCCTCTTCTTTTACCTCACGAGCAACTGCTTGCTCGAGTGTTTCACCGGGATCAACAAAGCCCGCTAACGACGAATACATACCGCTCGCCCACGCAGCTTGACGACCTAGTAAACAGCGCTCTACCCCATCGGCAAACACTTTAGTAACCACCATAATTACTGCAGGATCAGTGCGCGGAAAAGTAGGGTGTTTACAGTTTTCGTTTTCGCATACTCGCGAATGCCCGGCTTCTACTAAATGATTTTTACTGCCGCAACGTCCACAAAAACTATGGGTTGCATGCCAATAACATAAGCCGCGTGCAAGTGCCGCTATTGAAGCGTATTTAATGGTTACTTGAGGGCCGTATTGGCGTATGTCAACAAACTGTGCGCCGTCAATTAAAGGATCAAGTATGCTCGTATCTAGCTTAGATACATCAAGAGCAAACACCCCATCTTTTGCATTGTTTAAGCCAACAAAAATAGCATTCGTTAAATCTAAATGGGCAACCTGTTGATACGATAAATAACTAACTTTTGGGGTATCTTTAATAAATAAGGTTTGATTATTTTTAACTAAAACCCACTTACTTTGCGCCGACATATGCGCTTTAAGCCACTCTGGGTCGTTACGAAAATTTGAGCCTCTGTCTAGTGGCATGTTGCTGTAATGAAGCATTTAAATCCTTAGGTACACGTTATGTTTTAAAATTACCATAACCCTTTAGTAAACCCAATTTATTAGCGCGATAAAAAAAGCCTAAAATAGGCTTAATTGCTATATAACACTGCAGTATTAAAAAGTCTCATGTTGCAGGGGCTAATAGCCTATGTGAGTGTTATTTTTTGGCTATTTAGTAAACCTTGATTTAAAGCAAAAATGTATTGTCGATTAAATGAAATTGCTCAGCACTTTGTTTTAATGCCTCTGCGGTTAACCTATCAGCGCCATATACATCACACGGAACATTATATTGGCTTTTTAAATGCCCCAACAATAAAGCAAAGTCGCCATCACCAGAGAGTAAAATAACTTTATCAAGGTTTTTACCATGCTCAAGCATATCAATGGTTATACCCACATCCCAGTCGCCTTTGGCACTGCCATCGCGGCGTTGAATAAATGGCTTAAGTTTTACCTCAAAACCAATTGCACGCAAAATATTTTGAAACTGGCTTTGTTTTTCATCCCCTCGGTAAATTGCATAAGCAAACGCACATTCAATATTATATTGCTGCGCCATAACTCGCCAAAATGCGTTGTAATCAAAGTTTTTTCCGTAACTTTCACGGCAAGTGTAATAAATATTTTGTACATCGACAAAAATACCTACACGGGGTTTGGTATTTTGCAGCTCGTGTTGTGAAGTCATTTAATTTCCTAATCAGGATTTATAGTAATGGCGTGGTGCTATTAAAATAAGTGTACCTTGCATTTTTTATTTAAGTAACCTAAATTGGTTACTTAACTCCATGTAACCAATTTAGGTTACATTTTAAAAAGTAACTATTTCGAGGCTCATATGATTGGTGTGATCAGCGGCGACATTATTAAATCACAAACTATTCCTCAGCAGCAGTACGATGCCATGCTTTATCAGCTAGAGCAAAGCCTAAGAAGTATTACCACACAGCGCACTCATTGGAATATATACCGAGGCGATGCCTTTCAATTACAGTTAAACAACCCAGAGCAATTATTTAAAACCGCTATTTTAGTGTATTTACACTTAAAAGCATCGGGGTATGAACTACGCCAAAGTATGGCTTTAGGGAAAATAGATAATCCGCGCAGCGATATAAAAACCGCAACCGGCTCTGCCTTTACTCTCTCTGGGCAAGGGCTAGATAAAATAGCCAATCAACGCTTTATTATTAATATTGCAGAGCAACAACTCGATGAGAGCTTAAGCCTTAATCTAGCCTTTGTAGATGTGTTACTCACTAAAATTACGCTAAAGCAGGCCAATGCCTTGTATGTGTACTTAACTAAAGCCGACAACAGCCATGCCGCTGTAGCTAAAGAGCTAAAAACAAGCCGGGAGAATGTTACTAAATTGCTTAATTTAGCGCATTACCAACTAATAGAGCGTTTTATTAAATACACTCAGCAATGTATCCAAAAAATAATCGCAGGAAGTAAATAATGGCATTTTCACTCTTACTCGTTGCCCTTATTATTGGCCACCTACTCGCCGATTTTTACTGGCAACCCATGAACTGGGTAAACGACAGAAACACCCGCCACTTTAAAGCAAAAAAACTTTACTACCATGTATTAGTTCACGGCGTGACTAGCGCACTAATTATTACGCTTTGGGAGTATACCTTTGGCTGGCAACAACTGAGTAGCGTATTTCTTGCCACCAGTATTATCGTGATTAGCCACTACTTTATTGATATTGCAAAATCGTACTCTAATAAAGGCGTAGTGCCTTTTTTATTCGACCAAATTGCACATATCATCATTATTATTGCGATAAGTATTTGGCTAACTGACAATCTGCAGTTTACTAACAGTGTAATGGCGCTATTAACCAACTCAAAAGCGCTGTGGGTTATAGCTGGTTACCTCATTATTTTAAATCCCAGTGCCGTATTTATAAGAATGATGTTAGAGCGTATAACCAACCACTTTTCAAGTGATGGTAGCCTGCCCTTAGCTGGACAAAGTATTGGCATGCTTGAAAGAGTACTGATGCTGACGTTTATCTTATTAGATCAGTTTGCAGGGCTAGGGTTTTTAATTGCCGCTAAATCTGTATTTAGATTTGGCGATTTAAGTGCCAGTAAAGATAAAAAGCTCACCGAATATGTAATGCTAGGCACACTACTTAGCGTAAGTGTTACCTTATTTGTAGGATTAGGAATTAATTACTTAATCAGCTAGCCTGTAATAATAGCAAAGCATACACACTAAAAAATCCCCATTAAAAAACGCGCTACTTGTAAAGCAAGTAAGCGCGTTTTTTGTATCAGCGTTTAAAAGTATTATTAATCGTTGTTACTTGGACGACGACGGCGCTGAGTATTACCACCAACAGATTCGCGTTTTGCCCATGGGCTTTGCGCTTTATCATCCGTTTTAGCTACTGGCTTTTTAGAACCGCCTCTGCGCGCACCCGTACCGTTTCCGCCATTATTAGGCTTTTTATTATTTGGCTTGCTGCTGTCAGATTTAGGCTTATTAAATGGCTGATTGGTCTTTTTAGCTTTTTTAGGAGCGATTGGACGCGCATCTAAGTCGCGCTCTGGTACTGGGTTAACCGGCTCAAAACCTTCTTCGGTAGCACGAGGAATAAGCTCACCAATAAAGCGCTCAATGCCGTATAAATCCACTGCATCTTCCGTGGTTACAAACGAAATTGCATGGCCCGATGCACCGGCGCGGCCAGTACGGCCAATTCGATGCACGTAATCTTCGTATACGTTTGGTAAGTCGTAGTTAACAACGTGTGGAAGCTCCACAATATCTAAACCACGGGCAACAATATCGGTTGCAACTAACACACGTACTTCACCGCTTTTAAAACCATCAAGGGCTTTAACACGTGCGCCTTGCGATTTATTGCCATGAATAGCCGCGCCAACAATATCATCGCGCTCTAGTTGTTTAACTAAGCGGTTTGCACCGTGCTTAGTACGGCTAAATACTAATACTTGCTGCCAATCGTTAGTACGAATTAGGTGGCTTAATAACGCTGTTTTACGTGGTTTATCTACCGCGTAAACACACTGAGTAACGCTTTTAGCTGTGGTGTTTTTTGCAGCAACAGAAATTTCAACCGGATCGTTTATCAACCCTTTTGCCAGTGCACGAATTTCGTCAGAAAAGGTTGCCGAAAACATTAAGTTTTGACGTTTTGCAGGCATTTTTGCAATCAGGCGTTTAATATCATGAATAAAGCCCATGTCGAGCATGCGATCAGCTTCGTCAAGAACTAATACTTCAACACTATCAAACTTAACCGCATTTTGATTATGTAAATCGATTAGGCGCCCCGGAGTTGCCACTAAAATATCAACCCCTTTGCGCAAACGCTGCATTTGTGGGTTAATTTTAACGCCACCGTAAACTACAAACGAGCTTACATTTGAATGCTTTGCGTACTCTTCAACATTTTCACTAACTTGCAAAGCAAGCTCACGTGTTGGCGTTAAAATAAGTGCACGCACATGGTTACTTTTAGCTTTAGGACCGCTAGACAAACGCTCAATAAGTGGCAGTGTAAAACCCGCTGTTTTACCTGTTCCTGTTTGCGCTGCTGCCATCACATCACGACGCTCAATAATCGCCGGAATTGCTTGAGCCTGAATTGGCGTTGGCGTTTCATAGCCCTTCTCTAAAACCGCATTAACTAAAGACTGTGATAAACCTAAACCTTCAAAACTCATATAAACTCTCTTTTAAATAAGGCTAAACTAGCCAGTTGCGCGCATTATACCTATAACCTGCAATATTGCATAAAAATATTCACATCCAACTTTTAGTACTCATTTTTTGCTACTATTAACTACCGCTAAAAATAAATTAAAGAGTTACTTATGAGCTTAAAAACCCAAGCAAACCAAATAACTTTAGTTGAGTGTTTACATAATGTAGAGACTAAGCGGGAAGATGAGGCGAAAACATTACTCGCCCTATTTACAAAAGTCACTAATGAGCAAGCCGTTGTATGGGGTAAGGATATTATTGGCTTTGGCCACTACACCTATAAACATAACTCTGGCAGCAGTGAAAAATGGCCACTCACTGGCTTTTCCCCGCGTAAAACCAAGCTATGTATTTATATAATGCCCGGCTTTGAAGATGAGACGATTAAAACCCTACTTAACCAGTTAGGAAAGCACAGTTTAGGTAAAAGCTGTTTATATATTACAAACCTAGCTAAAGTGGATTTAACGATACTCGCGCAGATTATTACAAGGTCACTCAACATTATGCAGCAGCGCTACCCGCAGTTATAAAACGCAAAAAACGGCTAAAAAGCCGTTTTTTTATATCGCGATATTTACTAGTTATTTAACGCCAAGCTCACGTAAACGCTCTTGCAAGTAACTATCAGCAGTATAGCGCTCTGATAACACCACATCTGGGCGAGGGTGTAAAAATAGTGGTAATGAAATACGCGACTTACTAGACGCTTTACCTGTTGGGTTAATTACCCGATGAATTGTTGAAGGGAAATAACCACCCGACGCTTCTTGTAGCATGTCACCAATATTAATGATCAAGCAACCAAAATCAGAAGGAACATCTAACCAACCGCCTTCGGTATTTTTAACTTGTAAACCCGGTTCATTAGAAGCAGGTAATACAGTTAGCAAGTTAATATCGCCATGCGCAGCTGCACGAATAGCACCAGGCTCTTCATCGCCGGTCATTGGTGGGTAATGTAAAATACGCAGCAATGTTTGCTCAGAATTAGCAATCATATCTTTTAAGTCAATCGAAAATTTAGCACGCACATCTGCTGGTGCTTCTGCTTGTACCCAACTTAAAAGCGTTGCTGCAAACTCATTAGCTAAACGATAGTACTCACGTATGTCTGCTTCTAACTGGGCAGGTACACGGCCTTTAGGATAAACATGGAAATACTCTTTAATGTCTTTAACTTTACAGCCTTTTGCCACTTCAGATACCGAAGGCGGAAAATAGCCATCTTGGGTGTCTTTAGAAAATAAAAAGTCCTGCTTTTGATCTGAGTTAAAAAAGTCTTGCCAATTTTTATAAATAGACTCAACTAAAGATTGCGGAATTGGATGGTTTTTTAATACCCCAAAGCCGGTATTTCTTAATGATTCAACAAATTGAGCAGCCGCATTGTCCGCTTTATAATCAACAGTAGGTAATTGCATTGTACATTCCAGTGAATAGGTTGTGAGAGATCATTTACATTATAGAGGTAGATTACTCTATTTAAGCAGCAAAGCCTGTATTATTACCACCGTGAGGATAGACAAACAGCCCTAAAATCATAAGGACATATGTCCGCACCTTGGCTAGGTGAGCAATCGAGTTGATCTTAATCAAATTATAAATAAAGATTGAAATAACATCACTTCGCACCTATCTCTGAACTATGATAGTAATGTTTATTATTTTGTACTTAAATTTAAGTATTAAGGCTTCTCATGCGACAAAAAGTATCTTTTAAAAGTGGTGATTTAAAATTGGCAGGACAACTTGAACTGCCCTCTGGTGAAATTAAATTTTACGCCCTATTCGCACACTGTTTTACCTGTGGCAAAGATATAGCGGCGGCAACACGTATCAGCCGTGCACTCACACAACAAGGGATTGCAGTATTACGATTTGATTTTACCGGCTTAGGTAATAGCGATGGCGACTTTGCCAATAGTAATTTCTCATCTAATATTCAAGACTTAGTAGCGGCCGCTAATCACCTGCGTGAACATTTTGGTGCGCCGCAGCTACTTATAGGCCACAGCTTAGGTGGAGCAGCAGTGCTGGCCGCTGCAGAGCACATACCAGAAGTATCGGCAATTACTACCATAGGTGCGCCGTCAGATGCACAACACGTAGCACACAACTTTAAAGCCCACCTAGATGAAATTAACGCAGCTGGCGAAGCTAAAGTAAATTTAGCAGGCCGCGAGTTCACTATTAAAAAACAATTTATAGACGATATAGCTAAGTACGATAAAAGCCACATAAGTAAACTTAAGCGCGCATTATTAGTAATGCACTCCCCTATTGACGCGACTGTAAATATTAGCGAAGCCGAAAAAATTTACGCATCAGCTAAGCACCCTAAAAGCTTTATTAGCCTAGATAACGCCGATCACTTACTTACTAATAAAAACGATGCCGACTACGCAGCAGATATTATTGCCACCTGGGCCAATCGTTATGTAAATTACGATAAAACTAAATATACGGCTAAATTAAATAATGGCAGCGTATTAGTAGAAGAAAAAGACCATGTATTTACTCAGCACGTAAGCACCAAAGAGCATACCTGGCTTGCTGACGAACCACTTAAAATGGGGGGCAAAAATCTAGGCCCAGATCCGTATGAGCATTTACTCGCGGGGCTTGGCGCGTGTACCTCTATGACACTGCGCATGTATGCGAGTCATAAAAAGTTACCGTTGGAACATGTCAAAGTTGAGCTTGAGCACACTCGCGATTATAAAAAACAAGACGGTGACGCAGAGCAAGGCCAAGGTGTTGAAGCTATTACGCGTAAAATCACCTTAACGGGCGACTTAACCCCCGAGCAACGCGCGCGCCTTCTCGAAATTGCTAATAAATGCCCAGTGCATAAAACCCTGCACAATAACCCACTGGTGATAAGTGAATTGGTAGAGTAACGTATAATAATTTTAATTCTGTATATAAAATAGCGCAGTTAAAGCTGCGCTATTTTTTCATCTTGTTAAGCTAAATAATTAATTATTTTAAATGTGTGCGATAATAACCGTCATTGTTCCAATATTTTTAGCAAAAGAATCCATCCATGAAATCATATAACACCATTGCAGAACGAATTGAAATTTTACAAAGCCGAATCGAAGCCTATAAAGACGAAATTGAAGTATTAAAAGCTGAACCTAAAAGTGATAACGAACGCATTATTTTTAAGTTTATTGAAACCGGCAGCACGGGTAAAACCAAAGACTATGTACGTGGTTTAGGCATTAAATCGTCTCGCGATAGCTTATATTCGTCGGGTGATGTAACTAAGCTAATTAAAGATGGCGCAACCGATATTTCGCCAGCGTTGCTTGAAATAGCCAGAGTGCTTGCAAGTGCACGTAATAAAAATGGCCCTAGCTGTTAAAAAAGCTTAATTAGCCGTGTAGTAACGGCTAATCCACCAGCTCCACACCTAATCCGCTGAGTAAATTCAACGCTTCAAAACGCTCAAATTTAGCCTTGGTTATTTGGTTGCTATTTAAATCGATATTAAATTGCGTGGCACCAACAAAGTCGCACTGGCTTAAATTAGTTTGAAAAAACTCGCTATCACGAAAATCAGTACCGCTAAATTTACTCTTAGCTAAATTTGCGTGCCTAAAGTCTACATTTTTTGCAAAGCAATCTGTTAGTTTAAGTGCTTTTAGAGTTAGTTCAAAAAAGGAACTGTGGCTAAGCTCACAGTGACTAAAACTCACAGCAGCATTAACACTAAGCTGCGGCCAGTTTATATCACTCCACTGTATACTGTTTAATTTACAATGACTAAAGTCAACATTTTCGAGTGAGCTATAACCCCATTTTAGTGATGCTAAATTGCATTTTTTAAAGCTGCATTCTATAAAACGGCAGTGTTTAAATTGGCCATTTGAAAAGTCGCAATCTGTAAAAGTACAGTCTTCAAACTCTATATTCTCAAAAACCTGCTCTGTCAGTGCTAATGCTGTAAATTGTTGATCAAAATAGTGATTATTATTTTCTATAGACACGGTCTGAATATTACCTTAACGCGCAAATTGAGCTTTTTTAGGGAGATCTTTTTTCAGCGCGAGTATCGCTATAAATATTAAACCCAGAGGTAAAATTAGCGATAAACAGCCACCAACAAAAGCAATGACACCTGGAT
The DNA here is from genome assembly GCF_040308885.1 of Pseudoalteromonas sp. 120-MNA-CIBAN-0494. Taxonomy (NCBI): domain Bacteria; kingdom Pseudomonadati; phylum Pseudomonadota; class Gammaproteobacteria; order Alteromonadales; family Pseudoalteromonadaceae; genus Pseudoalteromonas; species Pseudoalteromonas sp. 120-MNA-CIBAN-0494. The sequence goes on from NZ_JBEOOE010000028.1 coordinate 26,019, forward strand.
TAGTACTTTTTCGTTTACCTAATTTATAACTAATAAAAGCAAAAATAGGCACTAATAAAAGTATAAAAAAAGCGATAAACTCGCCAAAAAGAGTGATGTTAACTGACATAAGAATTCCTTTTCATCTGTATGATTATTGCAGTACTAAATTTAACCATAAAAAAACCCTTAAGCCTACACTTAAGGGTTTAATTTTTAATTATCTAACGCATATTTACAAAACACTGTAAAAATAATTTACTCTGCGCTTAGTACCGCTTTTTCTACTACGCTAATTGCAAGTTCTGCTAACGAATCAGCATTAGGCTTACTTGGCGCATTGGTTAATAAACACGACGCCTGCGTAGTTTTAGGGAACGCAATAACGTCACGAATGTTATCAGTACCACAAAGCAACATAGCTAAACGGTCAAGGCCAAAAGCTAAACCAGCATGTGGTGGCGTACCGTATTTAAGTGCGTCAAGTAAAAAGCCAAACTTGTCTTGTTGCTCTTGCTCATTAATACCTAAAATTCTAAACGCAGCTTCTTGCATATCAGCATTATGAATACGTACCGAACCGCCACCTACTTCGTAGCCGTTTAATACCATATCGTACGCATCTGAAATAGCAGCCGCAGGGTTTGCTTCAAGTTCACTTGCGCTCATGTCTTTTGGCGCAGTAAATGGATGATGTACAGCGTGCAGCGTACCTTCGTCATCTTCTTCAAACATTGGGAAGTCTACAACCCAAAGTGGTGCCCAGCTATCAAGGTTAGTGATTTCTAAATCAATACCAATTTTAACGCGCAGTGCGCCCATTGCTTCATTTACTGTGTTGCGCTTATCGGCACCAAATAAAATAATATCGCCCGACTGTGCATTAGTACGCTCAAGTAACTGAGTAATTACATCTGCAGTTAAAAATTTAGCTACTGGTGACTGCACGCCTTCTGCGCCCGCAGTGTGATCGTTTACTTTCATCCACGCCATGCCTTTAGCGCCGTAAATACCAATAAACTTAGTGTAATCGTCAAGTTGTTTACGCGAAAGCTTAGCACCACCTGGTACAGTTAATACCGCAACACGGCCTTTTTCGTCATTTGCAGGGCCTGAGAAAACATTAAACTCTACGTCTTTAACTAAATCGGCAATATCAACAAGCTTCATTGGATTACGTAAATCAGGCTTATCTGAACCGTATAAGCTCATTGCTTCGCTGTAAGGCATAATTGGAAAATCGCCTAAATCTACATTTAACAATGTTTGCCACATTTCGCGGATCATTTTTTCAGTCATACCACGTACTTGATCAGAGCTCATGAACGAGGTTTCAATATCTATTTGAGTAAACTCAGGTTGGCGATCGGCACGTAAATCTTCATCACGGAAACATTTTACAATTTGGTAGTAACGGTCAAAACCCGACATCATCAACAATTGCTTAAACAACTGCGGCGACTGCGGTAATGCGTAAAAGCTACCTTTATGAACACGGCTCGGCACTAAATAATCGCGCGCGCCTTCTGGCGTTGCTTTAGTAAGTACGGGTGTTTCTATGTCTAAAAAGCCGTTTTCATCTAAAAAGCGACGCACAAAGCTGCTTGCTTTAGCGCGTAATTTAATGCGGTCGCTCATTTCTAAACGACGTAGGTCTAGGTAGCGGTATTTTAAACGACGCTCTTCAGAGTTCACTTGGTTAAAATCAAGTGGTAATGGCTCTGAGCGGTTAATAATATTAAGCTCAGTACCTAAAATTTCGATTTCGCCTGTAGGCATGTCTTTATTTACTTGGCTATCTGGGCGTGCACGTACAATACCTTTTAACTGCACACAAAATTCTTGGCGAAGCGTGTTAGCTGAACTCATTAACTCTTCAATGTCAGAATCGAATACAACTTGTACTAAACCTTCTCTATCGCGTAAATCGACAAAGATAAGTCCACCAAGGTCACGTCGTTTGTTGATCCAGCCACATAGTTCAACTTCTTGATCTATGTGAGTTTTATTTAGCTGTCCGCAGTATATAGAGCGCATAGTTTTCCTGTCAGATAAAAGGAGTGCAACGGTCAAAAAACATTCGTTTTAAGTAGGGTAAATCTTTTTTATAAATACGAATATAAAAATAACACCGCTAGCAATTCAAAATAATCAAATTAAGCCCTGTATTATACGCAAGTGATATGAAGATACTAGGGCGGGTGTCGTTTTTTGCATCGGATTTAAAGCAGCATATTTTATTATTTGATACACTATAGCTACTTTATAATTAGGCGTTAGTTTGTATGCTATATATTGGGTGCCCACAGTGGTCAAGCAATGCGTGGAAAGGCAATTTATTTTCGAGCCAATGTAAAAATACCGATATGCTAAGCCAATACGCGCAACATTTTAACTCTGTAGAGGGAAATACCAGCTTTTACGCCGATCCATCCCCAAGTACTCTTTTACGCTGGGCAAACAGTGTACCCGACGATTTTAAATTTACCTTTAAGTTTCATCGGCGCTTTAGCCATGAGCTAAAGCTGACTAATGTACACAACGAGCTAACCGCTTGGCTTAACTTATTTGCACCAATTTTAGAAAAAACCGGGCAAATTATGCTGCAACTGCCAAGTGCCTTTGGCCCTAATGATTTACCCAAGTTAGCGCAATTTATTAGTCTATTACCCAAAGAGCTAAACTTTGGGGTAGAAGTTCGCCATCCGGCATTTTTTCAAAAGGGTGAAGCCGAAATAGCGCTTAATCAATTATTAATGGCAAATAACATAAACCGTATAGCCATGGATACCCGCGCCCTATTTGCAGTTAAAGCGAATACAGAAGCGCTGATTGATGCACAACAAAAAAAGCCGCATCTGCCCGTGCATGCTATTGCTACAAGTGAGCAACCCATGGCACGTTTTGTTATTGCTAATTTACAAAGTGAATATAAAACCTTTTATAAGCCTTGGCTTAGTAAAGTAAAACAGTGGCTTGATGAAGGAAAAACGCCCTATGTATTTTTTCATACCGCAGACAACCGAGAAGCACCATTATTAGCAAGGCAGTTTTGTAAGGACCTAGGTTATAACCACAAGGTACTAAATCCATTTAGCGGCGAGGCAGAAGCCCACCAGCAAGCACTGTTTTAAATAACCACTTACAACAAATAAAATGTTAGAACTTAGAGAGCAACATGAGTGAATATGCACGTTATTTTACCGGCTACCCTGCAAACATTGTTGAGCAAGTATTAAATCTAATCAGCAATGATAAAGTAAGTAACTACTTACTTAAAAAGTATCCGCAGGCACATAATATTACCAGCGACAAAGCACTTTTTAGCTACGCCACAGAGCTTAAAAAACAGTATTTAAAAAATGCCCCGCCGTTTGGTCGCGCCGCATTTAAAAAGCAAGGCGACATGGTCACTAATGCACTTGGCACGCACACCTGTCGTATGCAAGGTAAAACTCGCAAGCACGATTTGGCCATCAACAGTGATTTACTGCGCGCTCCCGAGCCGTTATTAAAAGCCTTAGTGGTACACGAGCTCGCTCATTTTAAAGAAAAAGACCATAACAAAAGTTTTTATAAACTTTGTTGTCACATGGAGCCAAGTTACCACCAGCTAGAGCTTGATTTACGCATTTTTTGCGTGGCTGTAGAGCAAGGCAATAATCCTTACTTAAAATGAGCTAATTAAATTGCCGTAAACGCGCTAGTAAATGCACATTAGCTAAGGCAAAACTGTAAATTTAGTTAAACCTATAAGTTGCCCCGATTCTGTTACTACTTGCACCTGCCATTTACCGACAGAATCAGTTGGGAAATTTACTTTATGGGTCCACGCTCTATAACCTTGCTCTCGCCCACCACTTATATTTAGTGTGATCCGATCTACTTCTTTATTGTTGTATAGCCACACATGAAATATCTTTTCATTTAATCCTCTGGGCGCTTTAACAGCAGTCCACGTATATAACCCCTGATGATGTAGTGAATAAGAGTCTAATTGCTTAATATTACCAATAGGTTGGCGTTGCTCTAAATCAACCTCGTGCGATAAAGTAATATCGGTTAAGCGCAAAGCCGCTGGCGGCACCCAGCTACGTAGTTGCCATAAGCCAGCACTCAATATACACAAAATCACTACCAATAAAGGAAATCGCCACCAGCGGGTATTAGGCATTAAGTTGCCTAAACTGGGGAGGGTAAAAATAACAGCAGTAACCAAAGCAATTGCTAAGCTTTGGCTAGTAGTTACATTAAATAAAATAGGCAAAGTAACCAATATAACGACAAACAATGCAAAGTTATGAAACACCGCAAATAACATGCGATTTTTTGCTAACTTTTTATAATACAAAGGATCAATTACCGATATGACTGCACACATTATCATTAGCGCGGTAAAAATAGCTTGCGGGTGATCCCACTGCGTTACCGCTAAAAAAAATGGCAAAGCAAAAAACAGGCTTTCTTGTTGCACCATTTGTAAAGCAAAGCGCATAAAGTTGGGCGATACCGCGACACCAAATCTTTGCTCTACTTTATCGCGCAACCAGTTATCAATAATTAACCATACCCAGCTCACTAGCAAAAATATGGCAATAAATTGCGAAAACGATTCTTTTCGCTCAACTAACACATAACTTGCCACACCAGAGCAAAATGCTATTACTGCTAATAATCCCGGCCGCTGTTGCATTGCGATTATAAATTTTGTTATTAAACTTTTAAAATAGTCCATCTAATTTGGGGTCCGTACAAGTGTGCATGCTAAAGCGCTTAAAAACATAAGCGTTTTATCTTAAAGTAATTACCTGAACAACACATAAATAGCATAAAACCCCTTAGCTTATTAACAATATAATAATCGGTAGTAATATTAAGTGATGACTATTTTGGTTGTTTTAAATGGGTGCGCGAAATTTCTTCATTTACCCAGTGTAGTAACTGTTTTATTGCCTTAGATAGCACCTGATTTTGCCGCACTATATAACCTAAACTGGTGGTTGGGAATTGCGGTAAAGCCGTTACTGTATTGGTTAAATTAGCTTTAGAGCGCAGCGAAAACTCAGGAACAATTGCCACGCCAAAACCAGCTTCTGCCCAATCAATTTGTGCATCAACACTACCCACTTCCATAACCCGATAACTCGGTAAATTTAAAGACGGTAGCGCATTATCTAATAACTCTCGGGTGCGGGTATCGTGGCCTAATAAAATTAATGTTGGCGGCTCAGTGAGTACCATACTTTCATCGTTTTTTGCTTGCTGCCATAACGCTAAATTATTTCCCAGCGCACACCACTTTATCTGTTGGAGTTCACTAAAATGCAGTGGCTCACTTTCTTTTTGAGCAATTACAAAGCCTAAATCGGCTTCTGCACTTTTAACCAGCGCCGATGCCTGTGACGAGGTGGTATTAAGCAAGGTAAAATCAATCCCCGGGAACTGGGTTTTAAACAGCTGAAAAGGCTCTATGAGTAACAAGCGAGAAATAATATCACTGGCTGCAATGGTGAGTGTGCCTTGGCTTAAGTTATTTATTGCATTTAGATCAGACTGACATACCTTCAATTCCCATAAGGTTTTTTGCCCCGACTGTAATAAACGCAAACCCGCTTGGGTTAAACAAAAGGGGTTACGCTCGATTAACTTTACCCGCGTCATTTTTTCTAACTGCTTAATATGCAAGCTCACATTAGGTTGCGTCATGTGCAGTGCACTTGCCGTTTTACCAAAGTGCTTTAGCTCTGCTAATGTAACAAAGGTTTTTAACCAATGAATATCTAACATCTCACTTCCTTAATATTGCACACGCCATATGGAATCCTTATTGATATTATAATTATAATTAATTTCTCTTATTTTAACAGCCCGCATATCATATCAGCTTGTTCAATTTGGAGATTAAATTATGCCGTCAATTGTTGTTGTAGGTGCAAACTGGGGTGATGAAGGCAAAGGCCGCATCGTAGATTTTTTAGCTGAGAACGCATCAGCAAGCATTCGCTTTCAAGGTGGTAACAACGCCGGTCATACCGTTGTGAATGATTTTGGCACCTTTAAACTACACCAATTACCTAGCGGTATTTTTAATCCTGATTGCATAGCAGTACTTGGCCCTGGCATGGTAATAAGCCCTAGCGCCTTAAGTGAAGAAATAGCCGAAGTTAAAGCCGCTGGCGTTAATGTAAAGCTGTGTATTTCTGATCGTGCCACTTTATGTCTGCCTTTACATGCCCTTGAAGACACCCTTGAAGAATTACGTTTAGGCGACGCTGCTTACGGCTCGACTCGCCAAGGTATTTCGCCAGCGTATGGCGACCGAGTAATGAAAAAAGGCATTTTAGTGGGTTGGTTAAATCAGCCTGACGTTTTACTAGAGCGTATTCAATTTATGCTTGATTGGAAAATGCCACAGCTAAAAGCCTTATATCCAAGTTGTGATTTTTCGCAAACAGCTGAAGAAATGACGCAGTGGTTACTCGATGTTACCGCGCCTTGGCGTGCATTTATTTGTAATGTAACAGAGCCGTTAAAAGCACTACAAAAACAAAATGCTAATTTATTATTTGAAGCTCAGTTAGGTGCAGGTCGCGATTTAGTCTATGGCGAATACCCTTACACTACCTCTTCAAACGTAACGGCTGCTTATGCAGGCATAGGCAGCGGTTTACCAGCGCTTCGTCCTGAACGTGTTGTTGCGGTAGCAAAGTCGTTTAGCTCATCAGTAGGTACGGGTACTTTAGTTACTGCAATGGAAGAGCAAGACAATTTTCGTGAAAGCGCTAACGAATATGGCGCAGTAACTGGCCGCCCACGGGACATGGGCTACTTTGATGCAGTTGCCACGCGCAATGGTGTTGAACTACAAGCTGCAACCGAAATTGCTTTAACCAAAATTGATTGTTTATCGGGTATGAAAGATTTAAAAATCTGTGTTGCCTATGACGGCGATCATAGCGAAAACCCAATTTGGCCACAAACAGCTGCATTAAGCCCTGTATATGAAAATATGCAACCTTGGGATGAAGACATTACCGGTTGTCGTACCTTCGACAGTCTACCAATTGCAGCGCAACAATACGTTGAGCGCATTGAAGCGTTAATGGGCGTACCAATAACTATGGTGTCTGTTGGTCCTGAGCGCGAACAGATGATTATTCGCTAAATAGCGCTATTGTGTTTAAATAACTGTTGGGTTTGCATGTAACCCAACAGTTATTAATAAAGGTCACACTGCGCGTGGCTGATTTTATGACCTTAACCACATAATTATTTTAACTTATTCTTACAGCCCTAGCCCTGCCATAAAGTCGTCATCATCACTATCTTCTGCTTCTTTTTCAGCTTTAGCCTTGGCTTTTTCTGCTTTTTGTTTTGCTTCGTTTTCGATGATGTCGTCGGGATCTATTGCTTCGACAATGTCAAAGTCGTGTAATTTAATAAACTCAGTTTTATCCATTGCCAGCTCTAAATAAAATATATTTTGCTTACTGGTGGTAAACGTTACGCGGCGCGCTTGTGGGCGATCCATTGTGGTATCTACAGAAATTTGTACCTGTTTATTAATTGCCATCATTTTTGGCTGATTTTGGGTAATAGAGGTATGTAATTGCTCGCGTACTTTAGAGGTAAAGTCACCAACTATTTGGTTCATTAGCTCGCCTAATACGTTGGATACATCGTCAGACAAATGACTATGTGCTATTTCTTCCTCGGGCATACCCATGTTACGCATGTAATCGCCATAAATTTCCATTGCCGCTTGCGATGTGAAATTAGTAATTACTAGGCCAGTAAAGCCACCATCAAATAACACAAAACAGCCAATATCTGGGCGCATACAAGTACGAGTAATTTTTTGCACCATAGCGGAGTAACTAACACTATTGCCACTGGCCGATGTGAGTACCCCTGTAACCGAGTGACAAAGGGTTGCCAATATATCATCGGTGCTAATAACTTTACTTTTGCTCATTTAATAGTCTCATTTATACTTATTTTTCATTATTCTAGCCAAGCTACTTAATTTATCACTGACTATCCAGCATAAAATGTTAAAATAGCGCCATTATTTTCAAAGAGACTGGCTTCGTGACCATTAAAGACAGTATTTATGCCTCTGAGCAACAAGTTAAAGACTTTAGTTTTGATCAAAACGTAGTCGAAGTTTTTCCTGATATGATCCAGCGCTCTGTGCCGGGTTACGCCACTATAGTAAGTACTATGGGTAAACTTGCCGGTGAGTATGCGCAAAGTAACTCTAATCTTTACGATTTAGGCTGCTCGCTGGGCGCGGTTACATTAAGTATGCGCCGTAATATTCGCACCGATAACTGCCATATTATTGCAGTCGATAACTCACAAGCTATGGTTGAGCGTTGTAAGGTACATTTACAAGGCTTTAAGTCAGAAGTACCGGTTACCGTTACTTTAGGCGACATTAACGAGCTTGAAATTCAAAATGCTTCAGTGGTGGCAATGAACTTTACGCTGCAGTTTATTCCGCATGCACAGCGCCAAGCAGTCCTTGAAAAAATATACGCCAACTTAAAACCCGGCGGTGTATTGCTGCTGAGCGAAAAAATAAAAGCCGAAAACGAGCTGTGCGATAATTTACTAATTGACCTACACCACGACTTTAAACGCCATAATGGGTATTCGGAGCTTGAAATAAGTCAAAAGCGCACCGCTATTGAAAACGTAATGCGCCCAGATACGCTAAGCACGCACTTTACCCGCTTAAAAGACATTGGCTTTAGCCAAACTCAGGTGTGGTACCAATGTTTTAATTTTTGCTCAATGATCGCAATTAAATAAAGAGAGTAAGTAATTTATGTCTCAATGGTTTAACCAATTTTACGCTGCTATTGCACAAAGCCCACTTAGTCACTGGCTAGAAACTCTGCCTGCGCAATTAAAACATTGGCAGTTAGAGGCAAGTCATGGCGACTTACCACAGTGGCAAAAAGTGCTTAAAAATTTACCTGAGGTTAAAACTCAGCATGTTGATACTACTACTCAGGTAAAAATTGGCACTCCGGGTGAAATGACCGATGGTGAGCAAAAACAAACCCTGCATTTGTTAAAGCGCATGATGCCATGGCGCAAAGGCCCATTTAGTGTTCACGGTATTGAAATAGATACAGAGTGGCGCAGCGATTGGAAATGGGATCGCCTGCTTCCACATATTGAGCCACTCAAAGGCCGCACAGTGTTAGATATTGGCTGCGGCTCGGGCTATCATTTATGGCGTATGCGTGGTGAAGGCGCTCAGTTTGTAGTAGGCATTGACCCTTCTGACTTATTTTTGTGTCAGTTTCAAGCTATAAAACACTTTAATCCCGACGAAAACGTACACTTATTACCACTGGGTGTTGAGGCACTACCCGAGTTAAAAGCATTTGATACGGTATTTTCGATGGGGGTACTTTATCACCGTCGCTCGCCTATCGACTTTTTAGCGCAATTAAAAGCACAACTGCGCCCCGGTGGCGAGCTGGTACTAGAAACCTTAGTCATTGAAGGCGACGAAAATACAGTGCTTGTACCCACTGATCGCTATGCAAAAATGCGTAATGTATGGTTTATTCCAAGCACTGCGGCATTAAAACTGTGGATGGAGCGCGTGGGCTTTAAAAACGTACAAATTAAAGACTGCGCAATTACTACACTAGATGAGCAACGCAAAACAGCTTGGATGGAAAACGAATCGTTAGTCGACTTTTTAGATCCAAACGACACCAGTAAAACCATTGAAGGTTACCCAGCACCACTACGTGCTATTTTAACTGCTAAAGCATAGCGTTAACGGCAACATCAGCAAACAATAAAAAACGCCTACGGGCGTTTTTTTGTTTATTTAGCCAGCAATTAGCGGACAAGTGTCCTGTTAATTATTTCAATACTATATTTACGCTAGCCGCGGTTACGCAATTGTTGTAAAATACGCGCGTTTCTAAGCAACCCAAAACAACTATTTTGAGGAAAACCTGTGAGCGAACAAAAACAGTCTCTAAGCTATAAAGACGCGGGCGTAGATATCGACGCTGGTAATGCACTTGTTGAGCGTATTAAAGGTGTGGTTAAAAAAACTCGTCGTCCTGAAGTAATGGGCGGTATTGGTGGTTTTGGCGCACTTTGCGAAATTCCAGCAGGTTATAAGCAACCAGTATTAGTTGCCGGCACTGATGGTGTGGGTACTAAGTTACGTTTAGCTATCGATCTTAAAAAGCACGACACTGTCGGTATCGACTTGGTCGCTATGTGTGTAAACGATTTAATTGTTCAAGGTGCTGAACCGCTGTTTTTCCTAGATTACTATGCAACAGGTAAGCTAGACGTAGACACTGCCGCAGACGTAGTAACCGGCATTGGTAAAGGCTGTGAAATTTCTGGCTGTGCCCTTATTGGTGGCGAAACCGCAGAAATGCCTGGTATGTACGACGGCGAAGACTACGACATGGCTGGTTTTTGTACCGGTGTTGTAGAAAAATCAAAAATTATTGATGGCACTAAAGTAGCCGCGGGCGATCAACTTATTGCCCTTGCTTCAAGTGGTCCGCATTCAAATGGTTTCTCGCTAATTCGCAAAGTACTTGAAGTATCTAACGCAGATACAAGCGCTGATTTTGAAGGCAAAACATTAGGCGAAACATTGCTTGAACCTACTCGCATTTACGTTAAACCACTGCTTGAGTTATTCAAGCACGTTGACGTACACGCGCTTTCGCACATTACCGGTGGCGGCTTTTGGGAAAATATCCCACGCGTATTACCTGCCTCTGCAAAAGCAGTAGTAAAAGGCGATAGCTGGCAGTGGCCACCTATTTTTAACTGGTTACAAGAAAACGGTAACATTACTACGCATGAAATGTACCGCACATTTAACTGTGGTGTAGGCATGGTATTAGTTGTTCCAGCCGACAAACTTGAGCAAAGTTTAAGCATGCTAAAAGACTTGGGCGAAAACGCATGGCACCTTGGTGAAATTCAAGACGCAGCGCCTGGCGAAGAGCAAGTTGAAATTGTAGGTGGCGCTAAGTAATGGCACCCACTCGTCTTGTAGTTTTAATTTCAGGCGGTGGCTCTAATTTACAAGCCATTATTGATGCCTGTGAAAGTGGCGAGATAAATGCGCAAATAGCGGCTGTTATTAGTAACAAAGCAGACGCTTATGGCCTTGAACGTGCTAAGCAAGCTGGCATTGCTACACAAGTGCTGAGTCATAAAGATTTTGACTCACGCGAGGCCTACGATACACAGTTAATGAGCATCATTGACTCTTTTATACCGAATCTAGTTGTATTAGCTGGGTTTATGCGTATTCTTACTCCTAACTTGGTGCAAAAATATATTGGAAAAATGTTGAACATTCATCCATCTTTGTTGCCTAAGTACCAGGGGCTGAATACCCACCAAAGAGCAATTGATGCAAATGATGATGTTCATGGCGTAAGTGTTCATTTTGTAACTGAAGAGCTAGACGGAGGTCCGGTTATACTTCAGGCAAAAGTACCTGTACTCAAGGATGATACAGCAGACACATTAGCAAAACGCGTGCACGAACAAGAGCATATAATTTATCCTTTGGTGGTCAAGTGGTTCAGTGAACACAGACTAACTATGGAAGCAGATTATGCAGTTCTTGACGAAACAAAACTTCCTGCACACGGCGCGCAGTACCCACAATAAAAAAATAAGTGCCCTGCTATTATGTGTGGGCACTTTACTTCCAACTAGCCTTATTGCCGGCGAATTGACACAGTACGAAGCTAAGTATGATATTTTACGCAAAGGTAAAAATCATGGTGAAGCCGTGCGTGAACTCAAAAAGATAAGTGACGATAACTACGAGTTAACCTATCACAGCAATATTGAGTGGATGATTTTTTCTGACTCACGCCAGGAAACCTCTAAATTTACCTTTAAAGATGGCAAAGTGAGCCCGCATCATTATTCAATGATCCGTACCGGCACTGGTCCTGATAAAGATTACAACATTGATTTTGACGCACAAAAAAAAGTCGTTAACAGTAGCCGCAGCGAATACCCGCTTGAGTGCGAATGGACTGATGACTTTCAAGATGCTATTTCGTATCAGGTACAAGTGCGCGAAGGTTTGAAAAAAGGCGAAACCAGTTTTTCATTCCCGTTAATCGATAAAAAAGGTAATCGCCGCGACTACAATTTTGAAGTTGTTGCAACAGAGATGATTTCATTACCTATCGGCAACGTAGAAGCAATTAAAGTAAAACGCTTATACGATAATGACAAACGCCAAGCACTTGCTTGGTTTGCACCAGAAATGGATTACATGTTAGTGCGTATGTGGAAAGGTGAAAAAGGAATGGAACAATTTGAAGTGCAAATAAACTCATTTACCGTGACAACACCTGTCATTGCCCCACCTGCTGATATTAAAAAAGTAACAAGCCCAGAGTAAGCAATTATTTTTAGCTACAAATGGCTTTATTACTATTAGTTTATATCTTTATTACTATTAGTTTATATAAAGCGCGATGCAAATCGCGCTTTTTTTATACGTTTTTTTCGCGATTAAATCTAAAAGTTAAGCTTTATTATGCTTCACTTTGCTGCTGCGCAGAAGCTGGCAAGCCAAGAACTCGATCGAACGCCCATGTAAAAACAATTGCATAAACAAAAAAGAATATAAAAAATCCAAGGTTCGCTATAAACGCACTAAGCACTGAAATTTTCAACCACAGCGCCATAACCGGCACTAAAATTAAAACAAGGCCACCTTCAAAGCCAATTCCGTGTAATAAGCGACGATTGAATGAGCGACCTTTTATTGTTTGCTGAGACTCCCAGCGCTCAAATAACGCATTAAATACATAGTTCCAGCTAAGTGCTACGCTGGATAATACAAAAGCGAGGCCTATCGCTGAAGTTGCTGATTTATCAAACATAAAACTTATAATAGGGCCAACAAAAGCAATGGCAAATAATTCATACAACACAGCTTGTAGAATACGGCGTTTTTTAGGAGTCATAATATAATTCCGATAATAAATAATGTACTGGGTCAGCTCAATATAAAAGCCCGCGTCTACTTTACTACAATAATTTTTAGCGCTCTCAACTAAGCGCTAAAGGCAAAAAACAAGCTTAAATCAATTCACCCATCTTAAATAATACAAACTCACCCGGCTGCATTTTTTTCCAGCGCTCGTCGTTAGTCAGTGGTTTTGTTGCTATAACACTAACAATATCGTTGGGCGTGGTTTCTTCGTTAAAATCGACCACCATGTCAGCATCAATCAAGGTCGCTTTTCCAAAGGGCGCACGGCGAGTTATGTAATGTAAGTTATTGGTACAGTAAGCTAAAACAAATACGCCATCGGTCAGCAGCATATTAAAAACGCCCTTTTCACGCAGTGTATGCGAAAGCGTTGCTGCATAACGAAATACCGATGCCATATCCTCTGGCTTATTTGGGTACTTAGTGCGTATTTGATCCAGCAGCCAGCAAAAAGCCAACTCGCTGTCAGTATCGCCAACAGGTCGGTAATGATCAGGCTTTAAATCATGGTAATTAGATAACTGGCCGTTATGCGCATAAGTAATTTCGCGCCCCCACAGTTCACGCGTAAACGGGTGCGTGTTTTCAAGGCATACTTTACCGCGGTTACCTTGGCGAATATGGCTAATAACGGACACACTTTTAATCGGGTATGCTTTAACTAACTTCGCTATTTCTGACTGGTAGCTCGGCTGCGGATCTTTAAAGGTTCTGCAGCCTTTGCCTTCGTAAAATGTAATACCCCACCCATCTCTATGTGGCCCAGTATTACCGCCGCGCTCCAGCAGCCCCGAAAAACTAAAACAAATATCTGTAGGCACATTCGCCGACATGCCAAGCAATTCACACATAAAATAAATAACCTTTAAACCACGTATTAATAAATAACGTTATATTTTTATATTAAGCGTACACTATTTAGTTGTGTGTACGGGCGTCTATATTTACTTAAAAAATAACATTTTACTATTAGATTAAATTTTTTTTGTCGCTATGAATGCATAGACTAAAGCTGTAACTTACTTTATTAACGCTGACTCTATTAAATGAGCTGCTTTTTTACGGTTATTTCGATTAAAATTTAACTACGTAAGGTACTTGAAACTTAGCGTTACTAACGCTACTCTAACTAAGGTGGTCTGACCTCTAATAAGGAATTAGCAATGACACTCATATTTACACTCGGTTTAATCGCACTGCTCAGCGCAGCGGTTTACCACAGAGCAAGTTGGAACACCGCACTTGGTGTTTCTATTGCAACATTATTAATTGGTACCTTTGCGGGTGCTTTTGGTTTAATTAGTTGGATAATATTTTTAATTATAGCGGTGCCTCTCTCTGTTACTGGTATTCGCCAGCAATATATTGTTAAGCCTCTTTTTACTATGTTTAAAAAAGTAACGCCTAGCATGTCTGATACTGAAAAGTCAGCCATTGATGCCGGTACAACATGGTGGGAAGCTGATTTATTTTGTGGTAACCCAGATTGGAAAAAGTTACACCAATATCCAGTGCCTAAGCTAACTATTGAAGAACAAGCCTTTATCGATGGCCCTGTTGAAGTAGTGTGTAGTATGCTCGATGACTGGGAAGCAACACACGAACTTACCGATCTTCCTCAAGATGTATGGCAATATCTAAAAGATAACAAATTTTTTGCCATGATCATCAAAAAAGAATATGGCGGTTTACAGTTCTCAGCATTTGCACAGTCGTGCGTACTACAAAAGCTAACCAGTAAATCAACCTTACTTTCGTCAATTGTTGGCGTACCAAACTCATTAGGTCCTGGTGAATTACTCCAGCACTATGGAACAAAAGAGCAAAAAGACCATTACTTACCGCGCCTTGCCAGTGGCCAAGAAATTCCATGTTTTGCATTAACCTCGCCAGAAGCAGGTTCTGATGCAAGCTCAATTCCAGACTACGGTGTAGTATGTAAAGGACAATGGAAAGGTGAAGAAGTTGTAGGTGTTAGCCTTACATGGAACAAGCGTTATATTACGCTTGCACCTGTGGCTACGGTACTAGGGCTTGCATTTAAATTACAAGATCCTGATGGTTTAATTGGTGATAATAAAGAGCCTGGCATTACCTGTGCACTTATTCCAACCGATACTCCAGGGGTTGAAATTGGTCGTCGCCACTTCCCGCTTAATGTGCCGTTTCAAAATGGTCCTACGCAGGGTAAAGATATATTCGTACCGCTTGATTACATTATTGGTGGGCCAGATATGGCAGGCCAAGGCTGGCGTATGCTGGTTGAGTGTTTATCGGTTGGCCGTGCAATTACATTGCCGTCAAACTCAGCCGGTGGCATTAAAATGATTGCTGTTGCAACCGGTGCCTACAGCCGTATTCGTCGCCAGTTCCGCTTACCTATTGGTAAAATGGAAGGCGTTGAAGAGTCGTTAGCAAAACTTGCTGGTTATGCATATAGCTCTGATGCTGCAGTAAGCATGTCTACCGGTGCGGTAGATTTAGGCGAAAAACCTTCGGTTGTTTCGGCTATTATTAAATACCACCTTACAGAACAAATGCGTGACTCTACCCTGCACGCCATGGACGTACTTGGCGGTAAGGGCATCATGCTTGGGCCAAATAACTATTTAGGCCGTGGTTATCAAGGTGCACCTATTGCGATTACCGTTGAAGGTGCCAACATTTTGACCCGTAATATGATTATTTATGGTCAAGGTGCAATTCGCTGTCACCCGTTTGTACTTACCGAACTAGGTGCGTGCGAAATTGAAGACCGTGAAGAAGCGCTAAACGTATTTGATAAAGCATTAATGGGTCACATTGGCTTTACCATGTCTAACCTTGTGCGCACTAAATGGCTCGCGTTAACGGGTGCTCGTTTTACAAGTGTGCCGTACAAAGACGAAACCGCTGAGTTTTACCGTATAGCGTCGCGCTTTAGTGCATCACTTGCACTTATGTCTGACATTAGCATGGCAGTATTTGGTGGCTCACTAAAACGTAAAGAGCGTATTTCTGCTCGCTTAGGTGACTTACTAAGCTACCTATACTTAGTGTCTGCAACGCTTAAACGTTATAACGACGAAGGCCGTAAAAAAGAAGACTTCCCGTTAGTACAGTGGAGCTGTCAAGATCACCTGTATCATTGTCAACGCGCACTTGCTGATTTAATTAATAACATGCCTTCTGCTCCACTGCGTGGCGTATTAAAAGTATTGTTATTCCCGTTTGGCCGTCCGGTTCGTAAACCTACCGACCAACTTGAACACAAATTAGCGCAAATACTACAAGTACCTAGCGAAACGCGTAATCGTTTGGCAAGCTATGTGTATTTAACAAATGAGCCGCTTAACCTTGTAGGCCGTCAAGAGCAAACGCTTAAAGACGTACTTGAAGTTGAGCCATTATTTGACCGTGTATGTAAAGAAAAAGGCCTTAAACTGCCATTCTTTCAGCTTGATAAAGTAGCGCGAATGGGTCTTGAGGCTGGTATTTTAAGCCAAGCAGAAGCTGACAAGTTAGCAGCTGTAGAACAAGCTCGTTTAGACGTTATAAACGTTGACGACTTTGATCCTGCTGATTTACTCGCTGGTAAAGCAGCTCGTAATAATAAACCTAAAAAAACTGATGCCGCTAAATAAGCCCAGCATCTACTTTTAAGTTATAAAAGCCAGCACATTATGTGCTGGCTTTTTTATGTGTAAGATTTTGATACACTTTTGTTGTACATAAAACCAGCTACTTATTGCGTTTAAAAACTGTTCAGGTAAAACTGCTATAAATACTTTAACCTAAATTCGGGTTATAAAAACAACAGTAAAGGAACGTAACAATGAAGCAAATTATTAAACTTACAATAATTACATGCGCAGTTACCCTAGCGCTCTCTGGTTGCAGTGAATCAACCAACTCATCCTCATATACAGCCCCGCTAACCAGCTCTAAAGCGCATGTAAAAGAACTGAGCACCTACTCAGCTGAAACATTTTTTGATACCACCTCAATTATGGGGAGTAGCTTTTCACCCCATGGCGATAAAATTTTAGTCAGTAGTGATGAAAGTGGCATTTACAGCCTATATGAGGTTAATGTCCAAACAGGCGGCAAAACTCGCTTAACCGATTTTACCGACAGTACCTACCCTATCCGCTATTTTCCAAATGATGAGCGAGTGTTGTTTACCAAAGACACGGGCGGTAACGAACGCTTTCATATTTATGTACGCGAAACTGACGGCACAGTAAAAGACTTAACCCCTGGGGATGAAACCCGCGCTAGTTTTGCCGGCTTCACTAAAAATGCCAGCCAATTTTTTATTACCAGCAATCAGCGTGATGCTAAGTTTATGGATTTATATCGCGTTAATAGTAAAACCTATAAAGTGACGCCGGTTTATCAAAATACTTTAGGACTAAATGTAGGTGCAATAAGCCCAAATGGTCGTTTTATTGCGCTGTCTAAAAGTAATAGCAACAAAGACAGCGATACCTTTATTTTAGATACTTATACTAAAACACTAAAGCCACAGTTAATTTCAAAACACCATACACCTGCTCAATACAGCCCTGAAACCTTCTCTGACGATAACAAATACTTATACTACTCTACAGACGCTAAAGGCGAGTTTTCGCAGATGTGGCGTTATGACCTAGCTTCTGGCGAGCACAGCCCAGCTTTAGCCGATGACTGGGACGTAAGCTTTATTTATTTTTCAACGTCGGGGCGCTACCAGGTGAGTGGTGTGAACGCCGATGCCAGCACTAAAGTAACCGTGATCGATACGCAAACGAATAAAGAAATTGCCATGCCTAAGCTACCGGCAGGTAATTTACGGGGTGTGAGCTTTTCAGCTGATGAGCAAAACATGGCCTTTTATTTAAATTCAGACACTGCACCTAGTAATTTATTTGTATGGCAAGTAGGCAGTAATAACACGCAGCAATTAACTAATACCCTCAGTAAAAAAATTAATCAAAACGATTTAGTGCAAAGCACTATAGTACGCTTTAAGAGCTTTGATGGTTTAGAAATACCAGGTGTTTTATATAAACCCAAGCAAGCGAGTAGCACCAACAAAGTGCCTGCGTTAATTTGGGTGCACGGTGGGCCAGGCGGACAAAGCCGTACCGGTTATAGTGCGATGCAACAGCATTTGGTAAATCATGGTTACGCCATTTTTGCAGTTAATAATCGAGGCAGCTCGGGCTATGGTAAAACCTTTTTTCATTTAGATGATAAAAAGCACGGCACCGATGACCTACAAGATATTGTATACGGCAAAAAACATTTACAGAGCTTAGAGTGGGTCGATACCGATAAAATTGGCATTATGGGTGGTAGCTATGGCGGCTTTATGACCGCGGCAGCCTTTGCCTTTGAACCCGAAGAGTTTAAAGTTGGGATTAATATTTTTGGAGTAACCAACTGGGTACGTACACTTAATTCTATTCCACCTTGGTGGGAGAGCTTTAAAAAGTCGCTGTACGATGAAATGGGCGATCCGGCAACAGACGGTGATCGTCACCGCGCCATTTCACCGTTATTCCACGCTAGAAACATCATCAAGCCACTTATGGTTATTCAAGGCGCTAACGATCCGCGCGTGTTACAAGTTGAAAGTGATGAGCTTGTCGCTGCAGTTAAAGCCAATGGCGTACCAGTTGAGTATGTATTGTTTGACGATGAAGGTCATGGTTTTAGCAAAAAAGAAAATCGGATCACGGCATCAAACGCTTACTTGAAATTTTTAGAGCAGTATTTAAAAGCTGAATAAGTTTGCACTGATTAATTTATGCCTGCATTTTTATGTGCTAAGAAATGTAATTTATGATTTTGATTGTATTCAACTTGTTATTGAGGAAATAACAAGTGGCGGAGTGGACGGGACTCGAACCCGCGACCCCCGGCGTGACAGGCCGGTATTCTAACCAACTGAACTACCACTCCGCAGTGGTATGTGCATGGGGTAATGCACTTACTAATTTTGTTACTGATATCAAATGGCGGAGTGGACGGGACTCGAACCCGCGACCCCCGGCGTGACAGGCCGGTATTCTAACCAACTGAACTACCACTCCGCAGTGGTATGTGCATGGGGTAATGCACTTACTAATTTTGTTACTGATATCAAATGGCGGAGTGGACGGGACTCGAACCCGCGACCCCCGGCGTGACAGGCCGGTATTCTAACCAACTGAACTACCACTCC
>NZ_JBEOOE010000029.1:0-43073 GCF_040308885.1 Pseudoalteromonas sp. 120-MNA-CIBAN-0494
ATGGTGGGGCATGATGGATTTGAACCATCGACCAATTGATTAAAAGTCAACTGCTCTACCAACTGAGCTAATGCCCCGCTCTATGCACTTAATTTAATTAAGCTTACGTAAATCCGCCGATTCCAGCCATTCTTAAATATAAAGAATGGTGGGGCATGATGGATTTGAACCATCGACCAATTGATTAAAAGTCAACTGCTCTACCAACTGAGCTAATGCCCCGCTCTGGGTACTTAATTTAATAATTAATTAAGCTTACGTAAATCCGCCGATAATAGACCATTATTACTATAAATATAATGGTGGGTCATGATGGATTTGAACCATCGACCAATTGATTAAAAGTCAACTGCTCTACCAACTGAGCTAATGACCCGCTCTATTTTTGTCGCATTTCGAGTGGGGTAACCATTCGTTTGCTGCGGGCGCTTATAATACTTATTTATAAAATGAGTGCAACCGAAATTGTCTCTTTTTTTAAGTTTTTATGCTTAGCTGAACAATTTTAGACCGCTTATGACAAAAAGCAGCCTAATCAAGTCTCTTGTATTAATTTTATAAGCGCTTTGTGGCCAATTTTGCAGCAGTGGTACTTGGATACTGATTAATTAAATCGTTCAGTATTTTTTGCGCTTCGGCTGCTAAATTTTGCTCTTGTAGCAAAGTACCTAACTTTAACATGGCATCTGGGCGCTTATTTGAATTTGGAAATTCATTAACCACCACTTTAAAATGCTCCGTTGCTTTAGCTGGGTTATTTTTTATCGTGAGCAGCTGCCCAAGCCAATAATGTGCATTTGATGCATACACAGAATTTGGGTAGGTAGTTAAAAAAGTTTGAAACTCTGGGATCGCCTGATCATAGCGTTTATCTTTCATTATTAACGCAACAGCACGCTCGTATGCTTCGTTTTCAGATAAATCGGCACTGTATGTCTGAGTATCGCTAGCTTGCGTGTGATCAACTCCAGGCGCTGTGGCAGCCGCTTGACTATAAGCTTGGCTTACGCGGTTTTCAATTTCTTGATAAAGCTCGCGCTGACGCTGCAGCACTTTTTCTAACTTATAACTTTGCTCTTCGGTTACACCACGAATTTGGCTTACTTCATCTTGCAATAAATTAAGCTGTTGCTGTAACTCAACTTGTAAAAAGTTACGTTGCTGCATCATGCTCTCTAACGACGCTAAACGCTTTTCAATACTCGATTGTGAACTTGCAGCTTCTGAAACAGGAGCGGGAGCAGCCATTAACTGGGTGCTCCCGCTCAATATCATGGCTGCCAAAATAATTTTCGGCTTCATAATATCTCTTATCTTAGTAAACTAGTACCGCACGGCGGTTTTTAGCGAAAGCTGATTCAGTGCGAGATTTAACCATAGGTTTCTCTTCACCGTAGCTTACCACTGACATTTGGCTTGCAGAAACACCTAAGCTTTGTAGGTATTTTTCAACTGCTTGGCCACGGTGCTCACCTAGCGCAATATTGTACTCTGGCGTACCGCGCTCATCTGCGTGGCCTTCAATAAGTACTTTAACAGATGAGTTTTGAACTAAAAACTCAGCGTGTGCGCGTAATAAATCAGCGTACTTGCCTTCAACTGTCGCTTTATCAAAATCAAAGTAAATTACTTGCTCTTGACGAAGTGCTTCGTATTTTTGACGAAGTTGCTCTTCTGCACGTTGCTCTGGCGAAATTGTCGCTACTTCAACTGTGTCAGTATTTGTTGATTGCTCAACCATACCTTGATTTGATTGGTTAGCTGCGCCTTCATCTATATCTGAAGATGAGCTACAAGCTGCTAAAGCCATTACTGGCACAGCAATTAGCAGGCCTTTAAGTATTTTATTAAGTTGCATTGAGTAGATTCCTATTTTGAGTAAACCAGCAATTATTACTGTAAATATGGCGACCAAGCTGGTGCCTTTACTTGTCCGTCTAGCACAGGTAACCGTGCTTTAAAGCGACCGTCCAT
Organism: Pseudoalteromonas sp. 120-MNA-CIBAN-0494; assembly: GCF_040308885.1. Taxonomy (NCBI): domain Bacteria; kingdom Pseudomonadati; phylum Pseudomonadota; class Gammaproteobacteria; order Alteromonadales; family Pseudoalteromonadaceae; genus Pseudoalteromonas; species Pseudoalteromonas sp. 120-MNA-CIBAN-0494. The sequence goes on from NZ_JBEOOE010000029.1 coordinate 1,975, forward strand.
CGATACCAGCGCAAGTACCTGTTTATTATTATGAAGCGTGCTATATATAATCATCGAGCCATTTGGCGCTATACTCGGTGATTCATCAAGGCGAGTTCGTGTTAATACTTGAAACGCACCTGTAGCCAGCTCTTTTTTAGCAAGATGGTACTGCCCGTTGGTACGGTTAACCATCACTAATTCTTTGCCATCGGGTGTTATTGAACCTGCTAGGTTCATATCACCGTCAAAGCTTAATCTTTGTGTTCTGCCAGTTTTTAAATTTAACTTATAAATCTGGGCATTACCACCCCTTTCAGATGTAAATACAATATCTTGGCCATTAGGATGCCACGATGGCTCTGTATCTATACTGCGATGACGAGTAAGACGCGTTTCTTTGCGTGTTACTAAGTCTAGTAAATAAACTTCGGTTGCACCGGTTTTATCTTTTGAAAGTACTAATAGTAACTTTTTACCATCGGGCGAAAACTGCGGTGCACCGTTAATACCAGGGTAACTAGTAACCAATTCACGTTTACCTGAGTATAGGTCTTGAATGTAAATTTGGCTCTGACGATTTTCAAACGTTACATAGGCTAACTTAGTGCCATCGGGCGACCATGCTGGCGACATTAACGGCTCTTTAGAGCGCAGTAATACTTGCTCATTAAAACCATCGTAATCAGAAACTACCAGTTGATAAGGTCTGTCGTCATTATCACGTACTATAACATAGGCTATTTTAGTTAAAAATGCGCCTTTTTCACCGGTTAACTTTTCGTAAATCACATCACTTATACGGTGTGAATAACGACGAAAGCCGGTGTCGCTAATAATACTTTCACGTGCTTCTAAAATATGGTCTTGGTTTTTAATTAATTTACCGTTAGTCATCATTTGCGTTTGACCACCGGTAATTTGCCCACGAATAACATCAACCAGTTCATAACGCACCAAGTAGCGGCCATTAGATTGCTGCTCAACTTCGCCAACTAATATCGCCTCTACTCCTTTGTTTACCCAAGAAGCATAGTTAATATCACTATCTTTACTTGGCTGTTGCGGCATTTGTGCTACATCTACAGGCTTAAATTTACCACTGCGCATTAAATCTGCAGCAATAACTTCGCTGATCTTTTGTGGAATAGGGCCAATACCTTGATACTTAAATGGCACAATAGCAATTGGTCGTGCGCCATCTATACCCTCTGTTATTACAATTTCCAGGGCTGCATTTGCAACGCCCTGAAAACCCAATAATAAAATTAAACAGGCTACTTTTACTTTGTTGAACATATCATTCCTTTAAAATTCTGGCTTGATTGTTAAATTTATATTCTTAAGTTGGTCGAATACGTCTTTATCTTTTGATACCGGTAATGTGTCGGCCATACGCACCGCTCTTAATGCAGCTTCACACACTAATCTATCGCCGCCTAATGAAGTCACTTGCGTTACTAAGCCATTAAAGCCTAAACGAATGTTAACTCGGCACTGCTGATTTTTCATTTTTTCGTCAATAAGTAAGTTTTGCTGTATACGCGCCATTATTAATGCACGGTACTTATCTACTTCACTCACTACTTGTTGTTGGCGTATTTTACTGCGGGCAGCCTGCTCTTTAGCAAGTTGCTCTTGTAACATTTGCTCTTGCATTGCTTGCTCACGCTTACGTTCGGCTTCTGCTTCGCGTTTTTTGCGTTCAGCTTGTGCTTTTTTAAGCGCATCTTCCTCAGCTTTGCGTTTATCAGCGGCAGCCTTTGCAGCGTTTTCAGACTCTTGCTTTTGCTTTTCGGCTTGCTTAGCTTTAGCACGCTCTTGCTGCTCTATGGCACGTGCTTTTTTAGCTTGCGCTTGCGCCTCTGCCGTTTCTTTCTCTTTGGCTTTACGCTGTTGCTCTAACTTTTTAATTTGTCGTGCTTCTGATTCTCGCTCTTTGCGCGCATTACTAGCTCTGCGCTCTAAATCGCGAATACGTTTATCTTCAGCTCGCTTTTGATCGTCTTCTTTTTTTCTAAGTTGCGCAATTTTTTGCTCAACCTGTTTTTGATCAACCGTTACCGCAGACACCGCTTTATCTACATCGGGAATAGCCGAATTAAGTGTAACTTCCATTACCTTAGGCGCTGGCGGATGAATATTTGCGGTGGCATACAAAAACCCACCTAATGCCACATGTAAAAGTACTGATTTAATTAATGGTGTTTGCATAAGGCTACTTCGTCCCCTCAAAGGATTCTGTCATTAACCCTACCGATGGCACGCCTGCTCTTTTTAAAAAGTCCATTAATAGTAATACTTCTTGATATGACACTTTGCCCGAGCCTTTTATCATTACAGGTACATCTGGATTTTTCATCAGCTGTAACTTAATTACGGCAGCTACATCTAGCGCTTCCATTGGCTCTTCAGGGTCGGTGCCTACGCTTACATAGTATCGGCCATCAGCATCTATAGAGGCAATAATAGGTGGCGTATCTTTAGTATCAACTAAGTCTGACTCTTCCATTTTTGGTAAGTCAACTTTAACACCGTGAGTAATGAGTGGTGCTGTAGCCATAAATATAATTAGTAGTACCAACATTACATCAATGTAAGGCACTACATTAATTTCTGCGACCGGACGGCGCTTTTTACGCTGATACATTCGCTTGGGCCTCTATTTGAGTAGCTGCTTGACGGTGTAGGATATTAGCAAACTCTTCCATAAAGTTAATGTAATGCGTTTCTAATTTTTCAACTTTATTAGCAAAACGGTTATAAGCAATAACAGCTGGAATAGCTGCAAATAAACCCATTGCAGTAGCAATCAACGCTTCAGCAATACCTGGTGCTACCATTTGTAGCGTAGCTTGCTTAACTTCGCCCAGTGCAATAAAGGCATTCATTATGCCCCATACTGTACCAAACAAGCCTATATATGGACTAATTGAGCCCACGGTTGCTAAAAATGACAAACTTGATTCTAATTTTTCTACCTCACGCGAAAGCGCCACGCGCATGGAGCGATGTGTGCCTTCCATAACAATGCCAGCACTTTGAAATGTATTTTTTTTATGACGTGCAAACTCTTTAAAGCCAGCGGTAAATAATGCTTCTATACCTTTTGATTGCCCACTACGTGATGAAATTTCGCTATACAGCTTACTTAAATCAATTCCAGACCAAAACTTTTGTTCGAACTTTTTGGCATTGCTTAAAGCGTCTGAGATTGCTTTTTTACGCTGAAAAATAATAGCCCACGACATTACCGACATCGCTACTAACGCTAGCATCACTAGTTGCACAAGCAAACTTGCTTCTAGAATTAGATCTAAAAAATTAAGCCCTGATCCCACGTTAAACTCCTAAAAAATTAAAAACACATCAAATTGATTTATTTGGATAATATGACCTTACACCAGAACTACAAAGGGTAAGCGTCTAAAATTGTAGCTAGTGTATATAGTGTATTTCCCGCTTACAACGATCTTGCTATGAATAGACAACAAAAAACGTTAAAAAATTCTTTTATTTTTATTAAACCGTAAAATAACCCGTTTATTATAATTGCGTAATTAATATTAGTGTTTATTAATGCGCTATTATAAAGGTAACACTCAGTTAAATTAGCTGTTTATTCAAAATATAAGCATAAGCACGCAAAACAACCTAAGGTTTACTTTAACGTAATAGTAAAACTAATACCGAAATTTACTGCAAAATACAATATAAGCAAATAATTTCATAAAGTTATAATGTTAACGATTAATTAACGTGCAATAATTGAACATTCATAAAAAGCATTCAGATTAGTTTTTTTTATCTGAAATTATAAATTTTCTAGTTTGAACAAAAAACAACTCTTCGGTATTATTACCTCATACTGAACTAACGCATTAAATGAAAGTTTTCATTGTACCCAGTTCTTCGTAATATGACATTTCATCGTATTACATTGTTTTACTTTTTTAGGATAAAACCTAGGTAAGTAAAATAGAGTTCCCAAGATTACTTCCTTCAACTTGTTGTTTGCCCGCATTATTTGCGGGCTTTTTTTTGCCCATAAATAATCTTCATAACATGAATACCTAGGTATTAAGTTAGCATCACAACTTTAGCGTTTATAACAATTGCATAAAGCCTAAGCTAGTGCGCCACAGCAAGCCACCTATTAGTTAACACCAGCAATATAACGCAGGCACAATAACCTTGATTGACTTAACGCATCGTGAATTATTGCTAAATTTAAGTACGCATACCAACCACATTAAAACTCACCAAGTATAGCGCCAATAACATGCCTATAGAATGAATATAACGGCAGCGCAAAGCAACATAAAACACGGCTAAGCATAAACTAAAAAGCCATTGCAATTAATTAATCGCAATGGCTTTTTAAATTGGGTAAAGCTTTTTATTAGTCTTGCTTTGGTAGTAAACCAAAGTGATGATATGCGTTGTCTGACACTATTCGTCCACGGGGTGTACGCTGAATAAAGCCCTGTTGAATTAAAAAGGGTTCTATTACATCTTCAATAGTCTCTTTTTCCTCGCCAATAGCTGCAGCTATATTGTCGAGCCCAACTGGGCCGCCCATAAATTTTTCTATAATGGCGAGTAAGTACTTACGATCCATATAATCAAAACCGCTTTTATCTACATCTATCATATTAAGTGCCAGCTCTGCCACTTCGGCGTTTACCGTACCGTCTGACTTTACTTGGGTGTAGTCACGCACTCGGCGTAGTAATCTATTGGCAATACGGGGGGTACCGCGTGAGCGTTTAGCAATTTCAACTGCACCCTCGTCGCACATTTCTAAATCAAGAAAATGCGCCGATCGCCCTACTATGTACGATAAGTCTTCTACTGAATAAAACTCTAAGCGCTGCACAATACCAAAGCGGTCACGCAGTGGCGAGGTTAACGAACCCGCGCGAGTCGTTGCGCCAATAAGCGTAAACGAGGGTAAATCTAATTTTATCGAGCGTGCTGCTGGGCCTTCACCTATCATAATATCAAGTTGGTAGTCTTCCATTGCTGGGTAGAGTATTTCTTCAACTTGTGGGCTTAACCTGTGTATTTCATCAATAAATAATACATCACCTTCTTCAAGGTTGGTTAGCAATGCGGCTAAATCACCGGCTTTTTCGAGCACTGGCCCTGAGGTTGCCTTTATATTTACCTGCAGCTCGTTGGCAACAATATTAGCTAATGTAGTTTTACCCAAACCTGGTGGGCCAAAAATAAGCAGGTGATCGAGTGCTTCGCCTCGGCTACGGGCCGCTTCAATAAAAATTTCCATTTGCTGTTTAACATGCGGTTGACCACGGTAATCGGCGAGTAGTTTTGGCCTAATTGCACGGTCTATAGAGTCTTCGTTGGGTTTTTCAGTCGCGTCAATTAAGCGATCAGCTTCGATCATAGGTTACTCACAGCATTGATTTTAAAGATTCTTTAATAAGAACCTCAGTAGACATATCGGGTTTACTTACTGATTTTACTGCTTTTTGCGCTTGTGGCAATTTATAACCTAGCGACACCAAAGCCGACACAGCATCATCGGCGGCATTATTAGCAATTGTTGCGTCGCTAAACGGCTCAATAACCGCACTGTCGCTGAAAGGGGTGAATAAATCGTTGCCCCAATTTTTTAATCTGTCTTTCATTTCGAGTACTAGCCGCTCGGCGGTTTTTTTACCTACACCGGGTAATTTAACTAAGCTTGTGGAGTCTTCGTTATTTACACAGCTTACAAATTGCTGCGCCGACATACCCGACAAAATAGCTAAACCTAGCTTTGGCCCTACGCCATTGGCCTTTAATAACTCTCTAAATAAGGCACGCTCTACTTTGTTGTTAAAGCCAAACAATAGTTGTGCATCTTCGCGTACTACAAAATGAGTATAAACAATGGCATTTTCGCCAACTTTAGGTAAGTCATAAAAGCAGGTCATTGGCATTTGCACTTCGTAGCCAACACCACTTACCTCTAATAATATTTCGGGAGGTTGTTTTTCTACTAAAATACCATTTAAGCGACCAATCATAGTTATTTCCTTAAACGTCCTCTAACGGTTTTGCTTGCGCTACCCGCTAGTTTTATTAAATTTTGTTCTGAGTGCGCATGGCAAATAGCAATAGCCAGTGCATCGGCGGCATCAGCTTGTGGCGTACCAGGTAGTTTTAAAATGTTTTTAACCATATGCTGTACTTGAGTTTTATCGGCGCCACCATTGCCTACTACGGCTTGTTTTATTTGCCTTGCTGAGTATTCAAATACTGGTAAGTCGGCCATTGCAGCGCCTACAATAGCAGCACCACGTGCTTGGCCTAGCTTTAAGGCTGAGTCGGGATTGTGCGCCATAAACACTTTTTCTATCGCGAAGGTTTCTGGCGAAAACTGCTCTATAAGCTGGGTAATGCCTTGGTAAATCATTTTAAGTCTTATATGAAACTCATGATCCGCTAATTTAATGCAACCACTGCCTAAATAAGTGAATTTAGACCCCTGATGCGCTACAACACCGTAGCCAGTTAAGCGTGAGCCTGGATCAATCCCTAAAATTATGGCCAAAAAGCACTCTCATTATTGTTATTCGTTAATTAGGCTAATAATGCCAGAGCACTGTATAAATTACCAGTAACAATAAAACAAAAACGCCCACTTAAGTGGGCGTTTTCCTTTTGCTTAAATATTGGCAACTTAACCTAACGCACGCACCAGCCCTTGGGTGTTTTGCTTAAGTGTGCGAGCAATCATAAAATAGCCTAACCCCGCTACAAACACTCCACCTGCCACCGGTCCTATTATCCAAATATGTGGATGTAATTTACCCGCCAGATCAAATAACTGCTGCTGTACAACTAATAGTGCAATATCACTAAAAAAAGCGGCAACTAAGCCGGCCAAACCACCAAGCAATAAAAACTCATATAAAGTAGCGTTTTTAATAAGCCGGCTTTTTGCACCAAGTGTGCGCAGTATTACAATTTCTTGCATGCGCTCGCCTAAGCTTGCTTGCACTTGCGATATTAATACCAGTGCACCACACAACACCACAATAGTAAGTACAAAGCCAATTGCAAGTGACACTTGCTCTATGGTTGATTGTATTTGTTTAACAAAGTTACCTACATCTATGGCGGTAACCGTTGGGTAGCTGCGCAGCAATTGACTAAAGTCGCGTTTTTGATCAGGCTCAATACGTACCGACGAAATATACGTTGCCGGAAAGTCTTTGAGCACATCAGGGCTTAAAATAATAAAAAAGTTTGGCTTAAGGGTGGCCCAGTTTACTTTACGCACACTGGTAATTTTAGCGTCAAACGACTGCGCACCAATTAAAAACGTTAACGTGTCGCCAAGTTCAACATCTAAACGCTCAAGCATAGACTCCTCAATAGATGCCTCTGCTAATGTGTTTTCATTAAACCACTGCCCTTGCACTATTTCGTTTTGCGCTGGCGGCGTTTCAAGCCAGGTTAAATTTAGCTCGCGACCAATACCAGCGCGTGCCTCTTCATCTTTTTTCTCGTTGTCTTGCAATGATACTTCTCGCGCTACCAGCTCGCCATTTACCGCATTTACCCGGCCACGAATGGTGGGATAAAACTCCGATACCTGAATGTTTTTTTGTGCCAAATAAGTATTAATTGGCTCAAGTTCGTTTTGGGTAATATTGACTAAAAATGCATTGGGAGCATCGTCTGGTAACTGCGACTGCCAATCGGCTATCATGTCGTTTTTAAGTACCACTAAAAATAGTAATAGCTTAATAGCGAGGGAAAAGCTGATCAGCTGGACTGCATTCACATTTGCACGCTTTTGAATTGACGCAATTGCCAGCGACCAACTATTACCCGGCTTTAAGCCCAATTTACGGCCACCACCAAATATAACTTTAGACACCAAAAACAACACGCCAATTAAAGTAAGGGTTGAGGCAAACAAAATCAGAGTAATTTTTATATTATTGCTAAATAGCCACATGAGTAAAAACACGGTAAACGCACTCATAGCTAAGTGCACCCGGCTAACCGCTAGTTTATCGCCTAAGTTACGACGCAGCACTCGCAATGGCGGAATATCAAATAAATCAAATAAGGGCTTGATAGAAAACATCACAGCACAAATTACACCTGTACTAATTGCCACTAACCACGGCTTAAAACCCGCCATTGGCAAAGTTGTACCCATGCTTTTTGCTAAATAATGTGTCGCAATTTCTTGTAAACCATAGCCAATTAATAAACCCACAGTGACCGCCATTAAACACACCATTAATAAATGTGTAAGGTAAATTTTGCGGATCATTGCCCGGCTACCACCTAAGGTTTTCATCATAGCAACTGGGTCGTATTGGCGTTCACAATAACGCTTTGCAGACACCGCAATTGCCACTGCGGCTAAAATAATGCCCAGCAAACCTGCTAGCAACAAAAAACTTTCTGCACGGTTTAAACTATTAGATATTGGCGATTGGCGATCTTTTACGCCATACCATTGCTGGTTTTCTTTTAACTGCGGTTTTAGCCAATCGTAAAAACTATTTATATCGCTTTCATCGCCGGCATAAAGCTGACGATAAAACACTCGGCTACCCGGTTGTATTACTTCTGTTTTTTCCACGTCGTTAATGTTTATAAGCACCCTGCGGCTACTCGAAAACACATTAAAAGGCGCGTCGGGCTCTTCTACAATTACTTTTTCAACGTTAAATAATGCAGCACCTAGCTCTACTACATCGCCTATATCTATATTTAAACTATAAAATACCGACTCGCTAAGCCACACATTGCCAAGTGTTGGTCCGCCGTTAGCAACTTCGGTTTCTCCATTTAGGCTCGACTTAACCTTAAGTTGCCCCTTTAACGGGTAACCACTTGAAGCCGCTTTTACCGAACTAAATTGCATTTCATCGTTGGCAAATAACATGGTGTCGAAGTAAAGCATTTGTGCGGTTTTTAAATTTTGTTGCTCTGCTTTAGCTATATAAGAAGTGTCGATTACGTGATTACTGCCAAGCACTCGGTCGGCGGCAATAAAGGCGCTACTTTTTTGCGCAATGCTCTGTGCAATACGCTCGGTAACCATAGATAAAGTAAGCACGGTAAGTACCGCAAGCGCTATAGCCGCACTTATCACCGTAAGCTCACCACGGCGAAACTCCCGCGAAAATAACTTAAGCGCTAACTTAGCCCACATTTGCTATTTCCTCTGCTGAGTTTTCTACTAATCGGCCACCTTCAATTTGAATAATATGCTGGCATTTTTGTGCAAGTGCTTCGTCATGCGTTACTAAAATAAGCGTAGTACCGTGCTGCGAATTTAGATCAAATAATAACGACTCAATCATTTTACCGTTTTTACTGTCTAGATTTGCCGAAGGCTCATCGGCAAACAGTATTTTTGGCGTGCCAATAAATGCCCGCGCAATTGCAACACGTTGCTGCTCACCACCAGAGAGTTGCGACGGATAATGGTCGATGCGATGACCCAAACCTACCTTTTCTAGCAAAATAAGTGCTTGCTGTTTAGCGTCGCGCTCCCCTGCAAGTTCAGCGGGTAGCATTACGTTTTCAAGCGCTGTTAAACTTTGTACTAACATAAACGACTGAAATACAAAGCCTACTTTTGCGGCGCGCAGCCCAGCACGCGCTTCTTCATCGAGATTATGTAGCGGCTCGCCATCTAAAAATATTTCACCGCCACTCGCCGTATCAAGCCCAGCTAACAAACTAAGTAACGTAGATTTACCAGAACCAGAAGTGCCCACTACTGCAACAGATTCGCCATGCTTGACATTAAAGCTGATGTCGCTGAGGATGGGCAACTCACCTTCAAAGGTAGATACCACTTTAGACAAACCATTTACTTGAATTATATTTAATTGAGAAAGCGCTGACATATGACTCATTCAATCCTACGTTTTGTATTCATTTTATTTTTAGTTATCAAACCACTAAGTGCAGCAGCTAATAACACCATTTTAATACTTGGTGACAGTTTAAGCGCAGCCTACGGACTTAAACAAGAACAAGGCTGGGTACAATTGTTACAAGATAAATACGATGCTGAGCAAAGTAATATCAAACTTATTAATGCCAGTATTAGTGGCGAAACAACCGGTGGCGCACTGCGCCGTGTAGATGCCTTGCTAGCGCAGTATCAACCAACTCATGTACTTATTGAGCTGGGCGCAAACGACGGTTTACGTGGTTTTCCGGTGAGTAAGCTACAAGCTAACTTAACCGAATTAATCAAAAAAAGCCAAGCAGCCAATGCCACCAGCGCTTTAATGGAAATTTATATTCCCCCTAATTACGGGCCACGTTACAGCAAAATGTTTACCGATAGTTTTACACAAGTAAGTAAAAATACAAACGCTTACCTTATGGACTTTTTTGTACTTAAAGTTGCTGGGCAAAACGACTTAATGCAAAACGATAACCTGCACCCTAACAAAACTGCGCAACCAATACTACGAGACGAAATGTATAACACGATCAAACTGTGGTTAAATAAAGACTAGCGCCATGCTTAACTACTTTTAATTGCGCAAGGAAACTATTTTCAGCCTGCTTGCGCAAAAAACACCCAAACAAACAAATGCTTATTGATTTTTAAAAAAATACACGTACTATTGCAACCTCAGTCGGTATGTGGCGCAGCTTGGTAGCGCACTGTCATGGGGTGGCAGGGGTCGAGAGTTCGAATCTCTCCATACCGACCATTTAAATCAATACCTTACCTCTAATTATAAGACTTCCGTTTTAGCCTAACGCATTGCGTGTAGCCAATGTGTAGCCACTCTACTCTTTTTTATAGTCGGGAATTAAAATTCAACTCTTTAATTGCTTGCGCTTACTGGTTGCGAATCCCCCTTCTACGGTGTAGGAAAATACCCTATAAAAATTTAGCTAGCTTGCTGTATTGTTCTAGGCTATTTCTAAGCCCCCATACACCCGAAAACCCGTTTCTTTGTAAATATCTAAATAAGCTTTTACGCGTCCATGTATTACCCCAACTAGTTTTTAAGTTTATGTTATTTAAATGATTAACTAAATACTGGTAGCTAGGGTTTTTATATTTATGCGATTCATTAAGCTTTAATACCAGCGCTTTAAATACTAGTTTATCGTTATCAATTCTATGCTGTGTATTCATATATCCTCCTTAGAAGGTCATATTATACCCTTCCTTTTATTACAATCATTTCGGGCGATTCAGTTAGGCATAAAATTGTGTTCAATAAGAAGGCTATGGATAATAAAACTTAAATGACTTGAATTTGCTAGCGCCTTTTGTAATTCTAATAATACTAAAACTACTAAGGACGGTTATGTTTTTCTCTAAAAATGACAAATCTACACCAGCAAATACTAAACCCGATTGGAGCCTCAAAGATAGTGAGCTAATTAACAATATCACTGGCGAGTCTTATGATATGGCTAATCTTTATTATGCTTCAAAGAAAGATGGCTACAACGCAATCACGACTATTTGGCATGAAGGTAAGTTTTTATGCAACTTAACTACGTTGTACAGCCAATCTAATATCTATAAAAATCATGGTATGAAAGAGTGTGATGCATTTCTAGAAGATTTTAATGATGTAAATTTGGTTGATTTAGATGGTAATAGCATAGAAATATCCTTACCCACACTATCATTTCTAGACAAAGAGTACGGATTAGCTGGGATAAGAACCCACCACAATATAGACAGCTATGGTGTATTACATTATGGGAGTCTTTTAACACATGTTTCAGAGCATGAAGCTAACACAATAGATAAAGCCAAAGATATTCACTTAGCTCGAATGTACGGTCTTAATGGCAGTAAAACAAAACAGCAATTCGATACGCAAAAAGTAGAGCTTGCAACCGCGAATAAGTTTAAAAAAGTAGATCCTAGTGATGTATTGCTCACAACTGAAACTGCTCCTGACTTAAAGATCTTCAAGCGTATTGATGTAATCACAGCTGAATGTGTTTATGGTATGAATATCTTCAAAGATATATTTGCAAGCTTTAGTGATACTTTTGGTGGGAGGAGTGACAGCATACAAAACACATTAAGAGACGCACGTAAAACAGCTCTAGCTGAGCTTAGAAAAGAAGCCGTTTCTGTTGGTGCGAATGCTGTAATAGGTATAGACCTAGACTACAGTGAAATATCAGGTGGTGGTAAAGCTGGCATGTTGTTTATTGTCGCCTCGGGTACAGCAGTGATAATAGAGCAGTAGCTTACAAAGCCCTACAAATATCTTAAATAAATTGTAAGGACAAATAAAAAATTAATGTGACACCCATTCTAATAATTAATCGCTTTAATTTTTACTAAGATAAATATCGTTTGGCTTAAAGTGTCCTAAATATTCAAAATGCTTCCGCTAGCTCAAATAACATCGTTTTTACCTACTTTTTATTCATTTTTAGGCATGCGAAATACTGTGCTTTCACAGTGAAGGGAAATAACGGGTAACTTTTTGAAGTAACGCTTTAAGCCAGTAGTTTTTCGCAGTTACTAACGTTTGCGCGCCGCTTTCTGTTTAGGTGTTCGCAGTATCCTTCGTGTGACGCTGGGCGACCTACTGCACCATGAAATACGCGACTAAATTGCGTGGTGAGTTTTAGCCAGTTTTCGGGGGTAATGTTTACTCTTTGTAACAGGGGTAAAGTGCTGCTTTCGATATAGCCTGCTTTACCTTCGCGTATACAACGTCCGGTTAATTCTACTAGTTCAAGGTAAGATTTAAGCGCAAAGGGTAATCCTTTTGCCATGTGCTTTTTTGATTTACCTGAAAAGCGCAGGAGTTGCTTCGGTTGCTTACCTGCAGTGGCACTTTCAATGCGTATTTTTACGCTGGTATGCTCTGATGTTTCTGGTGTTGTTGCTGCCTTTGCTCTTATTGGGTTTAAGTCAACATATGCCATACAGGCGATTAATGCGGCTTCATCTAAGAGGGCTTGTGATTTAAAGCGTCCTTCCCAAAAGCGGCCGGTACAGTTATCTTCTTTATTAGCTCTGCGCGCAATGTCTTCATTTAATAAGCGCATAAACCAACTGATATTAGCTAAGCGTTCTCGGTATTCAATGATTGTTTCATTTAGAAAGAGCCATTCAATTTTACTTAGCTCTTCACCTTGCAGATATTTGTTAGTGAGTACAGTGCCTTTACAAAGCCTGTGCCACCGCTGAATAATGGCTTTATCGGTTAGTCGCTTGGCTTTTTTATCATCAACATAGAGTACTAAGTGGGTGTGATTACTCATTACTGCATACGCGCACACATCGATACAAAATACGTTAGCGAGGGCAAGTAATTTGCTTTCAACCCACCCTCTGCGATGTTCATACGATTGATTAGTAAAGTTGTCTACGCCGCATAAAAATGCACGGCGTACACAGCGCGAAATACAGTGATAGTATTTTGTATCGACCAAACTTACCTGACGCTTTCTTGCGATAACCATGTGACACCCTGCTTAATTATTGCACTAACCAGAGCTTAGTTAATTACACTGATATTACAAATATTAAGATGGGTGTCTGTTTAATATCTTTTTACAAATATTAAGATGGGTGTCTGTTTAATATCTCTCCATACCGACCAACTTTAAAAGCCTTTTAAATAACCAAAATCAATTACTTCGCAACACGCTCAGTTACTTTATTGCTACCTTTCCTGAATTTAAAAAATATACAGTAACCTAGTCTGGCATGCAGCTTCCGCTATAAACCACTTTGCTATATTCACCTGAAAAATCACTCATGCTTACCGAATTTATTATAAATGCACTTTTGCTGATCAGCCATTGACCGTCTCTTTGCTTTTCAAATTCGTCGAGGTAGTAGCCACCTAATTGCACATGGAGCTTATCTTTGGTGTTGATACTTTGAAAGCGAAGGTTAATTTTAGTCTTGGCTGTATTGTTGGTGAGCTCTAAAAAAACCGGATTTTGTGCGTGATGCATATCAACTATATGGTCGTGGCAACCAAGATCTTTAAAAACAGCCACAAAATCTTCTCGTCGGTTAAATTGGCCAATGTGACCAAAGTTAATATCTACTTCGCCGCTAATAAAACAATTAGTTACCACCTCAGGTTGTTTTTCATCGCAGGCATTTAGGTAGCGATATTTCAACTCTAATATTGATTGCTTGTCTTCTAGTTGCTGTAAACGTTGCTCGGTAGTCTTTGTATATTTCATAGCAGCCCTTTGTTTTTTGGTTGATTTTTAAGCTAGGCTTTTATACTAAGGCTTTACATGCTAATTTCAATACAAATATATCTTTATTACTAGTACGACTACTATCGAAACTAAATTGAGCTGGTTAGCCAATTTAACCTTTAGTATTTTTTATGTGTCGTTTTTTAAATGAGGGAATTCATGCAACAGGAAGAAGCAAAAGTTGCCATTGTAACCGGTGCTAGCCGCGGTGCAGGCAGAGGCATTGCCTTAGCTTTAGGTAAAAAAGGCATGACAGTTTATGTTACTGGCCGCAGTATAAAAACAGGCTCAGTTTTAGGGTGGGATGGCTCGGTATTACCCGGAACAGTATATGAAACTGCCGAGCAAATTAATCAAGCAGGTGGTATAGGTATTGCTGTGGTGTGCGATCACAGTGACGATGCACAAACCGCCGCATTGTTTGCTCAGGTTGAAAAAGAGCAAGGCCGATTAGATATTTTGGTTAATAACGCTGCATTTATTCATGATCAATTAGTTGAACAAAAGCCATTTTGGGAAAAAGAGATTGATGCGGGTAAAATTTTAGATGTAGGTTTACGCTCTGCTTACGTGGCTAGTTGGCATGGCGCAAAACTAATGGCTAAGCATAACAGTGGCTTAATTATGTTTGGTTCATCATTTGGTGCTAGTTGTTATATTCATGGGCCTGCTTATGGTGCACAAAAGGCGGGCCTTGATAAGCTTGCTCATGATATGGCGGTAGACTTTAAAGGCACAGGTATGCGTGCTGTATCTATTTGGATGGGGCCACTCTTAACCGAACGTTCGGCCATTATAGGTAAACTAGATAAAGAGCAATACCAGCAGTTTATGGCAACCGCAGAGTCACCAGAATTTATTGGTGATATTGTTTATGCTATTGCTAATGACCCTAAAGGTGACGAGCTTAACGGGCACACTGTAATTGCTGCCGAAATAGCTAAGCATTTTAATATTACCGACAGAGAAGGTTTGCAGCCACCATCTTATCGCGAAATGTTAGGTTCGCCGAATAAGCCAAACCCTGCCATTATTTATTAATAAGTTATAGATGAGGCTGTTGAAGTTGATAGCGCCTATAAACCTTAAATAAGCTTATAGGCTAAAAACAAAATAAACGCCGCTTTAATTTAACAGTTTAAATTAAAGCGGCGTTTTAACTATTATAGTTAATGCTTGCGCCCTACACCATTACGAACCATGTCTTGCCCTGTTTGGAATACGTTTTCTGTAATCATGCGTGCTAAAAGTAGCTTTTGATTATCGTCAAACACAGCAACAAAACGGCTGCCATCCTTGTTATTAGTAGCCATACCAACACCGGCAACACCTTTAAGTCCAAAACCACCGCTTTCTACATTAAGTAAAAAACTTTCAAGGTCGGCTAGATTATCAATTACACTTTGCTCTTCGCTCATTTTTATAACTCTTTTAATCATGCTCCGCGTACTGCAAAGCTTAGTAATACAATATGCTCGCTATTTTATATACTCTTGGTAAAAACTTAAACCTTTTAGCCAACAACACCGCATATCAATATAAGTGCTACACTGTGGCCTGGTTATTATGCTAACTGGCAAACTATGAAAGACTGTAATCAATGCGGTAAATGTTGTATTAAATACGGCGATGGCGACTTGAGTGCTACCCAAGAAGAAATTGATTTATGGGAAATATTTAACCCTGAAATCTTTGAATTTGTTAAAAATAATGAGATATGGTTCGATCCTAAATCGGGCGTTAGGCTAAGCAGATGCCCTTTTTTAGAGGTTGAGCCTAAAACAAACCCTCAAGCGAAAAATAAATATACTTGCAGTATTTACTTAGACCGCCCCGAAGACTGCCGTCATTATCCGAGCCTAATAGCTGAAATGATCAGAGATGAATGCGAAATGATTGAAATAACTGATCTGTCGCAGCCAATAAAAGCACAAATAAAACTAGATTTTATCATGCGTGATAGCCGCCCCGCTGGCTACTAAGTATTAAAACGGCCAATATAGTTTTATAAACAATATTTTGGCCGTTTTAATTAAACACGCTCTAGTAAACTTTCAGAACTAAAATGTACTCACTGCAAGTTCTAAATGACTGATAGCACAGCCATATTGATCCTTATTAATACGATGATACGCAGTGTTAGCTTGTACACTTAAGCTCAATATAAACTGATCTTGTTGGGCAACTGTACTTTGCTCTTGGCTTAAACACATAGCTTGAATAAGTGAGCGTAATTTTGCATTCGTTAATATAGAGCCAAATCGTTGTAGCGGTAATGCTGGTATTTTAATATTTGCTAAAGCTTTTTCAATGCTGCGCTGGCTTAGGGTAAAGTCTTCATTTTTAATATCAATAACGCTGCCTGCAGGCCAGTATGAGTAGTTATAATGCTGATTGCCTTTTGCTTTTAAATATACCACACCACTTTTACCTATTACGGTAATTAAGTTACCTGCGGATGACTTTATAACGACTAATGCCGTGGCTTCATCAATACCAAAACCAAACTTTTGTTGCGTTTTATCAAGTACTGTTGCCAACCTTAATGTACGGTTTTGTTCACTAAAGTGAGTATCGATCATGCCATAATTAAATGTTGCAAGGCCACCAGCAAGATTAAACATAGAACTATCGTTAATATCTGCCTGTAAAGCCAAAAGGCTCGACCCTTTAGTAATTGTAGCTATGTTACCACTTGTGTTTTTGCCACCGCTTTGAATAGCCGCCCCCGCGCCGCTACCTATAACAACAGGGCGTGTTTGCAATGCTTTAGTCCACGGGTAAGCTTGGTTGTTTTCATCAAACAGTACGCTGCGCGTTAAGTCTTGCTCGCCATTATTAAAAATCACTCCTGTACTGTTGTTTATTAGCTTTACCAAGCTATTAACGCCATTACTGCAAAGGGTATTTTCTGCTTGGATGCGATCGGGATAAATAGCCTCACGGTTATACAAGCGCATTTCTGATTGCCTATATTGTGGTAATTTTTCACAGGTGTTTGTAGTAATTGCTTTAACTAATGCAGGGGTCAATGCTAACCATTGGCTGTTTACACTTGCCGTGCTCAATAAACCTTGAGTAAAATCGGCAGCAGCATAAGGGTCACGGCTTGCTGCTGTAATTGCCAACATACTTGGTTGTTCGTTAGCTACCTTTAAACTACCCGTTATAAATTGTAGTATATTGTTTATAGTCGGTTCATTATTCAAATTAGGGTTAACTTGCTCTGCTAATCGCTGCCCTTGAGAACTAAACTGAGGCACTTCAAGCATATCCATAACAAAATGATACTCTTGCTCCGACAGGCTATTAAGCTGGGTATTATCAATATCGCGCCAGTGCCATAACAGTGCAGGCTTAGTTATTGATGCTGATGACTTAGCCTGTATCGCAAATAAAACTTTAGCTGTGCTACTTTTAACTTCTTGATTAGTACTTGGCCACCGCTGAGTGATTTTTTTAACTTTTTCAGCCGTAACGCTAAATAAATGCTCTGCTTTACCCGCTATTTGGGTGTTTTTATCGCACTGCTGCGTGTTTAAACTACTGCAGCTACTTAGCTCGCTACCAACTAAAATTAACGTTTGGCTTTGCTCTGCGGCCGTTAAACTAGCACAAAACGTAATGCTTAATAACACAGCTAAAAAGCGGGCCAATTGCTGTTGTCTGTAATGTGTAAATGCATGCGTCATGATATAACCCAAATAAGAAGTGGCTTGTAATTACATCATGTTAATTTTTAATAACTTGGGCTGCAACTTTATATCTGAATCTAGATATGGTGTTAAGCCAATAACGCGCGTATCGCTTTGTTTAGCTAAAGATACTAACTACCTAAAGCGGTTAAATAGTACCTAAACAAAATTAAACACGCTGTTTATTGAGCCGGTGTTTTGTTTAACTTATGCTTATATTTTAGGCAACCCGAGTATGGAATATGGATTTTTCTGCTGAAGAAATAGACTTTTTATCTGACTTATTTAAATCCGATCAAAAACCTGCATTACCTCATGAGCCTATGTTAACCATGCAAAGCAGTGTGCCTGTTAGTGTTGCGCAGTTACTTAGCAATGCCAATTTAACTCTGCTGGCTGAGGTTGCCCATTATCAACTGTGGTTTCCGCTACACTTAAAAATTAATAGTTCCGGCACAATTACACCCACTTTAAGCGCTCCTGAAGTTATTGATACTAAAGGTACTCAACGCAGTTGGCGCTGGAGCCATTTAAATATTAAAAGCCAAGGCTTTTGCATTGAATCAATTTCAAGCACAGGTGTATTTTTAAAGCCCACAGGTAAACACAAAAACTTATCAAAAGTTCAACACGTAGAATTTACCCTACCAAATAAAGAATCTGTATCTATGGATATTGAGCCTGTAAGGCAAAGCAAGCATGGCCTTGCAGCTAAAATAAAACACATTCATACTGGTAAAGAACAATTAAGAGCTTATTTATTTGCCGAACACCAACGTCAATACGCTAATTTATATCAGTATGAACCATTAATTAACTCACCAAGTTAGCGCTTAACAACAGCCTCTGGTTACAGTCACTGCATACTATTGCTTTTTGTTATTTGCTAAACAAAGTAGATGCAATATGAATTGGATAGTTGTCATTTATTAATTCTTTAATAAATAACGACGGCTGTTTAGCATCGGCAATTAAGTAAGCCTTATGTTTTGCTCGGGTAAGCCCCACATATAATAAACGCCGCTCTTCTGAATAAGCAAAGGTGTCTTGGCTAGGTAGTAAAGCCTCCAGCAGCGGATTATTTTGCTGACTACTCGGAAAGCCAAACTTCCCCTGCTCTAACCCTATAATAATACAGTAATCTGCTTCTAACCCTTTGGCGCTATGCAGGGTTAAAAATGCTACGTTTGCACTTTTTTGTTGTGAGGCTAAATGCTGTTGCACTTTGTTGAGCGTATAACGATAACGGCTCAATACAGCAATACTCGCGTTTGCATGGTGTTTTTGAATAGTATTGATAGCTTGCTGGGTTTTTAGCTCTAACGACTTTTTACCTTGGTACACGTCATCTAATAAAATAACTTGAGGCTCAGCCACTTGTGTATGAGTAATAATGAGCTTTTTATACTGCTCAGGGTTTTGCATAACAAAACACCCCGCTACGTCACTTATACTATTGTTATACCTAAATGTTTTTTGCAACAACGTTAACGAATGACTACCCACTAACTCATTAAAACGTGTGGTAAGTGCTAAGTTACCACCAGAAAACCGATAAATTGACTGCCAGTCGTCACCTACAGCGGTAAAACGCACCTTATGACCATGCTTAATTAAACTGTTTAATAAAGCCATACGTGCAGCAGAAATATCCTGAAATTCATCCACTAAAATATGCTGCCATGGCACATTCACTTGCTGCTTATTTACAGCCTGAGTAGCTTGTAAAATCATATCGTCAAAATCAATACAGTTTTGCGCAATGAGTTGCGTTTTATAAGCGCGATGCATAGCAATTAATAACTGCGCGGCCGCACTGTGATGATTAGTGCTTTTTTGATTGCTATTAACTTGACTCGTATTTAATTGATTGGTACTTAGTTGAACAGTATTTAATTGATTATTTTGGCGCTTAAGCCGCTGAGTAATTTCGCTATCGGTTAACTGTTCAGCCCTTATAGCTGCTAAGCATTTTAAATATTTATCAACCTCATGCTTAAGCTGCCCTGAGTCTTTTAATATTGCCAGTACTTGCGTAGCATTAAACTTACTTTTATGAGTATCGCAGGATACTAAAGGCTTATCGAGCATAGCAATAAAGGCGCTTAATAATACCGGTTGGCCTTGTACTTGCTCACTTAGCCATGATGTTAGCCAGCTCGACAGCGCGCCAAAATCACTTACAAAAGGCGATATGTTGCAACCTTTACCTGCCTGCTGTAGCAGCTGCAACCCTAACGCATGAAAAGTTAAAACCTCTGGTGACTTGCTTGATAATTTAGCCTGCTGGGCGCGTTTAATAAAGCGTGTTTTAAGCTCTTGCGCCGCTGTTTTATTATAAGCAAGTACCAGTATTTGCTCTGGCATTGCTTGTTTTGTGGCAATTAGATCAAGTGCTTTGGCTACCATAACTGAGGTTTTACCGGTACCTGCAGCAGCCAATACTAAATTTTTATCGTTATTGCGTATTACAGCAAGACGCTGCTCATTAGTTAATGGGTTTGACTCCACGTTATTATAAAAATCAGCTCGTTGAGCAAGTTGCTTGCGCTCATATTTATTACGCAGTTGTGCAATAGCATCATTCTTATTTTTTGCACTGGCCAATACCGATAAAAACTGGCTACTATTTGAAGGTAAATACCCTTGCCACACATTGCGGTTTTGCTGATAGCGCTTGCTCAGTGAAAACACCTCAGCGCTTAAAATTGTGGTATTACTGTCGCGTAAATACTCATCTAACGCAGTGCGCTTTAATAAAGCTTTAGCATTATTTATTTTGTGTTCAAGCGCTTGCGAAAAATATTGGTTAATTGCAATGTTTAGTGCTTTTGCCTGTGCTTTGTTTAAAAAGCTAATAGTAGTATGAGCACTATTTTCACCTAGAGTTAAATTAATTTTGGCGCTAAATATCCGGTTTTGCAACTGCGAAAAATCGTTAAAATCCTTGATTAAAAACGATTGCTTAGTCGCGTTTTTAAACTCAATCACTAAGCTTTCCTGCTCAATACTGAGTAATTTAATACGGGTGAAAAAACGGCCTAACCAACTAGGTGTGGCAAAATACTGCGCCATAATACTCAATATCTAAGTAGGTAATAAAACAATTGTAACATACTCTTTTATAATACATTTAATTTAACAACTTACTATAACTGAGCTTAGTAAATAGCTAATTTAAAAAATTAAAACAGCTGTTTATCGTTTTAATTTGCGCCTTATTTTAGTCAGCGTTAAGCTGTGCCTTTATTTACTAATTATATTAACTGCATTTGCTATATAGCCTTGCTATAAGGTTAATTATAATTATTATTAAAGGTTTATTATGACTAACAGCACATATCCTATTGGCACACCTGGCACTAAGTGGAATAACAACGATAAAGCCGATTGGTTAACCCGCCAAAATATTAAACGCAGCTATCAAAATGAAGTAGTAACCCTCATTAACGAGCTCAAAGATGAGCTAAATGTAGAACAATATGGCGAACTAAATTACGTTGCAGGCAAATATCCTTTATTTGTTTTAAAAACCGCTGACTTTAACACTAACAAACCTACCGTTTTAATTACCGGTGGTGTACATGGCTACGAAACTAGCGGTGTACACGGCGCGCTTAGGTTTGCAAAAACGGCAGCGCAAAAATATAGTCAGCATTTTAATATTGTAATCGCACCTTGTATTAGCCCTTGGGGGTACGAAACGATAAACCGCTGGAACCCAGAAGCCATTGATCCTAACCGCTCATTTTATGAAGGTAGCCCAGCGCAAGAGTCGGCGGCGATTATGGCGTATGTAAAATCCCTTGAGTTAGATTTAATTGCTCATATTGATTTGCACGAAACGACCGACAGCGACAACAGCGAGTTTCGCCCGGCACTAGCTGCACGCGAAGGCACAGTAAATACTAATTGGAATATTCCCGATGGTTTTTATTTAGTGGCCGATAGCACTAAACCTGAGGCTGCATTTCAAAAAGCCATTATTGATAGCGTAGCAAAAGTAACCCACATTGCCCCAAGTGATGAAAATAACCAACTTATTGGTGTGCCACAAGAGCAATTTGGGGTGATCAACTACGCTGCTCGCGAATTAGGTTTATGTATGGGCTTTACCAATGCACCTTATGTAACCACCACTGAAGTATACCCAGATAGCCCTACAGCAAGTGACGAAGAATGTATTTTGGCGCAAGTAGCCGTAATTACGAGCGCATTAGATTACATAATTAATCTGTGATCTGGGTTTAAATATATACAATTAATAATCCTATTAAAATGCCCAAGTAGGTAAACTAGCTTGGGCATTTTTATACTTTTAATTTTTATAAAAGTAACTATCTTTCGTTATGCTAATGCTCGGATCTTCTTCTGCAAAAATAATAAATTTAACTTTACTTACCTTGTTTGAAATATCAAAGCCATCTGCAGTCACCGTTACGGGTATACGCCTCATCATTCCAGGTTGAATTAGTGTTGTATCTGGGCTAGTTAATTTAGCCTCTGCTAAGCCTGATATAGCAATAGTGTAGTGCAATGTTTGTTGGGTTTTATTTATAATCGTTAACGTATAAGGGTTTTCTACTAAACCCTCATAATTTACTCTGTACAAGGCGCCTCTATCGCGCAGTACCGAGGCTTCAATTGGTGTTCTTTGTGCCACCCAAGCAAACATAGCTACAATTAGCATCACGGTCAAAACACCATATCCAACCAATTTAAGCCTAAAAGGGTTGGTTTTTTTACCCGCCATTTGCTCTCCACTAGCGTATTTTATTAACCCTTTTTCATAACCAAATTTATTCATAGTATCGTCGCAAGCATCAATACATAAGCCACAGTTTATACATTCATATTGCAAACCATTTCGAATATCTATTCCTGCTGGGCATACCTCTACACATAAATTACAATCTACGCAGTCACCTAAGTTAAGTGCTTTTGGGTCGGCCTTACGTTTACGTGGGCCACGGTTTTCACCGCGCGCGCTATCGTAAGTAACCACGAGTGTATCTTTATCAAACATAACAGATTGAAAACGCGAATACGGACACGCCACAGTACACATTTTTTCACGTAAAAACCCTGCGTTACCATATGTACACAAAGCAAATAAAAACACCCAAAAGCTGGTAATACCCGACCACTCAAAAGTAAGCATTTCTAAGTACAATGTTTTTGCGGGTATAAAATAAGTTAAAAATGAAGTGGCAGTTAATAGTGATAGCACCAACCAAGCACTGTGTTTAGTAAGCTTTTTACGCCATTTGGTAAAACCCCATGCAGATTTATCAAGCTGTATACGCTGATTACGTGTGCCTTCAACGCGTTGCTCAACCCACGAAAACATCAACATCCAAATAGTTTGAGGGCAAGTATAACCACACCAAACGCGGCCTAACCAGTTGGTTACAAAAAATAGCGCAAAGGCCCCCACCATAAACAACATGGCTACAATAATAAAATCTTGCGGGAATAAAGTTAAAGTGAAAATAGTAAACTTTTGCGTTGCTACATCTAATAGCACCGCTTGTTGGCCGTTATATTGGATCCACGGTATTGCAATAAACGTAAGCATTAATAACCAGCCTAAGTTACGGCGTATACGCTGAAAAAAGCCTTTTTGCTCACGTATATAAATTGGCCCTTCGCTTTTGTAGGGCTTGATGATCATATCTTCTTCTTTAATATCAAACTTCATAGTACTTACTTAATCATAACGGATGTTAGTTAAGTATTTGCAACTTTCAGACCAAGCTGAAAGTAAAGGCATTGCATTGATATTTAAGTGATTTACTTATTATTAAAAACCTCAAACTCGCGAAATAAAGCGATCCTCGCGATATATCACGAAATCTTGCTAATCCCTAACTTGTGCATTTTAGAGCGTAAGGTACTCTCTGGCATACCAAGTTTTGCAGCGGCACCTTTACTCCCCGATATTTGCCAAGCCGACAGCTTAAGCACAGTAATAATATGCTGTTTTTGCATTTCATTGAGCGTTAATGCTGGGTTTATAGTACTTTGTGATATTGCTTGTAATGGCTGACTTAATTGTAAAACGGCTTGCTTAGACAAAATGGCCTCGCGCTCTAGTACATTTTGTAACTCTCTAATATTGCCTGGCCAGTCATAAGCTTGTAGTTGAGAAATTGCCTTATTACTTAATCCCTTAAGCTGCTTAGTTAAACGTTTATTTAACTGCACTATTAAATTACTACATAAATAAGGAATATCTTCCTTGCGCTCTCTCAGCGCTGGCACTTTTATAGGAAATACATTTAAGCGATAGTATAAATCGATTCTAAAACTGCCTTTTTGCACCATTTCCCATAGATCGCGGTTAGTTGCTGCAATAACGCGAATATCTACCTTTAATGTATTGCTTGCCCCAACACGTTCAAATTCTTGCTCTTGCAACACTCTAAGCAACTTACTTTGCGCTTCAAGCGGCAGCTCTGCTATTTCATCTAAAAATAAGGTACCTTTGTCGGCTAGTTCAAAACGCCCTTTACGGCGCTCATTAGCACCAGTAAACGCGCCTTTCTCATGGCCAAACAGCTCTGACTCTAATAAGCTTGGCGTAAATGCTGCGCAGTTCACTTTTATAAAGGGCTGTTTATTACGCTTACTTAATCTGTATAGGTTTCGGGCAACCAGCTCTTTACCTGTACCATTTTCGCCTAAAATAAGCACTGTGGTATCGGTTTCGCTCACTAACTTAATTTGCTCTAACATGGTTTGAAACACGTGGCTTTTACCTACTAAGCCAGAGTCTTGCCAATCTTCGTTTAATTCTGCTATTAAATAATTATTTTCATCTTGTAACTGTTCACTCAAATGTTTTACTTGTGCAAGTGCATCTTGTAATGCATTTTGTGTTTGTTGCTGCTGAGAAATATCGCGAAATACCGCTACCGCACCTATCAATTCATTATTTCGATAAACTGGTGTCGATGTGTACTCAACAGGGAAAGAGCTGCCATCTTTGCGCCAAAAAACTTCGTTTTTCACTTCACGGCGTTTACCGTCAAACATGGTGCAATATATTTGGCATTCGTCGGCTGGATAAGGCGTGCCATCGGCATGAGTATGATGATGGTATTGATGAATTTTTTTACCTAATAGTGTCTCTGCACTCCAGCCCGTCATGCGCTCGGCCGCAGGGTTAACAAACACGGCATTACCCGACAGATCAAAGCCATAAATTCCTTCGCCCACTGCGTTGAGTAATAAACTAGGATCGTTTAAAAATTGTTTTATCATAAAATAGCCCTCGCGAAATATCGCGATCATTATGACAATTTAATTCAAAAAGTGCACTGCAAAAATTATTATTAGTAATTAATAGCGCTGGAGGAAGGGAGTGACAATAGAATTACGAAAATACAAAAATTTATGACAGAAAACAAAGCCTAGTTACCTTATTATGCTAACTAGACTATATTTACAACTAACTTAAAGGCGTGGAACCAATTTTATAGCGCCTGCAACCACTTTCATATCAAGTGGTAGTTTACTTAGCAAGGCCATTTTAGGATCGTTCATATTTAGCTCATACACTGGGTTTACAGCTAAAAAGCGGTTAATAATATCCATAGCTTGTTCGTCTAGCGCACCTAAATTACCTTTAAAACCACCAGCATCAACACTCGAATCTAGTAATTTTATATTACGTAAAAACACCGCTTTTTTCTCGCTGTCGTAAAATGGGCTACCTTCTATTTGCAGCTTTAAGCGTACTGGGTATTTTAATGCAAAAGCACTAATGTTAGCGCTTGAATCGGCGCCTAGCACTACAACATCACGATTTTCTGGACCAATATTTACACTCACATCGTTTACATCAAACTCTACTGGTAATCCCATTAAACTTACCTGTTCGCTTAATTTAGGAAGCTGTTTTGTTAATAACGACTCCACGTCGGCGTTAGTAAATGAATAAACAGACATTCCTTGTGTAGCGTTACATGCAGTTAAAAATAATGCGGCAATAATAAATAATATTTTCATAAAAAACTCTCTAAATTATTATAAGTGATGGGTATAAAAAAGCCGCTTACGAGCGGCTTTTAAAAGAGTAATACTCTATTAGGTGTAACTACACTAAGCTGTAAAAACAGCCTTTAGCCGTGCTAGTGTGTCAGCATCAACTGAACCTTCACTGAGCGCTAACAACTGCTTTAAATAATAGCTTATATCTGCATGTTCGCCACGATGCTTATCATCTAACATGGCAACTTGCTCTGCCATTCTTTGCATTGCATCATTACTACTTACATTAGCTAAAATTTCCATTCTAGTAAGTAACTGTGCGCTACTAAGTGATGTTTTAAGTGCAGCTTGGTACTGGCTCGGTATCGCTTCATTATTTTCAAGAGCGTTAAATAAGGCCACTAAATTAGCTTGTTCGGCTTTGCTCGTTAGCCCTGCAAGCTTCTCTTCTATGGCGCTAAGTAACGACGTTACTTTTGGCGATAGTGACTTAAACTGGGTATACCCTTTAACTTTAGTTTCTAAGTCGTGTAATTGCGCTTTTTCGTTAATTTGACCCAGCGCCAATTCAAGTTCGTTAAGCTCAGCGACTACTTGCTTGTCGTTTTCGCTTTGATCTAACTTTTGCTGTTCAAACTCGCTACTGCGTTTAGTAAAAGTTTCGTCGTTAAATTGACGAAATTTTTGCCATAAGGCATTTTCAGCTTTTAAGCCGGCAAAGCCAATTGCTTGCCACTGCTGCTGTAATTGTTTTAGCTCTTGGCATGCTGCTGCTAGGTCATCACTTTGTGATAATTGCTGCGCTTGCTCTACTAATGCATTTTTAAGTACCGCATTGCCTTTATGAAACGCATTTAACGCCGCTAGCACACGCTGCTGCTCGTTTTTATAACGATCGTTTAATACACGGTACGTTTTAGGGTCAACTTTACCCACACTACGCCATGCTTTGTTTAAACGATTGTATTGGCTTTCAAACTGCTTCCAATCAAAACCCTGCTCGTCAGTTGCGAGTAAGTGCAGTGCATGCATGTCAGCAATAATACTTTCGCGCTGCGCTTTTGACGCTTCACGTTGTACTTCTTGCTCTGCAAAATAGTTACGGCAAGGTGCAAACAATAATTCGATTTTTTGATCAAATTGCTCACCTTGTTGCTTTTCTTCGTCTGTATCTAAGCGGCCAAGCTCATTCCAACGTTTACGCAACACTTTAACTTGATCAGCCCGTTGCTGGGGATCTACGCACTCCTCTAAAGCGAGCGTGCTAACTTCTTCAAGTAATGCTTCGCGCTTTGGTGCTGCAGCATATTTTTGCCAATCTTTGGCGTCAGCTAGCTGCGCTTCTAAATCGGTTTTTAAGCTTACAAGTGGTTGCTGATACTGCTCAGTTAAGGTATTAAATAACTCTTCAAAGCCTTTAAACACACCAAATGCAACGTTAAAACGACCTTCTTCTATTAGGCGCTTTACATCACGGGCTTTGCGTTTAGCTTGGCTTTGATTTTTTTCAAGCGGTTTTATCAACTCGTTCATTGGCACTAAAAATTGCTTTTTATGCGCATTAAGTTGTGTTTTAAACGTACCTTGCAATGCACTATCTAATATATTTAGATGATTACGCGCTGCTTTAAAACCACTATTAAATGCAGCTAGGGTTTCGTCGTATTGGGCTAAATCGGCTGCTGGTTTTATTTCACACAGTGCAGCAAATGCCAGCTTATAATCTTTAATAGCAGACGTTAGCTCAGGTAATTTAGCTACTTGAGTAAATGACTTTTCTAAATTATTAATAACCTGCTTTGATTGCGGGTTATTGGCTAACTCTGTTTCATTTATTGCTTGTTGAGCCTGCGCTACTTTTGCATCAAGCCAATCTTGCTGAATTTGCTCTGGCGTTTCTAGGCCAAGTTGTAATGCATTTTCAATTTCTTCACTTAAAGCTTCAAGCGTTGCTAATGCCAACAGTTGACGCTGTTGTAGTGCAAGTAATTGCTGCTCTTTTTCGTGCTCACTGCGAAGCTGTGCAATATGGGCATTTAGCTTTTCGGTAATTGTGCTGTACTTTTCGTTTAGCAGTTTTACTTGCTCAGTGCTAAGCCATTTAAGCTCTAAGGCTTGCCATTGCGCCATTAACTCACCGGCTTTTGGGTTGACTAATGCAAAATCATTCTTATCGCGCAGCGCATTTAGCTTAGCTAAAATAACACGGGTTTCCCCCTCAACTTGCGCTGGCATTTCAATTGCTAAACGCTCGTTTTCTAAATGCGTGTTAAGCGCTGTTTTAGCACTGTTTTGTGCATGCTTTAATAATGGTTTAGTTAACTGGTGGGTAATAACCAGCTCAACTAGTTGCGCTTGTAACTCTTCGCTGCCCTCTTTAAAGGCTTTTTCTATTAGTTTAGGGTTTCCTAGGCGCTTTAGTAACTTAACCCGCACTTGCAGCTCTTTTTCTGCAAAGGCAAGTTTTTCAAGGGTTTTTACTGGTGCAAAACGCTCTATATATTCACTTTTAATTTGCGGCGACAGTGTACTTTCGCTACTTAAAACAGCGGTAGATATTTGTTGTTCAGCAATATCTTTTAATGCTTGATCTTGTTTATAGGCTTTCCACCACAGTGGCAAGTCGTTTACTTTTTGCAGTGCCTTACGACGAATTTCTGCTGAGCTATCTTCCAGCGCTAAAGTGCTTAAAATTATTGCGTCGCGTTGTACATCTAATTTTTCGATTGCGTCTAGACGTACTTGCAGCTTTGGGTGTTTCCATTTTGGCGTAAAAAGGTGTTTAAAGATCATGTTCACTAAACCTAGCTATTTCGTTATCTGAGTTAAATTCTTTTTGCAGTTGTGCTTTTGTTTTTTGCACCATTTCGCCATTTGCACCAATAGTAAATTGCTCATTCGATTGAGCAACTTTTGCTTGATACAACATAACTAACTGCACTGTTTGCTGTTTTTGTTCATCTGATAAAGGAGTGCCATCTGGCCATTTGCCAGTTGCTGCTCCGTATTGCAAACGTTCAAATAATTCTGGGGTAATATTTTGTACAAGATTGTCGATATTCATGTCATTTTTTCTTTTTTAGAGTCACTAAAATAATACGATTAATAAGGTACCAAATACACCCCACGCCAATAGCGATGGTGTAAGCATACCACTGAGGTGTTTTTTCTTGCGGTTGTAAGAAGTACAAACAGAAAAAACCGCCTAAAAATAGGATAAGTGCTAAAAATGAGTGAGTTATAAACATTTGCTGTTTTTTAATTCGCTGCTCACGTTGAAGCTGTTGAACTTGCTCATTATTTAAGTCGGCAACGTTACTTTCGCAATGCGGACATTGCGCGTGTTTATCTGATATTGATTTGGCACATTTAGGGCAACGGATAATCGCCATACATCTCTCCATACTACGCATAAAAAAAGCGCCTTGCGGCGCCTTTATTGTACTTGTTTTATTTCTCGTTGTCTTTTTTGAATTTGACCCAGTAGTCATCTACCGATTCTTTCATCTCTTTACGCAATAACATAATGCCAATTAAGTTAGGTAGTGTCATTACAACAATAGCCACTGCCGCTAACTTCCATACCAAGGTAGTATCGGCGAACGATGCCCAAAAGAATGCAGCCACATAAAATACGCGATACGGCATTACTGAGCGATGCCCTAATAAGTAAATCATTGCGCGATCTCCATAGTACGACCAAGCAATGGCAGTAGAGAACGCAAACAGCAATAAGCCTATTGATACAATGTACTGGCCACTATCGCCAAAGTAACCACGTTTAAAAGCCTTGGTAGTTAGCTCTGCTGAATGTACCAATGATTTGCCCACTAAACTAATGCTGTCATCTGTTGGCATGCCATCTATTACTTCTACAACACCTGTGTATTTGTGCTTTTCAGTAATACCAAAGCGTACATCCTCTGCAATTGAGCGTGAATGTAGTACCGTAAAACCTGTACTCAATGCCTCACCATTAACCACTTCAATATTGCCGGTAAACGTCTCTATATTACTTTTTTGACCATTAAGGTATTTATAGAGGTCTTCGCGCTGTGTTTGGTTTTCTTCTGTGTAATCGCCTTTAATAATACTCATAGCCGAGCGCTCAAAATGAGTTTGAAATTTTTCATTCCACACCCCCGAGGATAAAATAACCAACCCCGTAAGCGTACAAATAATAATGGTATCGATAAACGGTTCTAGGATAGATACTATACCCTCTGATACTGGCTCATCAGCTTTTGCCGAAGCATGCGCTATAGGCGCAGAACCTTGACCCGCTTCGTTAGAGAATAAACCACGGTTTACACCCCGGTTAAACGCATAAGCAAATGACGCCCCCAAGAAGCCACCTGCGGCAGCAGAGCCAGAAAATGCGTCCATAAATACAGCAGAAAATGAAGGACCGATGTTTTCAGCGTTATAAAAAATAACAGCCAGAGCACCAATAATATAAATAGCCGCCATTAACGGTACTACGCGTGATGTAATTGCTGCAATACGCTTAATGCCGCCTAATATAACCAAGGCAAGTAAAATAGATAACACTGCACCTGTGGCCATAGGCGCAAAACCAAAGGTGGCTTCCATACCTTGTGCAATATTATTAATTTGTGGCAGGCTGCCTGTACCAAACGAGCTAATTACAGTGGCTACGGCAAATAAAATGGCCAGCCATTTCATGTTAAGGCGTTTATCCATGTAATACATTGGGCCGCCAGACATAGTGCCATCTTCAGTTTTTTCACGGTATTTATGCGACAAGGTAACTTCTACAAACTTGGTAGTCATACCAAAAAATGCGGTCATCCACATCCAAAACAACGCCGCAGGCCCACCAATTGATATAGCCAGTGCTACGCCACCAATATTACCTGTGCCTACTGTGCCCGATAGTGCTGTAGCAAGTGCTTGAAAGTGAGTGGTATCCCCTTCTGTATCTTTTTTATCAAACTTACCCGAAACAACTTGGCAAGCATGTTTAAAATACCGTATTTGGGGAAATTTTAAATAAATAGTAAAAAATAAACCAACCCCTAATAACACATAAGGAAACCATACTGCTCCTCCTAACATGCCATCTAGGCTATCTAAAAGTTGTCCGAATGCATCCACGCTAAATTCCTCTTATTATTTTATTTTGAAATTGCTGACTAAACATTCGTTAAGCCACAGTTTATTGTGCCGTTGTGCACTTGTTATTTTTGTAAGTGTTGTAACAAAAAAGGGCAACATTTTAATGTTGCCCTTACCTTATACTAATTTATCTTAATTTATCAACGACATTTACGATAGCCGCCAAAGTATCTTGGCCAAATTGATATGAACGACGATCTGACCAACCGTAATCTGGGTCGGGTAAGTCGTTATTATCTTTAAATGGCATTTCGACTGTATAGGTAAGCGCCTTAAATTCTTCTGCTGTTGCAGATGAACCTACTGTAAGGTTAGCTTGGCCTGGCTCGTCTTTAGGGTAGCCATGTTCGTCTTGAAACTCAGGAGTAATGGTTAACAAAGCAGCTTTAAAGCTATCTTCTAGATCTTTTAAGCGCGCATCATAACTTGGAATGCCTTCACTGCCGGCTACAAAGTTATACGGGATTGCTTCATCACCATGAATATCAAGGTGCATATCTAGGCCTGTTTCACGCATTTTATTAAGCACTAAATAAACTTCTGGGCTATTTTCCATGCTCGGCGTTTGCCATTCACGGTTTAAGTTAACGCCTTTAGCGTTAGTACGTAAGTGCCCACGAGCACTACCATCTGGGTTCATGTTTGGCACAATATAAAATACTGCTTTTGATAGTAATGCAGCAGCATGCGGGTCTTCGTCATCAAGTAGTTTGTGAAGTATTCCCTCTACAAACCACTGCGCCATTGTTTCACCCGGATGCTGGCGAGCTGTGATCCAAATGTTTTTCTTATCTGCACTTGGCTCACCAATTTTAAGTACGCTCATGTCGCGGCCATCAAGGGTTTCGCCCAATGTTTCTAATTGGCAAATTTGCTGGCTTTGCGCCCACGTAAGTAAATCTAAATGACGCTCATAGCTATATGGTGCAAAATAAGCAAAATAAACACTGCCGCACTCTGGCTCTATTTCAAAGCTTAATGTGCCATTTTCGTAGCTTGAAGGTACACGAAACCACGTTTGACGGTCATACGATGCAACCGCCTGATAATCTACCCAGCCATCTGGATAAGCTGAATTTTCGAGCTTGTTTATATTTAGCTTATGTAATTGGTAAGGGGTTGTTTCTAGGCGAAAATGAAACCACTGATAAAATTCAGACTGGAAATCGTTATTAATCTCTAACTGGATATTTAATGGATCGGTGGCTTCAATAACCTTAATATTACCACTATCGAAATTGCTACTGATTTTCATGACAAAAAACCTATAAGTTGACTAAGTGTCTCTGGACTGCATAAATAGCCAGGATGTAAGTACGCTGCGATTAGCCGTATCTAATGTATAAAGCGTACCATAAGCGCTGCGCTTTAAAAATATTGATAATCAAAAAAGCCAGCAAATGCTGGCTTTTGTATAACGACTAATAAATTAGTGAGGTAAGCTTGGGAATGCCACTTCGGCCATATCGCGCATACAACGTACCACTTGGCAGCTGTAACCAAATTCATTATCGTACCAAACGTAAAGTACAATACGGTTGTCATCAACAATAGTTGCTTGCGAGTCAACCACACCAGCGTAACGACTACCTACTAAATCGGTAGATACGATTTCAGTAGAAGCGGTGTAATCAATTTGGTCGCGCAGGTCTGAGTGAAGTGCGGTATCGCGTAAAAATGCATTTAGCTCTTCTACCGAGGTGCTCTTTTCTAAGTTTAGGTTCAAAATAGCCAGCGACACGTTAGGTGTAGGTACGCGAATTGCGTTACCCGTTAGTTTGCCCTCAAGCTCTGGTAGTGCTTTTGAAACCGCTTTTGCAGCGCCTGTTTCAGTAATTACCATGTTAAGTGCAGCAGCACGGCCACGGCGGTCTGCTTTGTGGTAGTTATCAATTAAGTTTTGGTCATTAGTATACGAGTGAACCGTTTCTACGTGACCATTTTTAATGCCAAACTTATCGTTTAATGCTTTAAGTGTTGGTGTAATGGCATTAGTTGTACAGCTTGCTGCACATACAATTTTGTCTTCAGGTAAAATATCTTTGTTATTTACACCATATACGATGTTTTTGATATTACCTTTAGCAGGAGCCGTTAATAGTACTTTAGCAGCGCCTTTACATTCTAAATGCTGACCAAGGCCTGCTTCATCTTTCCAAATACCTGTGTTATCAACAATAAGTGCATTGTCGATGCCGTAGGCTGTGTAATCTATTTCGCTAGGAGAGTTAGCGTAAATAACCTGGATGTAGCTACCATTAGCTTTAATTGCATTACGTTCTTTATCAACAGTGATAGATCCATTAAATGGACCATGAATTGAATCACGACGTAATAAACTGGCACGTTTTTCAAGGTCGCCATCTTTACCACCACGTACAACAATTGCGCGTAGGCGTAAGTCAGCATAAGGACCTGATTTTTCAATTAGTAGGCGTGCAAGTAAACGGCCAATTCGACCAAAGCCATAAAGCACCACATCGCGTGATTCTTTAGCTGGTAAATCAGCAATTTCAGAGAGCTCATCTTTTACAAACTCTTCAACAGAACGACCGTTTGCAGCATCATTATACAAATAGCTATAAGCAAGCTTACCAATATCGATACGTGCAGAATTTAAATCCATTTTGCTAATCGCTTCTAAAAATGGGAAGCTTTCACGTAAACGTAATTTTGTACCTTCAAACTGCGCAACTGATTTGTGAGATTTGATAATTTCAATTGGGCTTGCATTTACAAGTGGGCGGCCATAAACAGCAATTTCGATACCACGACTACGATAAAGCTTACCAATGATTGGTTGCATGCTTTCTGCGTAACCTTGGCGTTCTTGCCAACTATTTGTGTATTCTAACTCGTGAGATGAGGTCATTTTATTTACCTAAGTTAAACATTTTTGAACGGATAGCCCTAGAGCATTTAACCATCAAAAGTTGAAATGATTTCGACCCTGATAAGTCAACGCACTCTAGTGACTTCCCTATTCTAATTTAATCTTGCTTTATTCTCTACTGTTAGAGGCTAAATGATTGCGTTAGAATAACATTATATTAATATATTTAAGGGTTGAGGATGGTTATAAGACTAATAGTAGTGCTTGGAGTACTCACCTTAGCCGGATGTGAAAAGCCACTAAGCTTGGCCCAAGTATGTAAAGAAACGCCCGGTTTTTGCAACGATCTAAATAAAGATAATCATTGTCGGGAGCAGCGTTCTAACACTATTTTGCAGCGTTATATTGAATATAAGCACCCAACTGATGAAAATAAATATCAGCTACTTAAAGAGTTTGAATCATATAATCAGTGTATTACGCTTGCAGCTAAAATTGAGCATATAAAATTAAAAGAAAAAAAGACCTCTCGTGTAGAAGGTAAATTAACCAGTATTAAAGAAATGACGCGATTATATCAAGATACTAAAAGTACTAATCACCCAGGCTTACTTTACTATCATTGGTCGCGTAATAACGATCAGCGAGCACTGACTAAATTTTTAGCTTTGGAGCATGATGAAAGGGTGACAACAAGTGCTGAAATGCAACTTTTTTTGGCATCGTATTATATTAAATTTGATGATGATAAAACGATTGATTTGCTCTACAAAACATTAGAACTTAATAAAGCACAGCAAATACCTGATCCCGAGGTGTTTACCTCTTTGGTCAGTTTGTTTTATAAACAACAAAATTATAAACATGCCTATGTTTTTTCTAAAGTTGCGCAGATGTCGGGGATAGAAAACGTTGATATATTTGCTGTAGAGCAGCAATTGGCAAGCAGCAGAAAAAATCTTGATAGTTTAGATTCTTTAGCGCAACAAACTTTTCAGCAAATTCGCGCTGGTAAGTTTGTATCACCTAGGGAGTTTTAAGTAACCTAGGCGTAGTTAAATAAAACATTAATAATAAAAAAGGCAGCTTACGCTGCCTTTTTTATATTACTTTGCTTTACTTGTGCCCACTTCTACTCGGGTTTTAAGTTTTTGCCCAGGTCTAAAGGTCACCACGCGACGCGCCGAAATAGGAATATCTTCCCCTGTTTTCGGATTACGTCCCGGTCTTTCTTTTTTATCACGAAGATCAAAATTACCAAATCCAGAGAGCTTAATCTGCTCGCCTTTTTCAAGCGCTGAGCGGATTTCTTCAAAAAACGCTTCAACTAAATCTTTGGCATCTTTTTTATTGATCCCGAGTTTTTCAAATAGGTGTTCAGCTATGTCGGCTTTAGTAAGCGCCATATCTAGTCCCTCAACGATGCATTAAACTGTTCGGCCAGTGTGGCCACCACGTTATCAACTACTAGATTGATATCTTTCTCTTCGAGTGTTCTATCAACCGATTGCAGTGTTAGAGCAATCGCCAAACTCTTATAATTTGGCTCAATACCTTTGCCCTTATACACATCGAATAAGTTTAGGTCAACTAATTGATTTCCGCCAACTTTTTCTATCGCTGTTAAAATATCGCCAATATTTACGCTCTCTTGCACTAAAATCGCGATGTCGCGGCGATTTGAAGGGAATTTAGACATCCCTGCAACTTGCGGTAAATTTCTTTTTTCGATTGCCGACATTTCAATTTCAAACACGAAAGTAGCATTATTGATATCTAACGACTTTTGCGCTTGAGGGTGTAATGCACCAAAAAAACCGACCTTTTTACCAGCAACATAAATTACCGCTGATTGACCAGGATGCAAACCGTCTGACTGCTCTGCTTTAATTTCAAAGCGGCTCATATCATTGGTAATTGCCAGTAGTGCTTCCACGTCACCTTTCACATCGTAAAAATCGACGTTGCGTTTTTCTTCAACCCAATGTTCGCCATGCGCAAGACCGGTAATTACACCGCCAATTACTGGCACTTGGTTAACACCATTTTCGGCATTTTCGTCACTTAAAAATTTAAGGCCGTGTTCAAATAGACGAATACGCGGTTGCTGACGATTTTGGTTATACGCTAGCGACGCCAATAAGCCAGGCATTAAGCTTACTCGCATTGCAGACATTTCAATTGAAATTGGGTGCGGTAATACTAGCGGCTGACTTTCTGGGTGCAAAATAGCTTGCGCTTTAGGGTCGACAAAACTGTACGTAATAGCCTCTTGATAACCACGGGCTACTAGCGTATTACGAAACTTGCTTAGTGCGATAGTCGCTTCGTTATGGGTAGTCATTTTAAGCTTAGCAGTCGGTGCAACATTAGGAATACTGTTGTAACCGTAAACACGCGCCACTTCTTCAATTAAATCTTCTTCAATACGCACATCAAAACGGTAACTAGGTACATCTGCACTCCAGCTGTCGTTTTCAACTTTTACGTTAAAACCTAAGCGAGTTAAAATATCAGTAACTTTCTCATCTTCAATATGATGGCCAATAACACGGTCTAAACGGCTACGACGTAAACGAACCTCAGTCACTTTAGGTAGTTTATCTGCGGCAACGGCTTCAACCACTGGGCCTGCTTCACCGCCTACTATTTCAAGTAGTAACGCTGTTGCACGCTCTATTGCATCATGTTGTAGCGCAAAATCAACACCACGCTCATAACGATGCGATGCATCTGTGTGTAAACCGTAGCTACGTGCTTGCCCAGCTATTGCTACAGGGTTAAAAAATGCGCTTTCAAGTAATATATCAGACGTTTTATTTGTAACACCCGATTGCTCGCCACCAAAAATACCCGCAATGGCTAGTGCTTTATTATGATCGGCTATCACTAATGTAGATTCGTTTAATTTAACGCTATTACCGTCAAGTAAAACTAGCTCTTCACCGGCGTTTGCACTACGTACTTTAATTCCACCTTCAATCGCATTTAAATCAAATGCATGCATTGGATGGCCAAGTTCAAGTAATACATAATTAGTAACATCAACTACTGGGTCGATTGAACGCACACCGCTGCGACGTAGTTTTTCAACTATCCATAACGGCGTTGCTGTATCAAGGTTAATGCCTTTGATCACACGCCCAAGGTAGCGAGGACATGCATCTTCATTAACTAATTCAATCGATACTTTATCGTCAATTGTTGCTGTAACCGCTGGAATTTGTAATACGTTTACGTCAATGCTGTTAAGTACGCCCACTTCGCGCGCTAAGCCTTTTATACCTAAACAATCACCACGGTTTGGTGTTAAATCAACATCAATAATATTATCATCAAGGCCTAGGTATTCACGTAAATCTGTACCTACTGGCGCATCGCTTGGCAATTCCATAATGCCATCGCCTTCTTCGCTAATACCTAGTTCAACAAAGGCACACAACATGCCATTTGAAGGTTGGCCACGTAACTTGGCTTTTTTAATTTTAAAATCACCAGGAAGCACTGCGCCAACAGTTGCAACCGCAACTTTAATGCCTAAACGACAGTTCGGTGCGCCACATACGATATCAAGTAGTTCATCACCACCGACATTAATTTTGGTAACGCGTAGCTTATCTGCATCAGGATGTTGTCCACATTCAACAACTTCACCTACCAATACACCATTAAATTTTGCTGCTGCAGGTGTTACGCCATCAACTTCTAGGCCAGCCATAGAAAGCTGTTCCGACAGAGCTTGCGTATCAATGGCTGGATTAACCCACTCTCTTAACCACTTTTCACTAAATTTCATATTATTGTTTCACTCTTAACGGAACTGGTTTAGGAATTTTAAGTCATTTTCAAAAAATGCACGTAAATCGTTTACGCCATAACGCAACATAGTTAAGCGCTCTACACCCATGCCAAAAGCAAAGCCGGTGTATTTTTCAGGATCAATGCCCACAGACTTAAGAACGTTAGGATGTACCATGCCGCAGCCTAATACTTCTAGCCACTTGCCGTCTTTACCCATTACGTCTACTTCTGCTGAAGGTTCTGTAAAAGGGAAAAATGAAGGACGGAAACGAATTTCCATGTCTTCTTCAAAAAAGTTACGCAGGAAGTCGTGTAAAATACCTTTAAGTTCAGTAAAGCTCACATCTGTGTCGACCATTAAGCCTTCAACCTGATGAAACATAGGCGTGTGCGTTTGGTCATAATCGTTACGATATACACGTCCAGGAGAAATAATACGCAGCGGCGGTTGCTCAACTTCCATTGTACGTATTTGTACGCCACTCGTTTGCGTACGCAATACCAGCTTAGGGTTGAAGTAAAAAGTGTCGTGATCAGCACGGGCTGGATGATGCTCAGGAATATTTAACGCATCAAAGTTATGAAAGTCATCTTCAACTTCAGGACCCGATTTAACTGCAAAGCCTAACTCACCAAAAAAGCTTTCTATGCGCTCAATGGTACGTGTAACCGGATGTAGGCCACCAGTAGGCATAACACGCCCAGGTAATGTTACATCGATAGTTTCAGCGGCTAGCTTTTCTTCTAGCGCTTTACTGGCTAACAGCTCACGTTTATCGTTTATAGCAGCTTGCACATCTTGTTTAGCTTGATTAATAACTTGGCCCGCTTCTTTACGCTCTTCAGGGGCAATTTTGCCTAACGTTTTAAGTAAGCTGGTGATCTCGCCTTTTTTGCCAAGGTAATTAACCCGCATTTCTTCTAACTGCGCGATTTCACTGGCACTGGCTACCGCCTCAAGTGCTTGCGCTAATATATTTTCTAAGTTCATTGGATACCTGATCTTTCACAGAAGGTGATTGCTGTTAAGTAATAACTTATGATAACTGAAAGCAGTGCCTAGATTCTAGACCTACTAGAGCTTTAACGTTGATTTTATAAAAGGAATTGTTAATTTTCGTTGTGCGGCCATAGATGCATGATCTAATTTGTCTAATACGTCGAGTAATGTACGCATATCACGACTTAAGCGCGTTAATAAAAATCGGGCGCATTCGTCACTTAGCTCTAAGCCACGCATTTTTGTGCGTTTAACTAAAGCTTGTGCTTTATCGTCATCGCTCATTGAGCGAATTTGCAGTGTAGTTCCCCATTTTAGCCGCGATTCTAAGTCTGGTAAGCTAATATTTAGCATGTCGGGGAGTAAGTCAGCGGTCACCACTAACATTTTTTTAGGCTCGTTAAAGCGATTAAAAAAATTAAATAAGGCCTTTTCCCACGCATCATCACCCGCTACCAAATGCACATCATCTATGCATAAAACATCAAGGGCTTCTAAGCCTTCTAATACCATAGGGCCAAAATCAATAACTTCTCGCATAGATAACAGCATATTTGATAAGCCGCGCTCTTGCGCTTGAATACACGTAGCGTACAAAAGGTGAGATTTCCCTGAATCGCCCAAACCACATAAATAAGTGTATTGAAAAGATTGCGACAATTTTGAAAAACTGTCTTTTAAATGACTTACTTCTAAAGAGTCCTCACCACCAAAGTACGAGGTAAAGGTTTCGTCATCGGGCAAAGTAACCGGCAATGCCATTTGCATTGGCTCATGAGTTAGCATTACTCACCAATCCATTGATACTCTAAACTGTTTTTATCAACAATATGATAAAAAGCACTTGGATCAACATAATCTCTAAACGCAGCATCAAGCCCTAATGCTTTTTTTAAATCAACCACACTACCCGTATGATTAAGTTTGAACTCAACTAAATCTGGGGTTTTTCGTATAATAGTAGCCTGAGTTACCACACTTAAATTTGATAACCGGCGTTTAGCCAACTCAATATCAACAAAGCTTTGCGTACCTTTTAGAGTTAAAGTTGCCGCTGCTTGCTCGTAATAAGCATTTGGATCAATTGCATATTCATTAGCTAGCCCTTTCGCTAACGTATCTATCATTTGCGCAACAACTTGTTGTTTATCACCCGTTAATCTATTTAATTCAAAAAGATCATCGTTAGTAAATCGCCAATCTAAAACCCAGTTTTCACTATCTGGTTGCTTATACATTCTGGCTGTAATACTGCGCTCAGCACTATAACGCTTAGAGGCCTCTTCTACTGGCTCTGAAAAGTTACCCCATACTTCAGGAATACCTACTAGACGTCTGTCTTGTAAATCAAGTAAAGGCACCACAACCGGTAAACCACGTCGCCCTGCTTTATCGTATATTAACTGTTCTAGTTGTGGGTAGCTTTCTTGAGTAACTAGCTCTCTGCGCCAGTTATCTTCAATTCCTAACCATATTGCAATTAATGGTCGTTGCACACCCCATAAGGGTAAACCGAGCTCTTTAATTAATGCATTAATTTTTCGCGCTTCAAATTTAACAACAAGTTTTAAGTTACCGGTTGTACTCTCGTCGTACTCAAACTTGAGCATGTAGTCTGAAATATCTTGAGTTTTTTGTTGCGCTAAGCTGTTTTGATCAGCACTTTCATCACCGCTGACTTTCACTAGAACATTCAGCAATGCTTTACGACTTGCTGCTAAACGCGTGTCTCGAGTTTTATCATCAACTTTTAAAATATCTTGATAAAGATCAGTTACTTCAACCGCTGATGCAGTAAAGCAAAATATAATTGATAAGGCACTTAATAATAATCTATACACAGGCTATTTGTTCTTAGTTTTAAACTGATTTGATCCTAAATCAAAGCAACCCACAAAGCAAAATTATATTTTATTTGTAGGAAAAAGTGCTAGGTGCTAGCAGAGATTGCTGATGGGGTTATTTTTGTCTAACAATTTAATGTTTTTATACTAATCGCATAAAGTTAATGAGTAATTTAATATTAAATAACGAGCTCAATAACAAAGCGATAATTAGAATCGGAGTCTTTAATTAGGCCTGGTAGTGTCTTAATGCCCACAGCAGTGGAGAGTCACAGTGCAAATACACCACACTCATTGACTAGTGATGATGTTTTTATGATTTGAATGTCGGTGCGCTACTTCGTAGCGACAACGCAGTAGAATGTCGTAGTGCCCACAGCGGTAGAAAGTCACAGTGTAAATACCCCACATTCATTGGCTAGTGGTGATGTTTTTATGATTTTTTATGATTTGAGTGTCGGGTGTCGCTACGCTCGCCCAACCTACGCGGGAGACTTGTGTACATTATTCGTGAGCGTCTAGCGAACTACACCTATGTTTTAAAATTCCAGGGTAACAAGCTGTCGATATCGGGCTCAGGCTGGCAC
>NZ_JBEOOE010000030.1:0-42361 GCF_040308885.1 Pseudoalteromonas sp. 120-MNA-CIBAN-0494
TGTTCATCGCCTAATCCTTAAACTCTTTTTAGAGTAAATAATGATAGGCAGTTACACAAAATTAGTTACATCCTCGAGTCGGTATGGAATTTATTACCCAAAATTTACCACAAACCTTAATGGTACTTGGGGTTCTTGCGCTGATCATAGAAGTAGCCGTATTGGGGCTCTCTACCTTTATATTGTTATTTTTTGGCTTATCGTTATTTATAACCGGGCTGCTCATGAGTATGGGAATATTAGCCGACTCTATGACCACTGCGCTTTGGAGTAATACTCTAATAACAGCTGCAATTTCTATATTGCTTTGGAAGCCCTTAAAGCGGATGCAAAATAATGTTGAGCGTAAACCTGTTAATAGCGACTTTGCAGAGCTGACTTTTGTACTTAACCAAGATGTGACTATTGAAGGGTTAAGTACTCATCAGTATTCTGGCATTAGCTGGCAACTTAAAAGCAAACAGCCCATTAGCGCCGGTACGCAAGTTAAAGTAACTAAAAAAGAAGTTGGTGTAATGTGGGTTCAAAGCATTTAAAAACCTACAGCAATTATATTTTTCTAAACCGTTAAAATAACATCGAGTAGGGTGAGGCTTATGCCTCATCCCTCTCACAGAACCGTACGTACGGACCTCGTATACGGCTCCTGTACCCTTCACATTTTATCAACTTATTTCCTAAACGCTGATAAAGCAAGCCATCCCGTATTCACTTTTTCTATTGGATATAAACCAAGCTCCTCAAACCATTGGTTTGGCATCGATACACAAGATAAAGGGCTTAGTGAGTTACGCCACGAGTTCATCTTTATGAACTTAAACGGTGGCTTTTTCCCTAACTGCTTTAGTCGTCGATGTAGCCTTGATGGCTTCTTCCACAACCTCAGCTGTATTGCCCTTAGTCTTCGTCTGATCCAACCTGCCAAGGCTTTTAGTTCTCGCTTACAATTGGCTATACTAAAATAATTTACAAAACCGCGCACAACTGGATTTAGCCGCTTTATTACTTCTGCTAAATTTATGCCGCCGTTACGTTTTGTTAATTGCTTCACTTTTTGTTTAAACACGATGAGTTTTGATGCTTGTATCCGTGTCCACTGGCTACCTATCTCTACTCCCAAAAACTTCACACCTTTGCTGCTATGAGCAATATGGGTTTTCTTTTGGTTCACGGTTAATTTCAAGTCTCGCTCTAGTATTTGGGTCGATGCCTTAAGTGCTTCTTGCGCTGCTTTTTCTGTGCTGCACAAAATCAAGATATCATCTGCATACCTCACTATTCGGTGATTACGCTTTTTCATTTCTTGATCGAAAGCATCTAGGTAGATATTCGCCAATAACGGGCTAATTACGCCACCTTGTGGGCTTCCTATCGTACTAGCCTCCCAGTGTTCGCCTATCATTACCCCGCTTTTTAAGAACTGATTAATCAGCTTTAAAATACTACTGTCCGTCACTTTGCGTCTAACACTGCTAATTATCAAAGCATGATCAAGCAGGTCAAAACACTTCGACAAATCCATGTCTACGACCCAGTCGCGATGGTATTTACGGATAAATACACTCGCTTTACTGATAGCGTCATGACAGCTTCGTTTCGGCCTGTACCCATAACTCGATGGGTGAAAGTCGATGTCGAATATCGGTTGGAGTATGTTCAATAGTGTTTGTTGCACTATTCGGTCTCGAACTGCGGGGATACCTAGCATTCTGACACCGCCATCATCTTTGGGTATTTCCACCCGTTTGACAGGTTGTGCCCTATATTGCTTGGTTTGCAGCTCAAGTTGCAGTTGTTTTAAGTTTACTTCTAAATTCAGGGCAAATGCGCCTACGGACTGCCTATCTATTCCGGCCGCTCCTTTAGCTGCTTTCACTTTTTTGAATCCCTTGTACAGGTTATTAATGTCTAATAATTGTCCGTACAAGCTGTAGTAAACTGTCATTTTCTGCCTTTGCTTGCGGTATGTCTGCTCGTGTCATTCTACTTATCGCTGAATCTTCATGATGACATTAGGTGTGCTAGCCTTTTTTTTTTTGGCAATCTGCCTAAGTGGTCAGCCATTACTCCATTGCTCGCCCTTCAATTCTCAGCGTCTACATTCCTGCTTGGCCGTCATGTCTTGGCTATTTCCGTCGAAATACTTGTGAGCCGATAAACAAAAGTCTTCGTCTTTCATACGCTTAAAGAATACTTCCCCCCTTCGCAATCAATTAAAGCTTTTGGCTAAAATTGACCCCATCAAACATAATGTTGATGGTCGGCTTGGTTTTCCCCTCCACACCATTACTGGCTTTCATCGGCCTAGCCTTACTCACTACTACGGGTTCATCTGCCACCTCACACCGACGTTAAACCTTGGGTTTCCCCTTGAGTTTAGGCCACTTATTTACACTAAGTTTAGATGCCAGGCTTCCCCAGTTACTGCACTGGCTCCCTGTTAGAAATCCCACCCTCAAGCACAGTATTGGTCTGACTAAGTATAGGGCGTTGCGCTATTTTGCACGCTGACCCACCAATACTGCCGAAACAGGTTACGGTTAGTTGTGTACCTCTAACTTCTTATGGCTTCCTTCAGACCCCACCGTTGGCCAGTGACGCCCTTGCCATTCAGATTATCTTCCCCTTAGTCAGGGTGATAAGGCATCTTTCAGCCTATCGGGTTTGCCAGCTTCGCTGGGCAAACAATAAACGGGCAATTAAACACTGCCCGTTTATTTTGTTGAGTATTTATAA
Organism: Pseudoalteromonas sp. 120-MNA-CIBAN-0494; assembly: GCF_040308885.1. Lineage (NCBI taxonomy): Bacteria > Pseudomonadati > Pseudomonadota > Gammaproteobacteria > Alteromonadales > Pseudoalteromonadaceae > Pseudoalteromonas > Pseudoalteromonas sp. 120-MNA-CIBAN-0494. Next base: position 2,737 of record NZ_JBEOOE010000030.1, read on the forward strand.
TAAATAATCGCCTACCTCCTCCCTCGCACTTTGCTAACTAAGTTGATAGCATTAAAAAATGATGTAAGGAATATATCGTTATGACAAATCAACATAAACACACTTTGGTTGTTGAAGGGGGTGCAATGCGCGGTATTTTTGCAGCCGGTGTACTTGATGAGTTTTTAAAACAAAACTATCAACCATTTGCACGTTATTTTGGCGTATCTGCAGGGGCTACAAATGTAGCCGCCTATTTATGCAAGCAACCAATGCGCAATTACAAAGTGATCACCGACTATTCATGTCGTCCTGAGTTTATTAATCTTGCGCGCTTTATAAAGGGTGGCCATTTATTTGATTTAGACTGGCTATGGCAAGAAACCATTCGTGAAATACGGCTAAACACCGAAGTGTTTGCGCAAAACCCGGCAGACTTTTATATTGTTACTACGGCTATCGAATCGGGTAAAGCCCATTACTTAAAAGCCACCAGCACCGATATGGTCGAGCAATTAAAAGCGTCTTGTGCTATTCCTATTGCGTATCGCGACTATCCAATAATTAATAATATAGCCATGACCGATGGCGGCGTAGCCGACTCTATTCCCGTTATAAAAGCGTATGAAATGGGTGCACGTGAAATAACCGTTATTTTATCTCAGCCTTTGGGTTATCGTAAAAGGCCAAGTAAAGCACCATGGTTAACTAAAAAAATATATAAAAACTACCCGGCACTTATTAACACAACCCTCACCAGAGCCGATGTTTATAACCAAAGTATTGATTTTATTAATAACCCACCCGCTGATTGCCGGGTAAATATTATAGCGCCACCAGTTAATTTTAAAGTGGGCCGTACCACTAAAAAGCTTGCAACCCTTAACACTGGCTACCAAATGGGTGTAGACGCCGCAAAAGCATTTTTAGCTTAATTCAAAACTAACTTAAGCTGTATATTTCAAATTACTGCCCTTTATTTTAAATAAACATTAAAACACTTTAGATATTGTTAATAAGCTCTTATCCTATGGCGGAATTTTGATAAGTGAGTTATGTATTGTTTCTCATGAAATATTATGAGCATTAGCAACTCCCATTGTATTTTTTATTAAGTATTTAGGAACACATTGAACGTGGACATTTTTAACGCAATTATTTTAGGTATTATTGAAGGTATTACTGAGTTTTTACCTATTTCGTCAACCGGGCATATTATTGTAGCAGCGCAATGGTTGGGTATAGAAGCAACGGCTACTAATCAAGCATTCGGCGTAATTATTCAATTAGCCGCCATTTTAGCGGTACTAGCCAACTATAAAGATAAGTTCACTCCAAAACATCTTAACTTATGGATAAAAGTAGCCATCGCATTTATTCCGTTAGGCATTATTGCTTTCATTTTTAGTGACGTAATAAAAGCACTATTTAACGTACCTGTTGTGGGAGTAATGTTTATTGTTGGTGGGGTGATTTTTTTACTGCTAGAGCGCAATTATAAAGAACAAAACTGCACCACTACCGATGTTACTCAAGTGACTTATAAGCAAGCAATATGGATTGGTATAGCCCAAGTATTTGCACTTATTCCTGGTACAAGCCGTGCGGGTAGCTCTATTGTAGGTGCTATGTTGTGTGGCTTAAACCGCAAAGCCAGTGCTGAATTTTCATTTTTACTTGGTTTACCTGTACTTGCTGCAGCGTCTGGGTATGATTTGCTAAAGCATTATGACTTATTTACTTTTGACGATTTAACCGCCCTTGCTGTAGGCTTTGTTACCTCTTTTATAGTGGCCTATTTTACAATTAAATTATTTATCCGCTTTTTAGAAAACTTTACTTTTGTAAGTTTTGGTATTTACCGCATTGTATTTGGTGTTATTTTATTAACCATAGCTTACGTTTAAAACATATTTAAGAGAGAAAATAATGAACGAAAAAATAAATCAAGAAGCCCTCCACGCACTTAAAATTGCATTTACCTACATGCCTAAAGCAATCGAGGTGACTAAATACGAGTACGGCGAGCGTTATCAAACCGTACTTGATCATATTGAAGCCGTGCGCGAAACACTCCTCATAAACGATGTAGATCCTGAGGAAGTAGGCGGCGATATAAATCCAGAGCACACACCAAATTCAACCTATTAAATAATCATAAATTGCGTTAGCTTATTTACTATTATTTAACTAGTATATTTACTAAGTATTTTTAACTAACACTCTAAAAAGTAAGGATCTATTATGAATAACAAAGTGATTGGTATTGTGCTTATTATTATTGGCGTTGCGTTGGCTATTTGGGGGTATGATGTTTATGAAGCAGCTGGCTCACAAGTTAGCCGCGCGCTAAGTGGCGACACGCCAATAGAAGCATGGGCCGGTATGATCGGTGGAGCTGTGTGTATAATAGTCGGCATTACCAGGGTTAAGTAACATACAGCTTATAAACGCTGCATGTTAAAAAACAAAAATAATCAGTGTTTATTTAACCCCTAAATTAAATATAAAAAAAGCCGCCTTTGGAGAAGGGCGGCTTGGGTGAACAAACAGCTATGGGTGTATTTTTGCTGTTATATCAAGAGACGTTTTTTAACTAACCTGATGCAGATTAACTAAATTAAGCTTGCTCTGTTTCATCGCTGTGGCGAATTAAGTAATCAAACGCACCTAAACTGGCTGTTGCACCACTGCCCATAGCAATTATTATTTGCTTAAATGGCGTATTGGTTGCATCCCCCGCACCATAAACGCCTGGGAGTGATGTTGCGCCTTTGGCATCAATTAAAATCTCACCAAATTTGCTCAGTTCAAGCTCGCTGTCTTTTAGCCATTCTGTATTTGGTATTAAACCAATTTGTACAAATATGCCCGCAAGAGTGAGCTGCTTACTGTCGCCACTTACGCGGTCGGTGTAAGTTAAACCGGTTACTTTTTTGCCATCGCCGAGTACTTCGGTTGTTTGTGCACTTTTAATAATAGTAATATTAGCCATACTGCTAGCTTTGCGAATAAGTACTTCGTCGGCACGTAATGTATCGGCAAATTCAAGTACCGTTACATGCTCTACAATATTGGCTAAATCAATCGCGGCTTCTATACCTGAATTACCGCCACCAATTACCGCAACCGGTTTGCCTTTAAATAAGGGCCCATCGCAATGTGGGCAATATGCCACACCGTGGCCACGATATTGTTGCTCGCCAGTCACGTTCATTTCGCGCCAGCGTGCGCCTGTTGCCAGTACCAGCGACTTAGCACTCAGTACCGCGCCATTTTCTAGAGTAATTTCGTAACCATTATTATTGCGACTAAGCTTAGCTGCGCGTTGATTATGCATTACATCTACATCGTATTCTTTAACGTGCTCTTCTAGTTGTGCTACCAGTTTTGGCCCTTCGGTGGCTTTAATCGAAATAAAGTTTTCGATTGCTAAAGTATCGGCTACTTGTCCGCCAAATCTATCTGCAACAATACCGGTGTTTAACCCTTTTCGTGCTGAGTAAATAGCAGCCGATGCACCCGCAGGCCCACCACCAATAACTAACACGTCAAACTTTTCTTTTTTACTTAACGACTCAGCTTGGCGCTGTGCACCTTTGCTATCTACTTTATTGAGTATGTCGGTTAGGCTTAGTGCACCTTGGCTAAATGGTTCGCCATTTAAATAAACAGCCGGTACAGCTAAAATGTTGCGCTCTTCTACTTCGCCTTGAAATAACGCGCCATCTATCATGGTGGCTTTAATTTTATTATTCGTTGCTGCCATTGTATTTAGAGCCTGCACTACTTGTGGGCAGGTTTGACAACTTAAGCTTATATACACTTCAAAATTAAGCGCTTGGTCGAGCGACTTTATTTGTTCAATGTCCTCGGCTTTTGCTTTACTGGCATGTCCGCCAGTGTGCAATAGCGCTAACACTAAACTAGTGAATTCGTGGCCCATAGGTACACCCGCAAACGTAATGTGGGTGTTTTTAATAGGTGAATGTACAACCATTGACGGACGACGCGCGCTTGTGTCTGGGTTGTTTATTACCGTAAATTTATCGCTTAGTGAGGCTAAATCGTTTGCTAAGCTTGCTACTTCTGTTGATTTTTTGCTGTCGTCCAAGGCGATAAGCAGCTCAACAGGTTGAGTAAGCGATTCAAAATGGCTTTTTAATTGATTTTTTATGTTGTTATCTAACATGGCTTAACCCTTTTAGAAAATTTAAACAGCAAGCCTCCCATGCCAAATAATGCATGTGCTTAAACAAGTATATTGATATAGGAGGCACCAACAAACGGATGTTTATTGATTTAAGGGCAGTTACCTGCCCTTACTAGGTAAATCGAGTACTTAGATTTTACCAACTAGGTCTAGTGAAGGTGCAAGTGTGTCTTCACCTGGCTGCCAAGATGCAGGGCAAACTTCACCGTCGTGAGTTGCAATGTATTGTGCAGCTTGTACTTTACGAACAAGTTCTTTAGCGCTACGGCCAATACCTAAATCGTGAGTTTCGATAATTTTAATTTCGCCTTCTGGATTCATTACAAATGTTCCGCGAAGTGCTAAGCCTTCTTCTTCGATCATTACGCCAAAGCTACGTGTAATACGCCCTGTTGGGTCGCCAATCATAGGGTAAGTAATTTTACCTATTGTGTCTGACGTGTCGTGCCATGCTTTGTGAGTAAAATGAGTATCGGTAGATACTGAATAAACTTCTACGCCCATTTCTTGTAATTGTGCGTAATAATCTGCCATGTCGCCAAGTTCAGTTGGACATACAAAAGTGAAATCAGCTGGGTAAAAGAAGAAAATAGACCATTTACCAAGTACGTCTTTTTCAGATAATTCTACAAAGTCGCCGTTGTGGTAAGCGGTTGCATTGAATGGTTGTAATTTTGTGTTGATTAATGAAGTGCTCATGGTATTTCCTCATTTATGTTTAATGTATTTAAAAAGTAATCAACGCTATCGTTTTAAACGACCTTCTGCGTTGGCTTGATTAATACTATAAGACTAATGATAATTTAAATAAAATTGATTGTTTAGATTGATTCAATCAGTTTTTAAGATGGTGGTTTGGCAAATTACTTTTATACGCAATTTTTTAAGGTAGCTATTAGTAATACTGTTACAATAGCCGCGCTAAATACTCACCATATAAACGAGGCGTGCTGTTATGGAAAAATTTATTAACCACATACAACTAGGCTACTTGGGCTTGCTCCCATTTTTAGGCTGTGTTGGTTGGCCACTAATGTTTGGCAGTAACAGTGTAAACTTAGAGTTTTTTACTTTTTACAGCATTGCTATTTTAGCCTTTATGGCGGGTAATTTATGGCGCGCTGGTGAGCAAAGTTACAGTAATGCTATAAAAGCAGTTATTGTAGTTATACCTGTACCGTTTTTATCATTTTTACCAGTTGAATGGGCGCTTGCATGGTTAGCGGTAAGCTTTTGGTTGGTGCTTATTTTTGAAAAAGCCTCACCGCAATGGCAAAGCTACCATAAAGATTATCAAAAAATGCGTTTTGTACTTACCTCTGTCGTGTTTGTATGCCATATATTTACTATTGGTATGAGCATTTACCCTAACTAATTTACACTATTGCGCTTAAGGGCACACCATGATTGACCAATTGCGCCAGCAACTTAATACGCTTGGCGAAAACTACGTAGAAAAAAAAGCGGTATTTAAAATTAAAGTTATTCCATTTTTTTGCGCCATTAGTATAAAAAAAGATCATAAAAGTGAAGGCCGTCTGAGCTTTTATTCTAATCAACTCATTGAAATACTTATGGTGGTATTATTTGTTTTGTTTGGCTTATCTATTTACGACATAGACGCTGGCTTTACCCATGGCCCTATTCATATTATGTTCGCAATTTTAATTACCTTTAACCTTATACTTAAGCAAGTGGCCATTGAAGGGTTAAAAACACGTTTAGCCATGCTGCGTTTATATGAGCAACAAGCGCTAAATAATAACGCCGACGTTATCATTGCAAATAGCGATAAAAATACTAAATAACCTGATCTCAAGCAGCTATTTTCAGCGCTAACTGCGTTGAATTTACTTGCAATAGGCCAGCTATTGACGCGTAAATTCGCCTTGTTTTCACTGAAAACCTCTGGCTAGAGAAAATTAAATATAAATATGATTCAATACGTTAGTAAATCTCTTAACCAGAGTCCAGGTTAAATAACTTATGTACCTAAATCCCAAATGGAAAATACTCACTGTGGGCGATGGCGATTTATCGTTTTCTAACGCGCTGCATCAACACCTAAAGCCGAGCTTATTGGTTGCCTCTACGTTTGATGACACAGCCACTATTGAGTATAAATACCAAGACAATGCACTAAGCACATTAAAAGCCAATAAGGTAACCGTACTTAATAGCTTTGATGTTACAAAACCCCAGTGCTGGCAAAACCTAAACGTTAACTTACATAGCTTTGATGTGGTTATTTTTCAATTTCCGCTTGTTCCTGCCTTTGTGGGCCGCGAAGCGTTTGAAAACAATACTCAACAAACCAGTATGAACGTATTTAATCGTGCTTTACTGCACCAATTTATAAAATACGCTAACGAGTATGCACTTAACCCCAATGGCCCAATGCTGTGCTATATCACTTCAAAAGACGTAAAGCCTTATCGGGAGTGGAATATAGAAGGCAGTTTAAATGCACATTTAAACGCTGAGTATTTAGGGCAAATGCCGTTTGATATTAGCCGCTTTGCTGGTTATAAAATTCGCAATGTTGACCGTGATAAACACGTAAAAGACACCAGCGGTATTACCTATGTATTTAGCCCAAAACAGCATAGCGAGTTAAGCTGCCATCTTACTTTGCCGCATTATTTAACCCCAAATCACTGCCCACTTTGTCGTGTTGGCCCTTATATGGCAACCGAGGACGAAAACAAACACTTAAATGCCAAAAAGCATCAGCAAATGCTGCGCCTAGAACACGACTGGCAACAATGGCTTAATGCCTTTTATGCTTAACGCTTAATTTAAGGATTAGCCTGCTTAATTAAATCGGCCGCTTTTTCAGCAATAGCAATAACCGCAGCATTGGTGTTACCGGTTATTATGCTGGGCATAATTGAGGCGTCTACTACACGTAGCCCTTGTATAGCGTAAACTCGCAGCTCATTGTCAACTACTGCAAGTGGATCATTACCCATTTTACAGGTGCCTACCGGATGGTATTCGGTATCGGCCGTTTGACGAATAAATTCAATCAATTGCTCATCGTTATTTATATCAAGCGGGTAAACCATGTCACCACGGATGGCATCAAATGCACTGCTTTGCATTATTTGTAGTGTTTTTTTAAGGCCCTGTAACATCACTTTTATATCGTCGGGATGGCTTAAATAATTAGGATCGATTAGCGGCGCGCTGCGCGGATCACTATCGGCTAACTTAACAGTACCGCGGCTTTTAGGGCGCATAATACTACTATGAATACTGTAACCATGGCCAGTGTGTAATTTTCGGCTGTGATCATCTACTAAACCCAGCACAAACTCTAGCTGTACGTCAGGCGCGGGGGAGTCATCAAATAACTTAATAAATGCATGCGACTCTGCAAAGTTAGTAGTTAAGCACCCTTGGCGCTTACTAAACCAATCTATACAGCCTTTTAACACCCTAGCAGCCCCTGGGATACTCAAACCAAACGTGCCTTTACTGGTTTTTGCTCTATACAAAGGCACCACTGTAAGGTGGTCGTGTAAGTTAGCCCCCACCCCTTCTAATGGTACTATCACCTTAATATTATGTGCGTGTAAATGGTTGCTGGGGCCAACTCCTGAAAGCATTAATAGTTGCGGCGAATTAATTGCCCCGGCACTGAGGATCACTTCGTTATTGGCGTATAAATTAACCACCTGTTTATTACGTTCAATTTGTACACCTTGCGCCATATTATTGTTTATTATTACTTTATTTACATGGCTATTGGTTAATACGGTTAAGTTTGCACGTTTTAAATGAGGAGTTAAGTACGCTTTAGCTGCGCTGCAACGCTCTCCATTATGTTGCGTAACCTGTGAAAGCCTAGCACCTTGCTGCTCGGTTGCATTTATATCGTTATTTAAACTCACCCCTTGCTCAACGCAGGCATTTAAAAAACATTGATTTACTGGGCTTGGCTCATTCAATTCTTGTACGTGAAGTGGCCCTTGTGTGCCATGTAACTCACTATTGGTAAATGTTTTATTGTTTTCGGCTTTTATAAAGTAGGGTAATAAACTGTCATAATCCCAGCCACTATTGCCATTGGCCGCCCACTGATCGTAATCGTATTTATTGCCTCTAATATACACCATGGCATTAATAGAGCTTGAGCCACCCAATACCTTACCTCGTGGCATAAAACCACAGCGATTATTCAGCTCTTTTTGCGCTACTGTATTGTAATGCCAGCTATTAATACCATAAGGCACACTTGCAGCAACCCCTGCAGGCATTTGTACAAAAGCAGTATTATCGCTAGAGCCTGCTTCAATTAAGCACACACTTACATTGGCATTTTCTGATAGCCGCGAGGCAATAACACACCCTGCACTGCCCGCGCCTACTACAATGTAGTCAAATGTTGTATTCATAGCATGCCTTTTATAATTTTCACAAATTGCCCATAACCATAATACTGCATAGATAAAAACATAAAAACTTGATATTTTTAGACACTCAACAGCAAAGGTTAACTATGAGCAGCTTAATAAGAGCCACGTCTTTACAAGGTATTGATACGCTAATTTTAGAATTTGGCGCAAATGTAGCTGCCATTATGCAGGAGTGTAATATTAACGTTGATTTTACTCAGCTCGAAAACCAATATGTAAGCTATCGTTGCTATGCAGCATTATTAGAATACTGCGCACAACAATTTAATTGCCCCAGCTTTGGCTTAAGGCTCGCCAGCCGACAAAGTTTTGATATTTTGGGTTATATTTCTATTGCCGCTAAAAGCGGTACCTATTTAAGTGATGCACTCGATTGGGTGGTTAAATACTTACATTTGCACAGCCCTGCTCTTCGGCTTACGGCTCATCCATTAGAGGACGATAAAAGCTTATTTTTATCGTTCGAAATTAACCTCAACCCGCTACCTAACATTAACCAAGTTACCGAACTAACAATTGGCTTAGCCATGGGAGCGATTAAAAAGCTTAGTAATAACCAATGCAAACCTATCACAGTTTTTTTACCACAAAAGCTCACCACCAATAAGTATGCTTATAGCAGCTATTTTGACTGTAAAGTAATAGAGCACCGCAACAGCGCAGGTATTGTGATTGCAAAACAAGACTTAAGCATAGCACTTGAACAAGGGGAGCTGACTAACGTAGAGGCTGCACGAAACTTTTTAGCTAAAAATAGTCAATACAACAGCCCATTACCCATTCAAGTAAGCGCGTTAATGCGCCCTATGCTGCCTATTTATCAATGCTCTAATCACACGATTGCTGCGGCGCTTAATATGCATCCACGTACTTTACATCGCAAACTAGCTAAGCATAATACCAGCTTTGTAAAGCTCAAAGATACCACGCGCCGTGCACTTGCACAGCACTACCTAACACAAGGGCAACTTACTATATCAACCATATCAGAATTATTGGGTTATCAAGAACAAGCCACATTAAGCACCAGTGTTAAACGCTGGTTTGGCTGTTCTCCTCGCGCATTTAGAACAAATAATTGTTAAACTGCGTATCACTTTTTATGAATTTATAGAGTTGAGTATGAACTTTGTTATTGTCGGTACTAATTTTATTAGCGATACCTTATTAAAAGCAGCCAACACCTTAATCGATTTTAATTTATATGGTGTGTGCTCGCGCGCAACAACGAGCGGCGAAGCCTTTTTAGCTAAACACCCAAAAAATACTCAAGCAAAAATTTTTACTTCAATAGAGCAAGTTTGTCAAGACGAGCACGTAGATGCCGTTTATATTGCCGCACCAAATAGCTTACATCAGTTATATGCAGTGCAATGCTTAGCAGCAGGTAAACATGTACTGGGAGAAAAACCAGCAGCGGCCAATAGTGCCGAACTAGCCGCTATTATAGCAACCGCTAAAAAGCATCAATGCTTATACATGGAAGCCATGATGACCACGCATTTACCCAACTTTGCACTGTTGCAACAGGCCATGCTAAAAATTGGTACGCCGCGTAAGTTTATTGGACAATATAGTCAATATTCGTCGCGCTACGATAAATATAAAAATGGCGAGCGCCCAAATACCTTTTTACCTCAATTTGCTAATGGTGCTTTGGTTGATTTAGGCATTTATCCACTGTATTTATTAATAGCACTGTGGGGCGCACCAAATAGTGTACACGCAAGTGGTGTACTCCTTGATACAGGTGTAGATGGCGCAGGCGATGTACTCTTAAATTATCACGATAAACAAGCGGTGATCAGCTACTCAAAAATATCGCAAGGCGATAATATTACCGAAATACAAGGCGAACTTGGTCGCATTCGGATTGAAGCAGTGTCGCAACTCAAAAAAGTAGAGTTTATTGCTAACAACGGTGAACGTGAACTACTTTCGCAGCCTTTTGACGAGCATTTTATGAAATATGAAGTTGATCATTTTATGCAAATGGTGACACAAAAAGCGCCGCAATCGGATATTAATACACACCAGCTTAGTGTTGAAGTAATGCATGTACTTGATACCGCTCGCGCGCAATTAGGTGTTGTATACCCAAACGATAAAGCGTTTGAGACAAATTAAACCTTTGCTATAGTGCCTATTAGCCGCTTTATAATATGAGTGTTAGTTTAAAAGCTAACGCTCATACGTTTTTAACTACTTTTTAGCTTGTGAAGCAACGAGCTTAACAGTCGCAACAACATATGTTTTCTTTAACAATAACAAAGCGTAAGTTGCTTAATATGTTGTTTATCGAATAAGTTTACCTCGAGTATCAAAAACAGGTAGAATGCGCCAAATTTAATAGTGATATACAAGGAAAATAATGCATTCATCTACGAAAGAACTCTTACTCGCTGTTTTTTGTATATTGCTCGCTATGGTAACTATCCAATCTGGTGCGTCGCTTGCCAAGCAACTCTTCCCTATTGTAGGCCCTGAAGGGACTACTGCACTGCGTTTAGGTTTTTCTGCCACTATTTTATGCCTGATTTTTAAACCGTGGAAACACTTACCTGCCGCAGGCCAACGATTTCCTATTTTAATTTACGGCCTGAGCCTCGGCGGTATGAACATTTTGTTTTATTACGCCATAGAGCGTATTCCACTGGGTATTGGCGTTGCACTTGAATTTACCGGCCCATTAGCAGTTGCATTATTTTCATCGCGCCGTAAGCGTGATCTATTTTGGGTAGGCTGTGCTATTGCGGGCATTTTATTATTACTGCCTGATATGAAAGGCCAAGAAAGCCTAGATCCGGTTGGCGTTATATTGGCTCTTGCCGCTGGTGCATGTTGGGCAGGTTATATTCTTTTTGGTAAAAAAACCGGTAATCAAGGCTCTGGTGGTGCAACTGTGGCTATGGGTATGACTATTTCGGCCATTGTACTTGTGCCCTATGGCGGAATTTTGCAAGCCTCTTCATTCAGTTGGGATATTATTCCGTTAGGTATTGCTATTGCAGTACTCTCAAGCGCCCTGCCGTATACCCTAGAAATGATCACGCTGCGTAATATGTCGCCGCAAGGGTTTAGCATTATGATGAGCCTTGAACCCGCTATTGCAGCACTCGCTGGCTTAGTTATTTTAGGTGAACTACTTAGCATTTGGCAGTGGCTTGCTATTTTATTAGTTATTATTGCCTCGGTTGGTAGCTCAACGTCAAACAGTAAAAAGCAGCCAGTTCCTGCTTAATATTTAATTAAATATTAAGCTACTGAGACACACAAAACCCACGCTATTTGCTTGGGTTTTGCAGTTAAGTTATTCACTATTTTATAGAGGATGGCTGGCCATGTGGGCTTGAACGCAAATATTGCTTTGGTGCTTGTACTTGCGCGCCCAACTCGGCCGCAGCATGCCAAGGCCAATGTGGGTTATATAAAATCCCCCGCGCTAAAGCGACACCATCAGCACGTTCATCACTAATAATACTTTCAGCTTGCTGCGCCTCGGTAATTAAACCCACCGCTATCACTGGCATATTAACAACCTGTTTAATGGCGGTTGCAAACGGCACCTGAAAATTCTTAGCAACAGGTATATCTTGCTCAGGGCTTAAACCCGCAGTGCTTACATGAATAAAGTCACATCCTAACGCGTCAAGTGCTTTTGCCAGTTCAATTGATTGCGGTAAATCCCAACCACCATCAACCCAATCGGTTGCTGAAATACGTACACCCACCGCTTTATTGCTTGGAAATGCCGTTCTTACAGCTTTAAATACGTCGAGTAATAATCGCATTCTATTTTCTAGGCTACCACCGTATTGATCATCACGTTTGTTTGCCAGCGGCGATAAGAACTGGTGTAGCAAATAACCGTGTGCGCCATGTATTTCTATTAAATCAAGGCCCAACTCGTCAGCGCGCTTTGCCGCATTAACAAAGTCACTTATGAGCGAATCTATATCATCTTGGTTCATCGCTTTGGGAGTGGGGCTGTTTTCATCATAGGCAATGGCTGATGGCGCAACCGTTTGCCAACCATTGAGGTGATCGGGCATAAGTACCCCACCGCCATCCCATGGTTTATCGGTTGACGCTTTTCGACCTGCATGGGCTAATTGAATACCAATAGGCATTGGGCTGTATTGTCTTACGGCCGTTAAACTTTTTGCTAATGCAGCTTGGGTAGTATCATCCCATAATCCTAAATCGGCGTAACTAATTCGCCCTTCGGGATTAACGGCCGTCGCTTCTAAAATAAGTAAACCCGCTCCACTTAAACTCAATTGCCCTAAATGAATGGTATGCCAGTCACTTGCAGCGCCATTGTTGGCCGAGTACTGGCACATGGGTGCAATAATAATTCTATTATCTAGGCTTAACTTACCAAGTGACAATGGTGAAAACAGCTTTGACATTATAAATCCTCATATAACTGACTCACAGCCACAACTAAATTGTGCTGTTCGTGTTATCAATAATTAAACGTGTATTTATAAAGATTATGGGGGGGAATATTCATTTTTATAGTGTTTATAAAAATATAAGTAATAACGTTTTAAACTATTCATTATCCAGTTTTTATCTATATTAGGCACAATTATTATTTTGGTTGATTTTAAAGCAACGCCTTTGTTTATTTAATATACAGCGTGAAACACTCAAACTCACTTTTATATTTTTATTCTAAAAAAGTGAATTAAAATTCATATTTTTATTTCCATCACTAAAACCCCCTGATACTATTAGCGCTCATTTATAAACACATTTTATTGAACTAGGATCACTTTTTATGTTTAAACCAAGCCTGTTAACCTTGGCTATTTCAAGCACACTTTCAAGTGTGGTTTTATTCTCTAATACCGCTTCAGCTCAAGAACAAGTGGTTACAAAAAACAAATCACTTGAAGTTATAGAGGTTACGGCAACACGACGCAGCGGCTCTGTACAAGCAGCACCACTTAATATAACCGCGCTTGACGCTGATGTAATGAAAGATCAAAACATTAGTGAACTTGCCGATGTAGCACGCTGGGTTCCTGGTTTAACAATTACTGACCAAGGTGGCCGCGAAGGCTCACCTATTATTGTACGTGGTTTAAATACTAACTCATCGGGTCCAGCGTCAGATGGCGGCACCGTAGCAACATATATTAATGAAATTCCGGTAAGCGTTGATATGCGCCTCGTTGATATTGAGCGCGTAGAAGTACTCATTGGGCCACAAGGTACATTATATGGCGCAGGTACATTAGGCGGCGCCATTCGTTACATGCTAAAAGCGCCAGAGCTTGATTATACCTCAGGCGAAATTTACGGTGATGTTTTTCAAACCCAAGAAAGTGACTCAGTAGGCGGTGAAGGCGGCTTTATTTTCAACTTACCAATTATTGAAGATACGCTTGCCATACGTACTAGCTTAAACCTATATAAAGATCCGGGTTTTGTAGATTACAATTATGTTGTTCGTGAGCCGGGAGTATCGCTTAGCGATCCTGATTGGAGCAATACTGATGCCGTTAACAACAACCTTAAACAAGTAAAAGATGCCAATGGCGAAACAACCACTACAGGGCGTATATCAGTTCGTTATAAAGCGAGTGAGTCTTTTGAAGGTACGCTTAACTATTTTTATCAAAAACAAGACAGCGAAGGTCGTTCAATTGTTCATAGCAACAGCTTAAATGCAAACAATGGCTTAAGCGATATAATTGGTAAGTACGAATCAGCGTATCGTTACGAAGAGCCACGCGTGAAAGAAGATCAATTACTTAGCCTAGAACTCAAAGCAGACTTAGGCTTTGCAGAGTTAGTATCGGCTACCGGTATATCAAGCTTTGAAGCTGAAGGTCAACGCGACCAAACAGATTTACTGATCCGTCTTGATTATGGCTACGAAGAATTTCCAGCATTTTCAACATTTACCCGCGAAATTGATGAAGTAGATACTTTTACCCAAGAGCTGCGTTTAGTATCACAAAGTGATAGCGATTTTAGTTGGATAGTAGGTGGTTTTTATAATAAAAAAGACACAGATGCATCAAGCAGAGAATTTACACCAGGTTTTGATCAGTTTGCGGTTGATAACTTTGGCGCAACTCAACTTAGACCTGATGCACTAGAGTACCTAGAAATAACGAGCAGCAAAGTAACAGAGTCGGCTCTTTTTGGTGAAGTGGGTTATCAAGTAACCGACAAACTAGATATAACGCTTGGTGTGCGCTTTTACGAATACGATGTAAAGTCTAAAGCCGCTTTTGACTTTCCGTTAGCAAATACATTATATGATGGTGCTGGCCCTAACGATATCGCTATTAACTTTGAAGAGAATGCAGCAAGTGATAACGGTAATCTGTTAAAGTTTAACGCAAAGTATCAATTTAATGACACCGTAATGGGCTATGTAACGGTAAGTGAAGGCTTTAGAATTGGTGGTTCAAATGGCTTGGTTCCGTGCCCTGATCCACTTCCTGATGATCAACAAACAGGCTGTGGTAAACCAGATGAAATGCTATTTGATGCCGATATAACAACCAATTACGAGCTTGGCTTTAAAAGTACATGGTTTAGAAGTCAGTTACACTTTAACGCTGCACTCTTTAACGTAGATTGGGACAATGCGCAAATTACTGGGGCAACCGCAGTGGGGCAACTGCCTTACCTTTCAAACGCTGGCAGTGCTAACGCAAAAGGCATTGAAATTGCTACTCGCGCTATTTTATCAGACTCATTTAGCGCCTATGCAACATACGCTTACACTAAAGCGGAGCTAACATCAGATGCACCATTTTTATTTAACGCCGACGGGAGTGATGGCGCTGCAGATGGCGATCGTTTACCTGGTTCACCAGAGCATCAGTTTTCATTAGGTATTAATTACCAAACTGACGTGTTTAACGACAAAACATTAGATATAAACTACGGCTTAACTGCGCAAAGCGACGTTATTTCCAAAGTTGGTTTACGTGATAGTGGTGAAGTACTACCAGGTTACAGCTTAAGTAATATTTCTGCTAAGTTAACAGCAGATGCGTGGTCAACTACATTATATGTTGATAATATGTTTAATAAATATGCTGTTACATCGGTGCGTCGCTCAGATGCCGATATTACAAGTGCTAATGGCGCAGAAATACAACGCAACTATGGCCATTACATTAACCGCCCTCTTACGGTAGGCATTAAATTTAACTACAAGTTTGAAATATAATTTAAATTACATTTAAACTGTACTTAATCTATGTCATAAAGGCTCAAATTTATTTGAGCCTTTTTATTTATACGAGCTAACTATGCCCCCTAGCCTAAAACAGTTACATCAAAGCGCCATAAATTACTTAAACCAAGGTGATGTGCAACAAGCACATAAAACTTTAGTTGAACTTGTTACCCAAAAACCAGACTTTGCAGACGGCTATTTTTTACTAGCTATGGTAAACCTACAAGTGGGGCAAATTTACAAAGCCATTCAGCTGATTGAAAAAGCGCAAGGTTTGCAAGAAAGTGTTGAATACACAGCGCAACTGGCAAAATGTTACGCACTTACAGGACAACTACAAAAAGCCAAAACAACCGCATTAAGTGTTGCACTTAGCAAAATAACCAAAGCGCTGGATGCAGACACTTTAGGCGTTGCACTCACACAAGCGGGTTTACACGAACAAGCGATAAATTACTTTGAATACGCGTTAACACTGGCAAATAATAAACAAACTCCGCAAGCACAGTTCTTTTATAACTTTGGTGTTTGCGCTAAGTTTTTAGGCCTTTTTGAGCAAGCTCAAAATGCGTTTGAAAATGCTATTACTCTAAAACCATTACACCACCAAAGCCACTTTGCATTGAGCGATTTAACTAAGGCAAGTACGCAAGCTAACCATATTGAACGCTTAAAAACGGTTGCTGAACAGGTTACTCACCCCGATGCAAAACTACATATTGGCCATGCTCTAGCAAAAGAATATCAAGATATTGGCGCATTTTCGGATGCCTTTTTAGCACTGCAACAAGGTAAAGCCGATAAACTTAAAAAAAGACCATTTGATAATGAGGGCTCAGCGGCTTTATTTGCACATATTAAAAAATTAAGCCTTGAGCATAACGAGCCAAACGCCTCAGGTAACCCAAGCAACGAGCCTATTTTTGTTTTAGGTATGCCGCGCTCTGGCACCACCTTAGTAGAGCGTATTTTATCAAGCCACAGCGACGTGCAATCAGCAGGGGAGCTGCAAGACTTTGGCTTGTGTGTTAAAAAAATAAGCCAAACCACCTCGCCGCACGTGCTTGATAACCAAACCTTGAGTAGCGCCTATCAAATTAACTTTGAGCAACTTGGCACTCATTACTTAAATGCTACCCGTGTAGTTACAGGCAATAGTAAACACTTTATTGATAAACTCCCCTTTAACTTTTTTTATATTGATTTAATAACTAAAGCATTACCTAATGCAAAAATAATTTGCCTGCTACGCAATCCAATGGACACCTGTATAGGTAACTATCGCCAACTATTTAGTATTAATAACCCTTATTATGCTTATTCGTTAGACTTACTTGATACCGCTAAATTTTATAACCGTTTTTATAAACTAATGCAGCATTTTCAAAGTTTGCATAAAAATACAATAAAATTAGTTCAGTACGAGGAATTAGTAGCGCAGCCCGAAGTGCAAATTAAAGATTTAGTTAAGTTTTGTGATTTAGCGTGGCAACCGCAGTGTATTGATTTTCATTTAAATACAGCGCCGGTTTCTACCGCCAGTAAAGTGCAGGTTCGTCAACCGCTCAACAACAAAGCCATTGGCCGCTGGCGTGCATTTAAACCACATACAAATGAAATGCAGCAGTACTTTAAAGCGCAGGGAATAGGAGTGAAATAACAGCTAAATTACTCAAGGTGAAAGAGAAAGCGTTAAAACAAAAAACATTTGCTTTATACGGGCTCAGGCCGCGATTAAGTTAACCTTTGTTTTATTGAATTTAACTGCAACGGTTTGATGTCTAGCTACTAAACGCTAGACATCAGCTTAATTTAATTAAGTTTAAGCATCTTCGTCAACGTCTCGAATACGGTCTAAGCGCTCCAGCTCTTCTTCACGAGCGGCTTCAATTTCTTCAAGTATTGCATCAACATCTGCGGCTTCACTGTTATCTTCAAATTCACCTGTTAAAGTGGAGTTAGCCGTTAAGTTAGCCTCAGAAAACAATGCCCACATTTCTTTGGCGTATTGAGTTTGCAATAAAGCTGGGGCATATTCGCCGTAATAACGGCGCATATTATTAACATCGCGAGCAAACATTGCTTCGGCGCTATTATTCGCTGCAGCATTAACCGCTTGCGGTAAGTCAATAATTACCGGGCCTTTGCTGTCAACCAACACATTAAATTCTGATAAGTCGCCGTGGATGATACCCGCACACAACATTAATTTAATGTAATGCATCATTAAGCTATGCTGCCTAATCGCCTCTTCTTCACTAAGGGCTACATTACCTAACTGCGGGGCAACATCGCCGCTGTCATCGCACACAAGCTCCATTAGCAACACACCATCAATACAGCCGTAGGTGTCGGGTACACGTACACCGGCACTCGCTAAACGTGATAGCGCATCAACTTCGGCATTTTGCCAAATTTCTTCTTCTAATTGGCGACCATAACTTGAGCGTTTACCCATAGCACGCGCTTGGCGCCCACCACGAACTTTACGGCCTTCTTGATATTGTGCGGCTTTTTTAAAACTACGTTTACTGGCTTCTTTATAAACTTTAGCGCAGCGAATATGATCGCCACACTGCACTACAAAAACATCGGCTTCTTTACCGCTCATAAGCCTGCTGAGTACGTCATCAATTAAACCATCATCAACTAGCGGTTGTAGGCGTTTAGGAATTTTCACAGATTTTCTGCTAAATAAAAGGCGCTAATAACGTTTATTTTATTAACTTGGTTATGGTTGTCTAGGTGGTTCAAACGAGGTGTTACCTTTGCGGATTAAGTGCGATTATAGAGTAGTAGCAAGCAGTAATAACATTTAAGTGTAAACTAAGCAGCTACATATATGTGGCTAGAATAAGCGACTCAAGCGTAAAAGCCAACCGCATTTTATAATATTTCAGCTTTTTTAAACAAACTTTAATACTGGCTGCATTTACTGCAGTGAACTACCCATCGACGCCACTCCGTGTCGATCAATGGGTTTTCTCGGAAAATTTCGATAAATAATGGCTATTTAGTATATAGCCATTATTTATTTTTTTAAAAAGAAGTCATTAAATAGCTAATTAAAGCACTTAAAACTGCCATGCTAAAGAAGCCCAATAACGACGTCCGTCTTCTACATAACCATACTCTACTTCGCTAATTTCTTTATCAAATAAGTTATAAACCCCCACGCCTAATTTAATGTTGTTACTTAATTGATAGTTTGCACCTAAATCTGCTGTGGTATAGCTTGGAGCAATTAAGCTACTTTGCGATGGCCCAGTTGTAGGTTGGCTTTCTTCCCCGCGATAGTGCATACGTGCCCATGCACTAAATGCATCGCTTAAAACCCAATTAACAGAGGTTTGCAGTAAGTGTGTTGGTAACTGATTTAATGGGCTTCCTGCATAAGTGCCCGTTTTTTGCTCCGATTCGGTGTAAGTATAATTAGCGCTTGCACTTACTTTACTGCTTAGTTTAAGCGATGCTGATAGCTCAAACCCTTGTGTTACTGCTTCATCAACATTTACGTAGGTTGTTGGGTCTGAACCAAATTCATTTGCACCGTCGGTGCATTGAGTTAATGGGCAAGCTATACGTGATATTTTATCGTCAAACTGATTATAGAAAACAGTGGCCGAGGTACTGAACTTTTCACCTTTATCGTAATAAACACCTACTTCATAATTTATTGATTTTTCAGGCGCCAAATTCGCATTACCATATATATTACCGCCGCGACTAACCTGCCCCCATTCTGGCGTAGTTGCTCGTAAACTAGGTGCTTTAAAACCGGTAGATATACCTCCTTTAACGGTTAAATTATCGCTCGCATTAAGCACACCATATAAACGTGGGCTAATATGGCCGCCAAAGTTACCATCATGGTCGTATCGAATACCGCCGGTTAATGCAAATAACTCGCTGGTTCGCCATTCATCTTCGCTAAATATAGACCATTGCTCGTTATCTATTTGCGATACATCACTTAATTTGTTGCTGGTATGATCGGTTAAATCTTCTTTTTTATAGGAAGCGCCCAATGTCGCATTATGCTCACTCGCAAGCGGAATACTCCACATCGTTTGTGCATCAGTATTTTTAATAAGCATTTCGCGTGATTTATTATTGTATTCATCGTACTTTATATAGCTATTAGAACTACCAAAGTCATAATAACCATTATGGCTTACCGAGATGGTTTTTTGCTCGTATTGTGTAGTTGTTGATTCAGGGCAACCACGGCGGCCACACTTTTCCCCTGGAGCAAGTGGCGCAATTGTTTTACCCACAGTCGCATCTAACGTTTGTTCAGCACGACCAAGCTCTAATGTAACCTCGTGATTTTTATTAGGTGTTACTATAAACTTAGCTTTAAGATTATTTTGTTCTTTGCCTCTAAAACCAGCTACTAAGTCATCTTCATCGCGTTTTGTAAATTGCCCGTATAGCTGCACTCCAAGTAGTTCATCAACTAATGAGCCCGCTGTAAAAAAGTTAGCTTGGTTAATGTTCCCAGACTCATTACTTTGTTGAATAGTACTATCTAAACGCACCTCGCCGTACCACTGCTCAGGTGTTTTACGAGTAATGATATTGATTACCCCGCCTATCGCATCAGAGCCATATAAAGATGACATTGGACCGCGAATAACTTCTATACGTTCAATGGCCCCAATAGGCGGTGTCCATGCCCCCTCAACGCCTGGGCCGTCGCTGTTTGGCCGTGTTTCGCGCGATGTTTGTCGTTGGCCATCTATTAATATTAATGTATAGCCATTAGCCATGCCACGTAAGCTAATATCTTTTCTGTCGCCACCGCCAGTGACTATAACGCCGGGCACGTCTGTCATAGCGTCGGTTAAATCACGGTAAAAACGACTCGCTAACTCTTCTCTATCAATCACACTAATAGATGCAGGAGCATTTTTAATTAGCTGCTCATACCCTGATGCAGTGACCACCATCACTTCCATATCATCGTTTGTTTTATTTGCTTGCGCATAATTTGTAAAGGTAAATAAAATTGCGGCACTTAAAGGCAATAATTGTCGACTTGCGGTGTTCATATTTGTTTCCCGTGTTAGAATTGCTTAATTGATAATGATTAGCATTTGCGATGTTAGTGGTAAGTGCATTGCCGAGCAATATAAGTATGCTAATAATTAAATTAAGGAAAACTTAATTACTATGAATATCAAGTTAACACGCTCGTTAACTATGTTTGTGCGCATAGTAGAAACAAACAGTATGAGCTTAGCTGCTAAACAATTAGGCATGACTACTTCTGCTGTAAGTCAGCAAATTAAAACATTAGAACAAGAGGTTGGGTTAAACTTATTCAATCGTAGTCCACGATCATTAAGCTTAACTGAAGCGGGTGATATTTATTATCAAAGCTGTAAAAAGCTGCTGCAAACAGCAGAGCAGACTAAACAAAAACTACAGTATTTAACCGGTATACCAAGTGGCAAACTTAAATTAGTTGCCCCTGTTGGCTTTGGCGCTGGGTTACTTTCTGAACCATTAAAACGCTTAATAGAGCTACACCCAAAATTAAACATAGAACTACTTTTGACAGATGAACCTGTTGATATGCTTAAAGAAGGAGCCGACTTAGCATTGTGTATTGGCCCACTTAACGACTCAAATTTAATAGCCCGAAAATTAGCCCAATGGCCTTATGCTCTTTGTGTTAATGCGACGCACCCTTTAGCAAAAAATGATCAATGTATTGAACAATTAAACCAGCACGCTCATATAGCTCACAGCCATTTAAACTATCAATTATTTAAGCCAAACAGCGCACCATACACACTTAATGCTCCGCGTATAAAAGTAAATAATATGCAATCAGTTATTCAATTAGTATGCGATGGATTAGGTTATGCAATGCTACCAGAGCCAGAAGTGCGCGAACGCATTAAAAACAAAGAGTTAAAGCAACTTCATAAAGACTGGCAACGTTCAAACTACACTGTGTATGCAGTAACGCCAAAACGAGATTTTATTGCTGCAAAGACTTATGCGTTACTCGATATTTTAAAAAAGCACTTCGCAGAAGTCACTCTAGGCACTAAGTAACACTTATAACTGTTACTATTTGTTCTATATAACAAATAGTAACAAACAGTTAAGAATTAACACAAAAAGAGTTTAAATTTTATTCGACTCTAGTATTGAGTTAAATTAGATAATGTTTACAATATCAATAAGGTGCTGCTTAATTAATATAAAATAAATTTCTCGTTTTTATTAATGCTATGCGCTCAGACACATTAACTATTATTTAGGAACTTTTCTGAGTGACTCCAGCACAACATTCAGCATTATTTGCAGCCCAACAACAGATTATAGAGCAGATCGCATTAGGTGTAGATATACACCTGTGCCTGCATAATATCTGCGAGCAAATTGAAGCAATAATTGACTCTAAAAATGCTAAAAGCTCGATTTTAACTCTAGAGGGCAACCAACTTCGCCACGTTGCTGCGCCTAAACTTCCCCCTGAATATTGCCAAGCAATAGACGGTGTTACAATTGGAGATAATGTAGGCTCATGTGGCACTGCAGTGTACACAGAGCAACAAGTTATTGTTAGTAACATAGCTACTAGCCCACTTTGGGCTAATTATAAAACTATTGCATTAGCACATGGTTTGCAAGCGTGTTGGTCTACTCCTATTTTTTCCTCAGACAACAAAGTGCTCGGTAGTTTTGCCGTTTATTACACCCATCCAAACGCACCAACCGCATTAGATTTAAAGCTTATTGAACGCTTTACTCATTTATCGGGCCTAGCAATAGAAAAAGCGCGCTCTGTCGCAAGAGAAAAAGCACTTAGTTTAGAGCTACAACGTTCTAACGATAAATTAAAAGCATTTATTGAGGTAATCCCCGATTTAGGAATCATTTTTGATGAACAAGCGCGGTATATTGAAAGTTATGGTGCTAGCAACGAGTTGCAATGTAATAGCTTAAGTAATGAGCAACGCATAAGCTCGCTACCATTAGGTGATCCTAATAAAGTAATCTCTATCATTACTAAAACACTGAAAACAGAGCAAGTACAACTGTACGAGTACGAACTTAATTGTATGGGTAACCGACATATTTTTGAAGCTAGAACGTCAATTATTAATAACTACCTACTTGATGAGCCAAATAAAAAACATGTTTTATGGATGATACGCGACATTACCGAGCGTAAACTTGCTGAAGAGCAAGTTAAAAAGTTGGTATTTTACGACCCATTAACCACATTGCCTAATCGCCGCATGCTAACCGACACGCTTGAATTGATGATCAGCGAATCTAAAAAGCAGCTTTCATTTGGCACTCTATTGTTTTTAGATTTAAATGACTTTAAGCGCATTAATGATTCATTAGGCCATGTTATCGGTGACGAGGTTTTACTAGAAGTTGCTATGCGGTTAAAAACCGTTATTAAAAATGCAGGTATTATTGCGCGAATTGGTGGCGATGAATTTGTAATTTTACCTAAGCACCTAAGTAGTAATAAAAACAATGCACAAAGCCAGGCAATAGTGTGTGCCAAGCAAATACTCGACTGCTTCAAAAACCCATTTAAAATAAACAACTGTAGTTATAAAATTACCGTCAGTATTGGCATTAGTTTTATTGAAGGCCCAGACACAACAAGCAACGATGTACTAAAGCGGGCCGATACAGCTATGTATAGCGCCAAAAAATTTGGCGGCCATCGTTTTGCGTTTTACGCTCCGGCACTGCAACACGAATTAGACTTACGTTTACAGCTAGAAAGCGACATTATAACTGCAATAAAAGAAAAGCAGTTTGCGGCTTACTTTCAGCCGCAACTTGATTGCCAAGGTAATATTATAGCCGCGGAGGCATTAATTCGCTGGATACACCCTATAAAAGGCATTATATCACCCTACTACTTTATTCCTGTTGCGGAACAATCTGGTCTGATTGATCAATTGCAAAGCAGTGTACTGTTTGACGCCTGCATGTTAATTAAAACGCTAGAGCAAACACAACAACTTCATGATTCATTTTGTGTTGCTATTAATATTAGCGCCTGCCAATTTATAACACATTCCTTATACAACAATATTGTTAGTATTGTAGATGCGTTTGGTATATCTCCTACAAGATTTAAACTGGAGATAACCGAAAGCATTTTACTGGATGACATGGCTGAAAATATTGCACAAATGCAGCAGCTCAAAGCTAAAGGGTTTAGGTTTTCGATTGATGATTTTGGCACTGGTTATTCATCGTTAGCCTATATACACACTTACCCCGTTGATGAGCTAAAAATAGATAAAAGCTTTATTGATAAAATACATGAAGGTAATAGAGGGTCTGCCATTGTAAGTACTATAATCTCACTTGCGCACAACCTTGGCTTTAATGTTATTGCCGAAGGCGTTGAAACCGCAGAGCAAGCTAAAACACTCGCACAACTTAATATTACCGGTATGCAAGGCTATTATATGGCTTATCCTATGCCCGCAGCTGAGTTTATTTCTTGGTTAAAACAACAGCTTAACAGTTAGTAACAGCAAATAATAAGAAGCGCAGCGCCCCCCTAACCTCTTTATAAATAATTTACTTAAAACTATGTTTGCAAATGTATTTTAGCCTTTTTGAACCTCAAAGTGGTTAAAGTAAACTACCCATCGACGCCACTTCGTGTCGAACAATGGGTTTTCTCGGAGTTTTTTGGATAAAATAACGTGTCTGGTTTTATTTCTAACTGAAACTTACTGTGACACGTTAAAGTTTTATTCTGATTTATTAGCTATTTTTTGTAAATTCTCGTGAATTTTGAATAAAACGATAAGTAGTTCACACCAAATTCTAGCGCCAATTACACCACCAACAATAATACCAAGCCCAGCCCAAAAACCACCACCGTACTGCATAAACATAGTACTTACACCAGAAATTACAGCACCTAGTAACATTAACCAATATACAAAAGTAATGATTTTAGGTGTCAGCATAGATTCAAAGAAAAAAATATCTTTCATTTTTTAGTCCTTTTTAAAATAGTCAGTAAATTTTTATTTCACAAAAAATGAGCGCTTACTAGCCCTCATAGTTATTATCTAGCTAGCCTTAATAAAGCTAACTGGCTGTATATTTAATTAAAGCTAATTACGCTATTAAATTAAAAATTAGGTGTCGCAGTTACTTATTTAAATTATCGAGTTCTTTTTCTAAGTCTTTCATTGCTTTTTGCGCTTTGAACTCTTCGTAAAGCGCTTCGCGTGAACCGGGATCTAAACGTTTTCCCGATTTAGCCACTAGGTTATTAAAGGTATCTTGTGTGTTATTAGTGCTAAAGAATAAGTAAAAAGCATGAAATTCCATAGGTTTTGCTTATATTTAATTGACTCATTTAATAACAGCTGTTAAAAATAAGCAATAAATATGAATATAAACTTAATAGGGATATTTAATGAAAAGAGGAATTCAGTTTGCTGTAATTTCTAGCATTTTGTTATCTGGTTGTGCTTTAGATAGTAAAATTAACGGCATGATTGGTGGCTTAAATAATCTACTAACAACAGCAAAACTACCTGTAACCTACATGCGCCCAGCTAATCAAGATAACACCGATAAAATAAAACGTATTGCTGTTATTACCGATAGAAGCTCTTCAAATGCAGTGAACTTAATTGAAAGTAACCTTTCAGCTATTCGCGTTAATGACAAGCCATACTTTACTTTTGTTGATCAAGCAGCGCTTGATAAAGTAATTGCTCAACAGCGCTTTAATGAAGGTGACCTAACAAACTCAAATAATCGTACTCGATTAGGTAAACTTACTGGCGCAGACACTTTGGTAACCGCTCTGTATGGTTCTGATGTTGAAACATCAACCTATTACGAAGAGCGTAGTGAATGTGTTGAAAAAGGTGACAAATGGTATAAATGCAAACGCTCTCGTGATGTTAAAGTTCGATGCTCTGAAAAACTAGCTAAAGTAATACTAGAGCCAAAAGCAATATCTGTTGAATCTGGTGAAATCATTTTCACAAAACGATACAGCCAACAGGTAAGCAGTAAAGTTTGCGAAGGTGATGATCCTCACAATTCTGATAGTGCGCTATTAGGGCAAGCAGTTTCTCAGATATCAGAAGAACTAATTCAAGATGTTGCCCCGCATAGCGTTACAAAATTAGTTGAATTAATGGAATCGGATGATTCTGATATGTCCGACGATGCTGAAAAAATGCTGGATATGGGAATAGAGTTTGCTGAAAAAGATATGCCAGATAACGCCTGTAAGATGTTTAGTAGAGCTCAAAGTATTTATTCTGAATCACTAGCAATTAATTATAATAATGCTGTTTGTGCAGAAAGAGCAGCGGACCTAGAGCTAGCCCTTGCATATTATCAAAAGTCTCATAATCTAACTATGGATGTTGATGAGCTAAAGTATATTATTGAAGGTGAGCAGCGTTTGTTAGATCGTAACAAACATAATGCTAAACTAGCTCAAAATAATAACCACAATCGTTTATAAAACAAACTTTGCCCAGCAAATGCTGGGCTATTTGGTTGAAACATGAATAAGAAATTACTTCTTTTTATATCTATGCTTTTATTTTCTTTCACAGTAGAGGCACAAACACACTCTAATTGCAGCTGTGCCCATTACTACCCAACACAAGCTCAAACCCCTGATTGGATAGGCGTTGATAAAGTAACCGACACCCTCTATGTTAGCTCAGGCTCTTCTCAATGCTCTGGACTAAAGTCAATTGACGAACGCCGTTCTGCACTTGAAGCTCGAAAAGCACTCACAAAGCTTCTTAAAACTGAAATAGAAATTAAAGAGGAAAATAAACTCTTCTCTTCTAATTCCATAAGTAACTTACAGTTTAATTCTACAGCTAAAATAACAAGCGACCAGCTGCTAAAAAACGCTAAAATATTCGAACGTTGGGTAGATAAAAATAACTGCGTGGTTTATGCAGGAGTAACAATAAACCATACAGATATACAAAAAGCGCAAGCACAAAAAAAGCAAGAGGCACAGTCAAAACTGTCCGCTAAGAATAACTGCATAAAAAGTACTGGCTCGCAAGCAGGTGAAGTTAAAAGCTTATTAACCGCTAAGTTTATTCAAAATGGCTTTAATATCACAGACTCAGCCTGCGACGTTTATTACCATGTAAAAAACTCAATTGTTAAGAGTAGTCAAAATAAAGTTTTTACTAGGTTACAGTTAGAAATAATTACTCACACTAACAAGCGTCTTTGGCAGGATCATTATCAAGGTAAAGGTATTAGCTTTTCTAAAAGATCAACGCAGCAATTACTACAAATCGCAAATGAAGACAGCATATCACTATTAATTGAAGATATTATTAAACTAAAAGATACTCCCGTTAATTAACGCATATTTTAAGGAATGAAATGCCCGTGGAAAATAACAGCACACCTACAGAACAAGTTACTGAAGAAAAAAAAACAACTATAAAAAAACTTAAAGAATATTTTATTTTGTTAATGGTGGCGCTTATGGGCTTAGGTAACTGGGCAGATACTAAAGCTCTATCAATAGAAGCATATAATGGATTTATTACTAACTTTACAAATAAAATTGAAGAAAAAAAGATTTCAATGTTAGACATAGGTAACTACCTTCCATATGCGCAAAAACAAATAGGTATACCGCAAGTCATTAAAACTTCAAAAATTGATGAACGTTACGAATATCGTTATTATAAAGAAGATAAATACCTCCTAACTTTAATCAATAAAGAAACTCGCATAGTAGCTATTGTTGTCCATAGCCTGTCCTATGACAAAAGCTTAGTTGACGATTTCTCACCTAAGGTACCGTTTAGTAACTTTAAATTAAAAGAGCACAGTCTTGAACAAATAGTGCCTGATAGTAATGAATTTTTTTATGACAGTAATAACATTAAATACTACATGCAAGTAAAACAACTCATTGCCCAAGGTATGTTTCTTAACTTAACGAGTGGCTTTAGTGATTATACTGAGCTAAAGGGAAATGTTGCTGAGGATCTATTCAAATTAGATGAAGTAACTTTGATGAGTGACGAGCAAACGCTTACTTCACCTATCACCAAAAAATTAGCAACCAATAAAGCAACTTTTTACGCAATCTCAGAATTACCAAGCGAATATATTGCTGATTCACTACTTACTAAATATGAATTTAACGTTTATTTTTAAGGAACAAAATGCGACATTTTTCATTGTTTTTACCACTACTTTGTACTTTTACAGTAACAAATATAAGTGCGAACACTTTTACTGAGTTTAAAAAGCAGCAACTTTTAGAAGCAACCAGTTTCAGCAAGCAATATAAACAAGATTACGCAAATTTTAGAGAAGCTTATTTAGCTGATTACGACTCTTTTAGAGATTCATTACTTAAGCATTGGTCTGTGCCCATCCAAAGCAGCACATTAAAGCAGGTCGTTTACAGTGCAGACCTAAAAAGTCGCATAATTATTGACGAACAAAGCATGACGGTTACTGTAGAAACATTAGATTCTCACAGTACGCTTGGACAAGCAGCTGAGACATTAATAACTGATAAAAATCTAGCCTCGTCTTTAGAATTAATAAGCCCAACTAAACAAGAATTAGAAAATAGCTTAGCAATTTCAAAAAGTGAAATTAAAAGTCAAAAAGAGTTAAAACAGAACCAAGAAACGCTAGCACAAGAAATAACTACACAGTATGAACAGTCGCTAAGCAGTGTTGATAAAAACACTCAATTAAAGCCTCAACAAGCAATACAAAGTAAACAGCAATTAGCCATAGAAAAACAGCAGCGTATTGAAAAATTAAACACATCACTCAGCACCAAAGATAATGATGTGACTTATAAAAATATTACTTCTCGTACTTTTTCACTCCCTGACGAATATTTACATAAAAAAGTGAGTCCTTACTTAAACTTTTACTTACAATACGAGCAACAACAACTACCTCTGTTATTAGCAATTTCGCATGCTGAGTCATCTTTTAATCCAAATGCTAAGTCGCATATTCCCGCATTTGGGCTAATGCAAATTGTACCTAATTCAGCAGGTTTAGATGTAGCAAGAAAACACTTTAAAAAAGATATAGCGCCAACACCAGAGGAGCTTTTTGATCCTGATACCAATATCACTTATGGATCTGCTTACATTTCTATTTTAGACAAAAGTTATTTACGGAAAATAAAAGATCCAATAAGTCGTAAATATTGCGCAATTGCAGCTTACAATACTGGTGCAGGAAATGTAGCTAAAGCGTTTAATACTGATAAAAGCCGAAATATTAATCGTGCTATTTCTATTATAAACGACCTAGATAGTGAAAGTGTTTACAGTCACTTAATTGCAAACTTACCCTATGATGAAACAAAAAAATACCTTAAGAAAGTAAACAAGCTTGAACAGCAGTACCAAGCAAATATTAATCAATGGAACCTTAATAATAAGGAAATCAAACATGAAAAATAAACTTTTACCAATAGCCACTATTTTCTTTTTAAGCGCATGTGGATCAACTCAACAGCCACAATCAACCCCCTTTAGTAATGCTGATACTGTACCAAGCTGGGTTTTAATGCCAAGCGCACCTGAAGGAGGGTTAGCCTCATCTAGCTGTGTACCTTGGAGTGGTAATATGGCAGCAAGTAGAGCACAGGCCGTAGCTAGCGCACGCGCTGATTTAGCAACACAAATTAATAGCAAAGCTCAAGTTCTTGATACCTTAATAAATAAGCAAATGCAGCAGCAAGATTCTGTACAAACACAAAGTTCTTTTACACAAGTAAGCCGCCAAACAGCCGAAGAAAGCCTTGTTGGTAGTATTGCAAAAGAAGTCAGCTTTGCTCAAATAAATAACCAAAAGCAACTATGTGCATTAGTTATTATGGAAAATACTAAGCCTATTTTCGATAAGTTGATTGAAAAGTCAGGCAAAAATCTGAGCCCTAATGATGAAGATATGCTTTACCGTGAATTTAGATTGCAACAAACCACTGAAGAGTTAAATAACTTAGCAAACTAACTCCATATTAAAATGAATACTGTAGAGTAAAGTTACTCTACAGTATGTCAGCACTACCCTAAAGCCAGCCATACACCAACGGCGACCATTAAACTGCCCGCAATGCGATTCATCCACTGGATGTTATTACCGCGTGTTAAAAATAATCGTAAGCTTTTTCCACCTGTTGCATAAGCCAACATACTTAAAAATTCGGTAACCATTATTACACTTAACAACACTAATAGTTGCGGGGCTACGTCATGTTCAATGCTGATAAATGGTGGTAGTAATGAGATCATAAACGCCCAGCCTTTTGGATTGGCAATTGCAGTTACAAAGCCTTGCGTAAACAGTGACTGGCGACTTACAGCTGTGGCATTGCTGGTATTTACCGACATTTTTCCTTTAGATCGCCACATATTTATACCAATGTAAATTAAGTATGCACCGCCTACCCACTTTAAAATAGCAAACGCCTCTGGATAATAAAGCATAATACTCGCCACGCCTAGCACTGCAGCAACGGCAACACTAGCAACGCCGAGTAGCTCGCCAAGCATCATCCATAAAGTGCGCCGCACGCCAATACTCATGCCTAGCGTCATGGCTAATGTCATACACATACCTGGAGTGATCGAAACAAAAAAGAAGGTGGGAATAAATACCGCGAGTACTGTTATATCAATCATTTAAAACTCGTAATGGGTTAAAGACAAAGTTGTAATAGGTTCTAGGCGAAAGGGTAAAGGAAAAAGAGCTAAGGTGAAAGATAAATGATATGTAATATGACCATTTGTACTCGCTCACCTTGAGCCAATTTTTGGTAAGGTTACCTCCCCCTTAAACAAAGTATCAGCCCAAAATAAATTTTACCTATTAGTAAAACATCTTCCCACTTGAAAGCTCTGAACAGCAAGGCTTTCGCGTTATTTATCCTTTATTATGAAAAACAAAAAGCGTCTGAATTTGGAAATTTTATACACTCATATATGGCAAAAGTCTGAGATGATAAAGTGCAAAAATACATTTTGTTGCTCTAAAGTGCGGCGTACATACGCTCACTTTGCATTGGGAAGATGCTGTGAGATTTAGAGTGGATCTTCTTGCTCTCACAGCATAAACTCGTACTTTACTACTGGCTCGGTGTTGGCTCTGCCACTTGCTCAGTTATTACCTTTACCGGCTCGGCAGAGTCATTAAGTAAGTACTTATCTAACCACTGCTCTTGTTCCCACAACACATGCAGTAAACTTTTACGAGCACGATAGCCATGTGCTTCATGGGGTAGCATAACTAAGCGCACTTCTTTACCTAAGCCTTTTAATGCGGCGTACATACGCTCACTTTGCATTGGGAAGGTTCCGTGAAATTAAGGGGGGATCTTCTTGCTCTCACGGCATAAACTCGTACTTTACTATTGGCTCGGTGTTGGCTCAGCCACTAGCTCAGTCGTTACCTTTACCGGCTCGGCAGAGTCATTAAGTAAGTACTTATCTAACCACTGTTCTTGCTCCCACAATACATGCAGTAAACTTTTACGAGCACGATAGCCATGTGCTTCATGGGGTAGCATAACTAAGCGCACTTCTTTACCTAAGCCTTTTAATGCGGCGTACATACGATCACTTTGCATGGGAAAGGTGCCGTGAGATTTAGAGTGGATCTTCTTGCTCTCACAGCATAAACACGTACTTTACTACTGGCTCGGTGTTGGCTCTGCCACTTGCTCAGTTATTACCTTTACCGGCTCAGCCTCTTCATCCATTAACAGGTATTTGTTTAACCACTGTTCTTGCTCCCACAATACATGCAGTAAACTTTTACGGGCTCGATAGCCATGTGCTTCATGGGGCAGCATGACTAAACGCGCTTCTTCACCTAAGCCTTTTAACGCGGCGTACATACGCTCACTTTGCATTGGGAAGGTTCCGTGAGATTTAGAGTGGATCTTCTTGCTCTCACAGCATAAACACGTACTTTACTACTGGCTCGGTGCTGGCTCTGCCACTTGCTCAGTTATTACCTTTACCGGCCCGGCAGAGTCATTAAGTAAGTACTTATCTAACCACTGTTCTTGCTCCCACAATACATGCAGTAAACTTTTACGAGCACGATAGCCATGTGCTTCATGGGGTAGCATAACTAAGCGCACTTCTTTACCTAAGCCTTTTAATGCGGCGTACATACGCTCACTTTGCATGGGAAAGGTGCCAGAATTCGGATCTTCTTGCCCGTGAATCATCAACATTGGCTCGTTAATTTTTTCGGCATGAAAAAATGGCGACATGTTTGCGTACACATCTTGGGCTTGCCAAAAGTCGCGCTCTTCGCCTTGAAAGCCAAACGGCGTTAAGGTGCGATTATACGCGCCACTGCGGGCAATACCGGTTTTAAACAAGTCACTATGCGCTAATAAATTAGCCACCATAAATGCGCCATATGAATGCCCTGCTATGGCAATATTGTTTTTATCAGCAATGCCTTTTTTAACCAATACATCTACGGCAGCTTGTGCGCTGGCCACTAGTTGCTTTCTAAAGTTATCATTTGGTTCACTGCCCTCAATACCTACAATAGGCATTTTAGGATCGTCAAACACCGCAATACCTTTAGCTAAGTAAGGCATCGGGCCCCAGTAACCAATAGAGGTAAACTCATAAGGCGATTCACGCACTTGAGAAGCGACTGCTTTATCTTTATATTCAAGCGGGTATGCCCACATTAATACAGGTAATGGGCCTTGAGATTTATCATAACCTGGTGGTAAATAAAGTGTGCCTGAAAGCTCAACACCGTCATCTCGGGTATAACGTAATTGCTCTTTTGTTACGCCTTTAAATGCAGGGTAAGGGTGCTCAAAATTAGTAATTTGAGTTAAATTTTGTTTATTTAAATCACGAATAAAAAAGTTAGGTTGCTCTGTTTTAGACTCTCTAATAGTAATAAAACGCTTACCTTCGTCATCAAGTAACGCACGAACACGCTCATAATAAGGTGCCGCTGATTGCCACAAACGTTTGCTGCTATGAGTTTTTACATCGTATTGGTCTAAAAACGGCACATTACCTTGCTCTGATGCGCCATTACCGCGTAAAAACAGATAGCGTCCGCCAACCACTTTTATTACCTTGCTGCCTAAATCATTGCGCTCATATAGTGCTCTACCAGGGTCTTTGTAGGCATCGTTGTAACTACGCTCTGAAAATAATATGCGGTTTTTATCAGCATCACGTGGGGCAATAATATAAGTACGCACTTGGCGGTCACTAAAGCGCCAATCGCTGAGCATAGCAATATTATCGTTACCCCATTCTATACCCGAATAACGACGCTCTACTTTAGCAAACAGTTTAGGCTCGCGCTTAAACGGTGCACGTAAGCTGTAAATAAAGTCGTGATATTCAACATCGGTTTTCATATCACCGGCATCTTGCGCTTCAGCCCAAATAACCTCTGCACCTTGATCGCCTCGCCACTCAAAGTCACGTCTGCCAGTACGTACACTGTCGTAGCCTTGTGGAATATTATCGGCTAATGGTTGTTTTGCCAGCTCAACTAGTGAAAAACCACGCATTCCCCATATTTGCCATGTTGTAGCAAAGCGGTTGTATGGAACTTGATACGAAAATGGCTCGTTTATGCTTGCCACTAATATATTGGTTGAGTCGGGTGATACTGAAAATGACTTAAGCAACGCAGGGCGGCCAATCGGTTGCGCATGACCATCAAGCGTTATATAGGCGAGTTGCCCTTGGCCATAAAACTTAAACTGCGCCTCATCAAACGGACCGGTTAATAAGTTTTGATAAGTACGTGCAGGGGCTTTTTCGCCGCTACTTTGCTGAATAACAGGCATCGTACTTTGGCTATCATTTTGTAATCTGGCTTTTCCTAAATTAACAGCTAAATTTGCAACCAAGGCACTGCTATCGGGTAGCCATTCATAAGGGGATGCAGTAAGGACAGAGTTTAGCGCAATTGAGTTTAGCTCATTAGCTTGTTTTGTTTTTACATTGTATAACCATAAACGCGCATCATTTTTTTGCTCAACCACGAAGGCTAAGTACTCACTATTTGATGACCACTTTGGCGCGCGAATAATACCTTGTGGCAAGTTATTAATATTAATAACCGTACCACTTTGTACGTGTTTAATTTGCACCGCACTGTATTTTGCACTTACGCGTGAGCGTGAAAAGTTTGCCGGGTTGAGTTTAATGCCCGCCAGTTTAAGCTCCTCTTTTGCCAACTCATCTAGCGACACAACACGTTTGCGCTCAAACAATGCCAGCCATTGGCCATCGTCTGACAAACTACTGGTGGGCGATAACTTAGCATCTACTAATGCAGCAAGTTCAGCCGATGGCGTTTGATATCCTTGCTCTGCATAGCTCATTGGCAGTAATGCAATACAGCCAATAAAGGCAACTAACAGCCTAAAAGCGTTCATGTTTTGTCCTTTAGTAATTATTTAGTTTAATAAAGCTATCTAAACATGTTTTGCCGCATTCATAAAGCATTAAGGTTATACAAAATAGCGTAAATGATTTATCGCCACCCTAACTTAAGCTACACTACAGCGCTATTTATAAAGTGCTGTACACCTAAAAAACAATGCTGATGAATAAAGTAAATGCTGTCATATTTTTTAATATTACCCATTAATAAAAAATGACTTTATAAGCATTGAACTTGTGTAGAACTAGTGCGCTAAATTTACTGTGCTACTACCGTTAATATTGTAATAACCATCACAAAAATAAGCTTACCTGTTTCTATATGGGTAAATTTAAACTTACTAATAAGAGATCCTAGCCAATGAAAAAAGTGCTGGTAATTGGCTACGTATGGCCAGAGCCCAACTCATCTGCTGCAGGCACGCACATGATGTCGTTATTAAATGCCTTTAGAGCCCAAAACTGGCAAGTAGAGTTTGCAACGCCGGCACTGCGCACCGAGCACATGGTCAACCTTGACGACTTTGGTATTAGTAGCCAGAGCATTGCGCTTAACTGCGAAAGTTTTGACGATTACGTTAAAGCATATGCTCCCGATATCGTTATGTTTGATCGTTTTATGATGGAAGAGCAGTTTGGTTGGCGCGTTGATAAGCATTGCCCGAATGCGCTGAAAATTTTAGATACCGAAGATCTACAATGTTTGCGTAATGCGCGCCACGAAGCCCACAAAGGCGAGCGAGAATTTACCACTAACGACTTGCACTCAGACATAGCAAAACGCGAAATTGCAGCCATCTTACGTTGCGATTTAAGCCTTATTATTTCTAGCTATGAAATGAGCTTACTTAATGATGTATTTAAAATAGAGCCTAGCTTATTACACCATTTACCTTTTATGGTCGATTTAAACACATTGCCCACCAGCACTAAAACCTTTGAGCAGCGCCAACACTTTATGACCATAGGTAATTTTAGGCACGCGCCAAACTGGGATGCTGTGCTTTATTTACAACAAATTTGGCCACTTATTCGCAAGCAACTGCCTAAAGCTGAGCTGCATATTTATGGATCGTACCCGCCGCCAAAAGCAACTGCACTTAACAACCCTAAATCGGGGTTTTTAATTAAAGGCTGGGCCGATAATGCGTTTGAGGTAATGCAAAGCGCACTAGTATGTTTAGCACCACTGCGTTTTGGCGCAGGTATTAAAGGTAAATTACTTGAAGCCATGATTATGCAAACCCCAAGTGTTACCACTAATATTGGCAGTGAAGGTATGCATAATGAGTTATCTTGGCCTGGAAAAATAGCAAACACCGCCGAAGATTTTGCAAATGCAGCCGTTGAAATGTACAACAATCAAAGTGAATTTGAACAAGCACAACAAGATGGCAATACACTACTTAATACGCTGTATGACAAAGCCCAATTAAGCGCTGCGTTAATTCAAAAAGTCGATTCAATAAGTAGCGATTTAAATGCCCATCGCGAAAAAAACTTTACAGGCCAAATGCTCAAATATCATACAATGCGCAGCACACAATACATGTCGCAATGGATAGCTGAAAAAAATAAAAAATTAGATTAAAAATGACTAGACACACACCAATTAGTGTTTAAAATCTCGCCCATTAAACGTGGGCAAATTTTTAATACCAATCTACCTTAAACGGTACAATTCAGCGAGAATTAAAATGAGCCTAGACAAGGCGCTTGAATGATAAAATAGTGGTTCTATTTTGAGTTCGAGGAACGCAGTATAAGCTCATTTAAAACTCGCCCAAGGGAGCTCACCAGTGACATTTCTTCTTCGTTGGCAACTTTTGAAAGGGAACCACCCTTCCTACATGTTGCCCACTTGAATCAAAAGCCACTGGATGAACTCTGAATTAGCACTTTTTATGGCAGATTAGTATTTTTTGTCTATATTTTTAGCTTAGTTATTTAACCGTTGGCTTAAAAGCATTTGAAAAACGCAACCTTTACAGAAAAACGCAAATTTATCGTTAAATTAGGTAAAATGCTGCACAAATATGGTACGCCCGCATACCGCTTAGAAGCGCATTTAATGGAAGTTGCGACCTACTTAGACCTTAAATCGTCGTTTGTTATGTCGCCTACCTCTGTTACCTTTGTTATTTGGACCGACGGCCACGAAGACGAGTATACCCATGTTGCACGGGTAGATCCTGGCGATCACGACCTAGGCTCACTTGCC
This sequence comes from Pseudoalteromonas sp. 120-MNA-CIBAN-0494, assembly GCF_040308885.1. Taxonomy (NCBI): domain Bacteria; kingdom Pseudomonadati; phylum Pseudomonadota; class Gammaproteobacteria; order Alteromonadales; family Pseudoalteromonadaceae; genus Pseudoalteromonas; species Pseudoalteromonas sp. 120-MNA-CIBAN-0494. The sequence continues at coordinate 39,254 of NZ_JBEOOE010000030.1, forward strand.
GACACCGACGACTTAGTTAATCAAATGCTTGATGGCAAGTTAACCTTGCACGAAGTGGACGAACAGCTAGACATTATTTTTGTTGCTCCTAACTCTTACAATAAACTCACTACAGGCATTGCGTTTGCCACATCTGGTGGTGCGTTTGCTATGTTAATGGGCACCAGCTGGTTTGATGTAGCTTGGTCTGCGTTACTCTCATCTCTTGTATACTTGTTTGTGCTTTGGTCGGGGCGCTCAAAACGTGTCGCCCACATGCTTGAGCCTTTGGTAGCAATTGTATCGTCAATCGTTGCCTGTGCTATTAGTGTTTATTTTGCCCCAGAGATCAATATACGTTTAGTGGTACTGTCGTCCATCATTGTATTTATTCCGGGTTTAGCATTAGCCCTAGGATTAGCAGAACTTGCAGCAAGGCACTTAGTGTCGGGTACAGCACGGGTGATGGACTCATTCATGTTGCTGTTTAAACTCTACTTTGGTGGTTTTATTGGCATAGGTATTGGTTTTGCATTATTTGGACAGGCCGACTTTGTGCAACCTGCGCCACTGCCAGCGTGGACGCCTTGGCTTGCTATATTTTTGCTGTGTAGCAGCCTAATAGCATATTTAGAACCAAGCTTAAACATGCCGTGTGGTCTATCGCATCTGGCTTTATTGCTTATGGCACCAGTATTGGCTCGGCTATGTATCTCGATTACACCTTAGGGACCTTTGTTGGCGCATTAGCCGTTGGCATATTTAGCAACTTATTTAATCGCGTGGCCAACGCCCCCGCTTCTATTGTTGCTATGCAAGGCTTAATTGTATTAGTACCGGGTAGCAAAACCTATATTGGCTTAAACTCGCTTATTGAAGGTCAAGACTTTGTTTATGCAGAACATATAGGCCAGCAAACGTTTTTAATTTTTATGTCGCTAGTAGCTGGGTTAATTTTTGCCAACGTAGCACTGCCACCTAAAAAGAGTTTGTAAAACACCGGTTGAAGAAAAAGCTTGTTATGTTTTATACAGCACAGCAAGCTTTTAAAATAAACTTAACCACTATGAGGGATAGTTAATACAATCTTACCCACGTGTTGTTTTTCAATAAACGCCTGCTGCGCACTCACTATTTCTTTAAGAGGAAAAGTATGCGCAACAATTGGCTTTACCTTTTCTTCTTCAATAAAGCGTATTAAGTTTTTAAACACACCAGGTTCTAAAACGGTACAGCCAAAAAAGCTCAAATCCTTTAAATATAATGTGCGTATATCAAGCTCAACTAATGGGCCACCAATAGCGCCTGAAACCGCATAACGCCCTTTAGGTTTTAATACCTCTATTAATTTAGGCCATTGTTCACCAGCAACTAAATCGATAACGATATCTATACTGTTTTTACCTAATGTTTGAACTAAATCGTCTTCTCGAAAAATAACTTTATCTGCACCTAAACCTTTAACTGCTGCGCCTTACTTTTACTCGTATTAGCGACAACATATGCATCATGCGCTTTAGCTAATTGCACTGCAGCTGAGCCTACACCGTCAGATGCCCCCGTAACTAAAACAGTTTCGCCTTGTTTAGCTTTTGATCTGTAAAGCATGTTTTCGGCTGTAGAATACGAGCAAGGAAATGATGCAAGCTCTACATCACTATAGTGACTATTAATTTTATAAGCGTGGCTAGTATCGACAGAGGTGAATTGTGCAAAACCACCGTCGCATTCAGAACCAAAATACCAAGGAGTCTCAAGCACTTTACCTGCAGTATTAACAATACAAGGCTCTATTAGCACACGCTCGCCCAATCGACTTTTATCAACACATTCACCAATGGCCACTATTACACCGCATACATCGGCACCTTGAATACGCGGAAATACTAATGCGTTACCAGGCCAGCTGGCATCTCACTTTGCATTTGGGTAAACTTGCACGTACCGTTCTTAGAATGCCGGGGTCGAGTAATCGGATATAGCTGCGCGACATAAAAACAAATTCAAATAGCCGAAAAACCTCAGCGCCGACACTATGAATTTAACCGAGCAAAAACTACATTGATTATTATCTAGCTATGATTTTATTGAGCATCAATAAATTAACACCGATAACACCGCCATTATTTATCTGGCAATCATTAAAAAGGCCAATAAATTGGCCTTTTGCTAATTAATATATTGTTTACCACCAAGTGGCATATAAAGCCGTAAGAATTACTATCACGCCTACTACTGCAATATTAAATGGCTTGGTTGTGACAAAGCTCACTTGATCTAAACTAACACTGCTATCAGTCGAATTTTGCTTGCCCATCATTGACACTGAGAAACAAAGCACTAAGCATAATAAGAATACTAAACCGACTCGGTCCATGAATGGCAACTCAGGCCAAGAAAGTTTAAGTATCAATGAAAATATAGCTGATCCCAATGCAGCTGATAATGCGCCCATTGACGTTGCTCTCTTCCAGAACATCCCCATAACAAAAATAACCACAATACCGGGAGTGAAGAAACCAGTAAACTCTTGGATATATTGGAACGCTTGATCAAACTTTCCTAATAATGGTTGAGCGACAACTAAGGCAATGCACAGCGAGACCAGCGAGGCAACTCGACCAATACCCACATAATGACCTTGAGTCTCATTCGGCTTAAAGCGTGTATAAAGATCCATAGTGAAAATAGTAGAAATACTGTTTGTCATAGAAGCTAGAGATGACACTATAGCAGCAACTAACGCAGCAAAAACTAAGCCTTTTAAGCCAGCAGGCATTAATGCCATCATCGAAGGATAAGCTTGGTCTGGAGAAGTTAATGTAGGATAGAGAATAACGGCTGCAATACCCGGTAATACAACAATAAGTGGCATTAACAGCTTAAGGTAAGCAGCAAAAGCGATACCTTTTTGCGCTTCTTTAAGATTTTTTGCAGCTAAAGCACGTTGAATTATATATTGATTGAAACCCCAATAACTAAAATTCATTACCCACATGCCACCGATTAACACTGAAATACCTGGTAAGCTCATATAGTTTTCATTATCAGGGGAGCCTGTAACGGATTCTGTGTAACTGCCCGTTTTTAGATTTTAAATATGCTTGCTGAGTCGTTCCTCAAATTCAA
>NZ_JBEOOE010000031.1:0-38874 GCF_040308885.1 Pseudoalteromonas sp. 120-MNA-CIBAN-0494
CTGGGATACCAGGATTTGAACCTGGGAATGCCAGGATCAAAACCTGGTGCCTTACCGCTTGGCGATATCCCAACAAAAACAATTGATAGTTTTAATTCTTATCAAGAATGGTGCGGAAGGAGAGACTTGAACTCTCACATCCTAAGATACTGGAACCTAAATCCAGCGCGTCTACCAATTCCGCCACTCCCGCATTACTTTGTGTAATTAAACACTAGGTAGTTATTTTAAACTCTTCATTGAGTAACAAAAAAATAATGGTGGCTAAGACGGGATTTGAACCTGTGACCCCATCATTATGAGTGATGTGCTCTAACCAGCTGAGCTACTTAGCCATATTTTTTCGTTAGCACTTCATCGCTGAGTGCGGGGCGTATTATGCTGATATGGCCCAAATTCGTCAACACCTTTTTTGCAAAAAAACACTTAACTTGGTTTGTTTGCAGGAAAAGTAAGCTAAGCGGCTAAAATTTAGCATAAATGCTGTTTTTTTAGCTGCATTAAAAACACTAAACTTAAACTTATTCGCAGTTCTTCAATTTTGCTAAACAAATACAGACGTTAAAAAACCACAGCAGGTATTAAAGAAATAAAAAAGGCTCGTAAAAACGAGCCTTTAAAATCATCACCACACTAAATTTGGGTAATGTATATTTATACGTTGAACAAGAAGTTCATTACATCGCCGTCTTTTACAATGTACTCTTTACCTTCTTGGCGCATTTTACCTGCTTCTTTTGCGCCGCTCTCACCCTTAAAGGCAATAAAGTCGTCAAAAGCAATCGTTTGTGCGCGAATAAAGCCACGCTCAAAGTCGGTATGAATTTTACCTGCTGCTTGTGGCGCAGTTGCACCTACAGGAATAGTCCATGCGCGTACTTCTTTTACGCCTGCTGTAAAGTAGGTTTGTAATTGCAGTAATTCATAGCCACCACGAATAACAAGGTTAAGGCCTGGCTCTTCTAAACCAAGATCAGCCATAAACTCAAGCTTGTCTTCTTCATCTAGCTCAGAAAGCTCAGATTCAATAGCAGCACATACAGGAACAACAATCGCATCTTCTGCTGCGGCAATAGCGCGTACAACATCAAGGTATGGGTTGTTTTCAAAACCATCTTCAGCAACGTTAGCAATATACATTGTTGGTTTGATAGTTAAAAAGTTAATAGAGCTGATAGCTGCTTTTTCTTCTTTAGTTAACTCTAAAGAACGCAATGTTAAGCCTTCATCAAGGTGTACTTTTACTTTTTCAAGTACTGCATTTTGCTCTTTTGCGTCTTTATCGCCACCTTTAGCTTTTTTAGCATTACGGAACGATGCTTTTTCAGCGCTGTCCATATCGGCAAGCACTAATTCAGTGTTTATAACGTCAATATCATCAGCAGGGTCAATAGTGCCAGCTACGTGAATAATATTATCATCATTAAAACAGCGAACTACGTGGCCAATGGCGTCAGTTTCACGAATATTAGCTAAAAACTGGTTACCAAGACCTTCACCTTTAGATGCGCCTTTTACTAAACCGGCAATATCTACAAACTCCATACTTGTTGTAAGAATGCGCTGTGGGTTTACAATTTTAGCAAGTGCGTCTAGGCGAGGATCAGGCACTGGTACCACACCTGTATTAGGCTCAATGGTACAAAAAGGAAAGTTAGCGGCTTCAATACCCGCTTTTGTTAATGCATTAAAAAGTGTCGATTTACCCACATTAGGCAAGCCAACAATGCCACATTTAAAACCCATAGTAAGATACCTTGTTTAGATTCGTTTAAACGGCGAACTTGTACCCAAGTTACTAGGGTTTAAACGAATGTAGTCTGTTTTGTGCTTTTAACACACCATCTTTTGCAAGTATTTCCATGCAGCGTACCGCTTCATCAATGGCAGCATCCATTTTTTCTTGGTCTGCTTTGGCCGCTTTTCCTAGCACCCAACCAGTTACCATTTCACGATGCCCCGGATGACCTACACCAATGCGCAAGCGCATAAAGTCTTTTTGATTTGCCATTTTTGCAATAATGTCTTTTAAGCCATTATGACCGCCGTGTCCGCCGCCTTTCTTTAATTTGGCAACGCCAGGTTCTAAGTCTAATTCATCGTGGGCAACTAAAATGCTTTCCACAGGAATTTTGAAAAAATTAGCTAAACTACCGACCGCTTTACCACTTAAGTTCATATAAGTAGTGGGGATCAATAATTTGAATTCTTGATCTTGAATAATCACTTTACCTGTAAGGCCGTGATATTTAGGATCGTGTTTTAGAGTGCAGTTATAGCGTGCAGCGAGTTGCTCAATGAACCAAGCACCTGCATTGTGGCGTGTGTTTGCGTATTCGGGGCCTGGATTAGCCAGGCCCACAAGCATTTGAATAGAATTCAAGGTGTTAAGCCTTAAATATTATTCTGCAGCGTCTTCAGCTTCATCTTCAGTTGGAGCTGATTTGTTAGCTTTAACAATTAGGATAGACTGATCGTGACCAGGACCTTTTGCTAAATCTATTGATGAAACGCCAGCTGGTAATGCAACATCAGAAATATGTAGAGAATCGCCTGCAACTAATTTTGAAACATCTACTGTTACGAAATCAGGGATTGCTTTAGGGAAACAAGAAATTTCGATTTCAGTTAACTGACGAACAACAGTTGTACCAAGTTTTTCTACAACGTCTTCACCAACAAAGTGGATTGGAACAATAGTATGTAGCTTTTGGTTTGCATCGATACGTTGGAAATCAAGGTGTGTAACTTTAGGCTTGAAAGGGTGACGTTGAATATCTTTTAGGATAGTTTCAACAGACTCGCCGCCAATGTTAAGTGTAAGAATTTGCGTGTAAAAACCTTCGCTTTCTTGAGCTTTAATCACATCTTTATGATCTAAAGTGATTGAAGTAGCTTCTTTGTTTGCGCCGTAAACGATAGCAGGCACTTTGTCTTCGCGACGTAGGCGGCGGCTCGCACCAGTACCAGTTTGCTCGCGAAGTTCTGCGTTATATACATAAGTTTTGTTTGACATAATAGTTTCCAATAATTAAAAGTATAGGGCCTTTGCGACCAAGGTCCCTAGCCAAAAGGCGCGCTATCATAACATCGCCCCCCAGCAAAATATATAACAGTTACGAAAAAAGCGCCAAAAGGCGCTTTTTAAAATTAAAGTTACTTAGCTTCGCTAAAGTAGATCTTTAATTAATGCTCAAACATTGCTGAGATAGACTCTTCGTTACTAATACGACGAATAGTTTCTGCAAGCATGTCGGCAAGTGTAAGTACTTTAACAATATTTAGTGCTTTAAGCTCTGCAGACAGTGGAATAGAGTCAGTTACAATAACTTCGTCAATCACTGAATTGCGCAAGTTTTCAGCCGCTTTTCCCGAAAGAATAGGGTGAGTAGCATATGCAAATACGCGCTTAGCACCGTGTTCTTTAAGTGCTTCAGCTGCTTTACATAATGTACCGCCGGTATCAATCATATCATCAACGATAATACAATCACGACCTTCAACATCACCAATAATATGCATCACTTGAGAAACGTTTGCCTGTGGGCGACGTTTATCAATAATAGCTAAATCGGTATCGTTTAGTAGTTTTGCAATAGCACGCGCACGTACAACGCCACCAATATCTGGAGATACAACAACAACGTCGTCAAAATGACGTGCTTTCATATCTTCAAGTAAAACAGGGCTACCAAATACGTTATCTACAGGTACATCAAAGAAGCCTTGGATTTGCTCAGCGTGTAAATCAACCGTAAGAACGCGGTCAACACCTACACTAGATAAGAAATCGGCAACGACTTTAGCGGTAATGGGTACACGGGCAGAACGTACACGACGATCTTGACGAGCATAACCAAAATAAGGAATAACGGCAGTAATACGACCGGCAGATGCACGACGTAGAGCATCAACCATAACGATAAGTTCCATAAGGTTATCGTTTGTAGGGGCACAGGTTGATTGTAAGATGAAAACATCCGATCCACGAACATTCTCATTAATTTGAACACTGATCTCACCGTCGCTAAAACGGCCAACAACAGCATCGCCTAATTCAATATATAAACGTTTTGCAACTTTTTGAGCTAACTCAGGTGTTGCGTTACCAGCGAAGAGCTTCATGTCAGGCACGGTAGGGTTCCTCAGGCACTGAATTTTTGGACTAACAGGCAATAATTAAACCACTGCGTGTTAACTTATGACTACTTGTACGTTACTTCAATCAAATATGGCGGCTAACTCCGTATGAGCGGGAGAAGTATTAACGCTTGATGCGATAAACCCCTGCCAAGTATGGGGGAGATTAGCAAGTACATCTTGTGCTTGAACTTGCGTAGCAAATTCTACAAAACAACATGAACCTGTTCCGGTCATCTTTGATGGAGCGTATTTTAGCAACCACTGCAGGGTTTTTTCAACCTCGGGACACAGCTTTTTCACTAAAGATTCGCAATCGTTAGTTAAAATATGCTGTTGCCAGTCTCCTGAAATTTTTGGCGTGTCGCGTTTTAGTTCAGGATGAGTAAATATTTTAGCAGTACTTACATGTTGATTAGGGAAGACCACACAATACCACTTTTGCTCAAGCATTACTTGTTCTAATTGCTCACCAATCCCATGCGCTATGGCGCTTTTACCATGTATGAATACGGGTACATCGGCACCTAGTTGTAAGCCTAAATGAGCTAATTCATCTAAACTGAGGGCTGTTTTCCACAACTTATTTAAGGCTAATAATGTGCTGGCAGCGTCTGATGATCCACCGCCAACACCGCCGCCCATTGGCAAACGTTTAATTAAATTTATTTTCACGCCTTGCTTTGTTTTGCACTGTGTTTGCAATAATAAAGCCGCTTTATAGATAAGGTTGTCGGTTGTGGCTATGCCATTTGTGTCGCCGGTAACAATAATTGCAGGTAAATCGCTTAACTCAAAACTAAGTTCGTCGCCATAATTTAAAAACGTAAACAGGGTTTCTAGTTCATGGTAACCGTCATCTCGGCGGCCATTAATATGTAAAAAAAGATTGAGCTTTGCCGGCGCAATAAGTGAAAATGAAGTGATATTATTCATGGTTAATTAAACTGCCAATCGTAGAGTTGAATTTTAATTTTAATTTTTTGATGGGTTAAGGTCAGTCTGTTGGGTAGCCAGTAGCCGCTTTTTTGCACAAAGCTAGCGTACTCAATTTGCCATTTTTTACCTGTACTATCAAACCATAATACGCTTTTAGCGCGGCCTAATTGATCAACCTTTAAAGTTTGGTCATCAATGGTGCCTTTTAACCAACTGTCGGCGTTATTTACCGGTAAAGCAAAACCGGTTAAACGTTTTAGTAATGCCGTTGCATTGGTGTCAAAATACTGCTCGCCATCATAGTTTAGTTCTGCCGTATTTGCAGTTTGTTTGAGTGACAATATACGTGTACCAATAAAAGTGGTGAGCACTAAATTATTGTTATTTTGGCTCTGTTGCCAGTTTAAGTTTGCAGATTGGCGCTCATCGGGGCTAATAAAAGCAAGTTTACCTTCTACTTGCCAAATACTTTGCTCAGCAAGATGTGTTTTCCAGTTTTCGTAAGTGGTTGTTTCTAAGTTTCTTTTTTGAGCGCAGCCGGCTAAAAACAAGAAAAACATAGCTAAAATAAAATATTGTCGAATCAAATGTTGCTCCTTACTTTCCATATTCCTGAGATTTTTGATAAAATTGCGGCCTTTAAAGTAGGGCTCATCAATATTTGGCAAATATGACCATAATCGCACTTGGTATTAATCACAAAACCGCTCCCGTAGAATTACGTGAAAAAGTGGCTTTTTCCCCTGAGCAAATTTCAGAGGCGCTACAGCAATTAAGTGGCCACGCCCATTTTAATGAGGCAGTGATTGTTTCCACCTGTAATCGAACTGAAGTGTATTGTAGCCTTGCACAGCAAAATTCCCAAACACTGTTGCAGTGGTTATCTAGTTTCCATGGTTTGGATGAACATGAACTGAGTAAAAACATTTACTGCCATGAAGGTAGTGATGCTATAAATCACTTAATGCGCGTAGCCTGTGGCCTAGATTCACTCGTACTGGGCGAGCCGCAAATTTTGGGGCAAATAAAGCAAGCGTATAACAGTGCTAAAACTCATAATGCTGTGGGCGTGACGTTTGATAGATTATTTCAAAAAACGTTTTCAGTTGCTAAGCAAGTACGTACTGAAACCAACATTGGTGCCAGTGCAGTGTCGGTTGCTTATGCGGCGGTTAATTTAGCTAAACATATTTATGGCAAGCTCGATAAAACCAATGTACTTCTCATTGGTGCCGGTGAAACAATTGAGCTAGTAGCCAAACATTTGTACCAAAATGAGCCGCAAAACATTACGGTTGCGAACAGAACCCTTGAGCGTGCACGTAGTTTAGCGGATCAAGTATCGGGTGATGTAATTGCACTTGCTCAGCTACCTGAGCGTTTACATAAAGCCGATATTGTTATTAGTTCTACCGCCAGCACACTGCCTATTATTGGTAAGGGTGTGGTGGAGCAAGCACTTAAACAGCGTCGTTATAAGCCTATGTTGTTTATTGATATTGCGGTTCCTCGCGATATTGAAAGCCAAGTGGGTGAACTTGACGATGCTTATTTATATTCTGTTGATGACTTACAAACCATTGTTAGCGAGAATATGAGTGCCCGAGAAGAAGCCGCTGAGCAGGCTGAAGTTATTATTACCGAGCGCACTAAAGAGTTTTTAATGTGGATACGCTCACTCGATTCGGTGGATTTAATTCGCCACTATCGAAACGATGTACAAACAATAAAGTCCGAACTTGTAGAGCGAGCAGTGAGTCAGCTCAATACAGGTAAAGATGCCGAAAAAGTTATTTTAGAGCTGGCCAATAAGTTAACCAACCGCTTAATGCACGCGCCTACCCGTGCTATTCAAGATGCAGCGAAAAAAGGTGAAGTGGCTCAGTTAAACCAATTGAAAAAAATGTTAGGTATTGATCAGGAATAGCAGTTAATGAAAGAATCCGTTTATCATAAGTTAGAAATCTTAGTTGAGCGTTATGAAGAAGTACAAGCGCTACTAAGCGACCCATCGGTCATTCGTGATCAAAACCGCTTTCGTGCACTTTCTAAAGAATACTCAGATTTAGAAGAGGTAGTAAAAACGTTTTTAAGCTACCAACAAGCGCAACAAGATGTAATAAGCGCAGAAGAAATGCTGAAAGATTCAGACCCAGATATACGTGAAATGGCGCAAGAAGAATACAAAGAAGCTAAAGCACAAATACTGACCATAGAAGATGAAATTCAAGTATTAATGCTGCCAAAAGATCCTAAAGACAATAATAACGTGTATTTAGAAGTGCGAGCGGGCACTGGTGGCGACGAAGCGGCTATATTTGCCGGCGACTTATTTAGAATGTACAGCCGTTATGCCGAAACTAAAAAATGGAAAGTAGATGTGGTGACCACCAACGAAGGTGAGCACGGCGGCTATAAAGAAATAATTGCTAATATTAGTGGTGAAGGCGTTTTTGGTCAGCTGAAATTTGAATCTGGCGTGCATCGTGTACAACGTGTACCAGAAACCGAATCGCAAGGTCGAGTTCATACCTCTGCGTGTACGGTTGCGGTAATGGCTGAAGTACCAGAAGCTGAGGCAATTGAAATTAATTCGGCCGATCTTAAAGTTGATACGTTTCGTGCATCAGGCGCGGGTGGTCAGCACGTAAATAAAACCGATTCTGCTATTCGTATTACCCATATACCTACCGGTGTGGTTGTAGAGTGTCAGGATCAGCGCTCGCAACATAAAAACCGTGCTAAAGCTATGTCGGTACTTGCAGCGCGTTTGCAACAAGCTGAAGACGAAAAGCGCGATGCAGCAGAAGCCTCTGAGCGTCGTAACTTAGTAGGCAGTGGCGATCGCTCTGAGCGTATTCGTACTTATAACTATCCACAAGGTCGTATTACCGATCACCGTATTAACTTAACCCTATATCGCTTAAACGAAGTGGTAGCCGGTGATTTAAGCTGTATTGTAGAGCCATTAATGCAAGAGCATCAGGCCGACTTACTAGCGGCCATGGGCGATGAGTAATAATAGTGACCCAAACCCTCGAACAAGCAATTGCTGCAGGCGCTAATTTATTAGCACCTAGCAGCGAAAGCGCTAAATTAGACGCGCAAGTTTTACTACTGCATATATTGCAAAAACCTCACAGTTATCTTTTTACTTGGCCAGAAAGCACGCTTAGTACAGAGCAACAGCAGCAATTTGATACATTTTGCCAAAGGCGTTTAAATGGCGAGCCAGTTGCACATATTACAGGGCAACGTGAATTTTGGAGTTTATCGCTAGAGGTTAATGCCACCACTTTAATACCGCGTCCAGATACCGAAACCTTAGTAGAGCAAGCGCTTGAAATGGCGGTGCCAAGTAATGCAAAGGTGCTCGATTTAGGCACAGGGACTGGCGCAATCGCGTTAGCACTGGGGAGCGAAATGCCCACTTGGCAAATTACCGCAGTAGATAGAGTAGCTGATGCTGTTGCACTTGCTACACGTAACCAGCAGCGATTAGCCATTAATAATGTGCAAGTAAAGCAAAGTAATTGGTTTAGCGCGCTTAATGGCGAAAAGTTTCATTTAATTGTATCTAATCCGCCGTATATAGAAACAACCGATATACACCTCAAGCAAGGTGATGTGCGCTTTGAACCGCTCTCAGCACTTGTTGCAGATGATGATGGACTGGCTGATATAAAACAAATAATTACCCAATCACGTGACTATCTTCACGCTAAAGGTTATCTTTTGATCGAACATGGTTTTGAGCAAAGTGGTGCGGTTAGCCAATTTTTTGCACAAATGGGGTTTATAAATATTAAAACAGTGAAAGACTTAGGCAATAACGATCGCGTTACACTTGCACAGTGCTCTTAAACTAAATTACAGCAGTGTAATATTTGCACTGCTTATTCGTTTTTAAAAATAAAAACATTTAACTAAACAGAAGTATTAAAACTATGGATTATTTAGCAGTTAAACATTCACACATGGCTATTGCGATGTTGAGTGTAATTTTATTTTATGTACGCTCATTTTCACGCATGGGTAGTGGTAAGTTGGCAAAAAATAAACTGGTGTTTATTGGCAGCCACGGCATAGACACTTTGTTACTTGTTTCAGCATTAATGCTAATGGGGATCGCTAAAATTAATCCGTTTGAGCAATATTGGTTACTAGAAAAGATAGTGCTAGTGGTTATTTATATTGCCGTTGGTATTGTTAGCTCAAAACAAACAAAAACAGCACCAAAAGTAGCATATACCATTTTTAACACTTTGGTTATTTTAGCTATCGGTTATTTAGCAACCGCTAAGTCGGCACTGCTTTTATAAGTAATAATTAGCCCAATTGAGCTTTGTATAATTGTGTACAAAGCTCAACTATTTCTAAACATAAGTTCACATTCAAGCCCCTCTACATTGGTATCTAGCTTAAAAAGTAGTAAACTACGCCTTCGTTTTCTAAAATGTTGTAGTATGAATGACCACCCTCGGGTTTGATGAACACGATGATTCTTATTTTGATGAAGCTTATGATGATTTTTTGCCACCGGCGATTTATCGTTGTATTCAAGCCGAATCTAAATGGGACCCTCAGATTGACTTAACGCCTAGCTATGAAATTTTAACTTCCTTTGAACAGGAAATAGATGCTTTGTGTCTGCAAACATCTGACGAGCATGTGCGTTTAGATAAGCTATTAGATCGCTTTTATAGTGAATGGCTGTTTAGTGCTTCTAGCTTAAAAGTGCCAGAGTACAAATTAAATTGCATAAGCTATACATTAACTATGCGCAGTGGTTCACCAACAACACTTGCTATTTTACTCAGCCATTTTTTACAACATGCCAAACTAGACGCTTGTGTAAGTATTACCCAAGGTGATATTGGTATACATGTAGCTATGAGTGATGAAGAAGGCTATACCATTGAGCCAAGCAGCGGCCAACAAAGCTGGTATATCATTCCTGAAAACGTTGATGAAGATAATGCCCAAGAGCAAGAGCCACTTGAGCTTATTTTTGACGACGAAGTATATAAATTATTTTTAGCCCAGCAAAAGTGGTCGTTTATTAGCGAAAATAAATTTGGTCATGCGTTAAACTGCGTCGAAATGCTGATGGATATAATTGGTGACGACCCTTATGAGCGACGCGACAGAGGGTATTTACTCAATCAATTAGGTTGCCCTAAAATGGCACGTGACGATTTACAGTTTTTTGTAGATGAATGCCCAGACGATCCTGCAATAGAGATTATTCAACACCAAATAGAAGAACTAGAAGACAATAATAATAAAACTCACCATTAAAAATAGGAATAACTATGGTTGAAGCCCAAACTGCATTAATTACTAACGATGCTGTGGTACTTGGTTTACTGGCTATTATTTTAGGGTTTGTGTTTAAAACCTCTAACAGCCAGCACCCAGGTTTTAAAGCATTTTATAAATATGTACCCGCTTTACTGTTATGTTACTTTTTGCCCTCATTACTTAATACCTTTGGTATTGTTGATGGTAATAAATCAAACGTATATTACGTAGCGTCACGCTACTTATTGCCAGCGTGTTTAATACTGCTGACTATAAGTATTGATTTAAAAGCCATTATAAACTTAGGCCCCAAAGCACTCATTATGTTTTTAACCGGTACTACTGGTATTGTTATTGGTGGCCCTTTAGCTATTTTAATTATGAGTGCAGTGTACCCAGAAGCAATTGGCGGACATGGCCCCGATGCCGTATGGCGCGGTATGACCACAGTAGCAGGTAGCTGGATTGGTGGCGGTGCTAATCAAGCATCAATGAAAGAAATGTTTGAAGTTGGCGGTGATATATTTTCGGCCATGGTGACGGTAGATGTCATTGTTGCTAACTTATGGATGGCCGTTTTATTATTAATGGCAGCTAATCATAAAGCCATTGATGCAAGAACAGGTGCCGATACCAGCGCCATTGAAGATCTTAAAAACCGGGTTGAAAAATATCATGCTGAGCATGCGCGCATGCCAACGCTTAACGATTATATGATGATTATTGCCATTGCCTTTGGTATTACCGGCTTGGCACATTTTTGTGCTGACTTTTTAGGCCCTTACTTTGGTGCTAATTTCCCATGGGCACAAGAGTACAGCTTAAACAGTAAGTTTTTTTGGTTAATCGTGATCTCAACCACTATTGGTATTAGTTTATCGTTTACTAAAGTACGCCATATAGAATCGTTTGGCGCGTCGAAAGTTGCTTCTACATTTTTGTATATTTTGGTTGCATCAATCGGCTTACACATGAATATAACGGCGATTTTTGAAACACCAATGTATTTTGTAATTGGCATTATATGGATGCTTACCCATGCGAGCTTAATGTTAATTGTAGCTAAACTAATTAAAGCACCGTTATTTTATATGGCGGTAGGCTCACAAGCCAACGTAGGCGGCGCGGCATCTGCACCCGTTGTTGCCGCTGCATTTCACCCGTCGCTTGCTCCTGTAGGTGTATTATTAGCGGTACTTGGCTATGGCGTAGGTACTTATATGGCTTATATTTGTGGATTAATGATGCAAGCAGTTGCACCATAAGGAATAAAAATGAACAACCAAATTATTAAAATTAATGACATAGAACTTGCAAACAACAAACCGTTTGTATTGTTTGGCGGTATTAATGTATTAGAGTCTCGTGATTTAGCCATGCGTGTTGCAGAGCATTACGTAGAAGTAACCACTAAATTAAATATCCCTTATGTATTTAAAGCGTCGTTTGATAAAGCTAATCGCTCATCAATCAACTCTTACCGCGGCCCGGGTTTAGACGAGGGTTTAAAAATATTTGAAGAAATTAAAAAAACATTTAATATTCCGTTAATTACCGACGTACACGAACCACATCAAGCAGCACCTGTTGCTGAAGTAGTTGACGTTATTCAGTTACCGGCATTTTTAGCCCGCCAAACAGATTTGGTTGTTGCTATGGCAAAAACCGGCGCAATTATAAATGTAAAAAAACCACAGTTTTTAGCCCCACACGAAATGCGCCATATTATTACTAAATTTAACGAAGCAGGTAATAACAACGTGGCACTGTGTGAGCGTGGTTCAAGCTTTGGATATAATAACTTAGTGGTTGATATGCTCGGCATGGATGACATGAAAGTAATGGCACCTGTTATTTTTGATGCTACCCATGCACTACAACGCCCAGGTGGCCGTGCAGATTCGGCTGATGGTCGTCGCGCCCAAGCAGCAGAGCTTGCCCGCAGTGGTATGGCACTTGGTATTGCGGGCTTATTTATAGAAGCACACCCAAATCCAAATGAAGCAAAATGCGATGGCCCATGTGCACTAGCATTGAGTAAATTAGAAGGCTACTTGACGCAAATGAAAGCTGTAGATGATTTAATTAAAAGCTTCGCACCGCTTGATACCAGTGCCAGCGATTTATAATTTATAACCTATATATTAGGTAATATTTAAAAAGCGACTAAGGTCGCTTTTTTTACACCTTAAATATATAATTCCATGCATAAGAAAAACTAATTCAAAGCGTGGTTATCATGTCAAGACGGGTCCCTCCATTAAACGCGCTTAAAGCCTTTGAAGCAGCAGCACGTCATTTAAGTTTTACCAAAGCTGCAGAAGAGCTATATGTAACGCAAGCCGCTGTAAGTCATCAAATAAAAACATTAGAAGAACATTTGGGCTTAAAGCTATTTATACGCAGAAACCGCTCGCTATTATTAACCGAAGAAGGGCAGGGTTACTTTCTCGATATAAAAGAAATATTTACCCAACTAATAGACGCCACCGAAAAATTACTAGCACGAGGTGCGAAAGGCTCTTTAACGGTAAGCTTAACGCCAAGCTTTGCGATTCAGTGGCTAGTGCCCAGATTAAGTTTATTTAATGAGTTACACCCAGAAATAGACGTGCGAATAAAAGCGCAAGATCTAGACGAAAACTCTTTAACCGACGATGTCGACGTTGCTATTTATTATGGCCGTGGGCATTGGAGTGGGGTGCAAACTTTTAAGTTACATACCGAGTATTTAGTGCCGCTATGTAGCCCGCTATTATTAAATGGCATTAAGCCACTTAATCAACCCAGTGATTTAGCGCACCATACCTTATTGCACGACACCACACGTAAAAATTGGAAAACATGGATGAAAACCGCCGGTGTACGTAATGTGCAAGTTAACCAAGGGCCCATTTTTAGTCACTCATCTATGGTGTTACAAGCCGCAGTACATGGCCAAGGTGTGGCTATAGGCAATAGTGTACTCGCTAAGCCCGATATTGACGCCGGACGATTAGTGATCCCGTTTAATCATAGTTTAGAGAGTAAAAACGCTTATTATTTAGTGCTGCGCGAGTCGCAAACTGAAATGGGTAAAATAGTGTCATTTAAAGAATGGATGCTGAGCTTAGTAGAGCAAGAACAAGAGTATTAATATGATTGAATGGTTTAAAAATACACAGCAGCCAGCTATAGCACAGTTTATTTTTGCCCATGGTGCAGGGGCAGGTAGCGACCATGAGTTTATGCAAAATATGGCACAACTCATTAGTGAGCAAGGGATTGATGTTGGTTTATTTGATTTTGAATATATGCAAATAGCGAAACAAACCAATAAACGCCGCCCACCCGATCGCGCGCCTAAATTGCTTAGCTACTATGAGCAAATACTTAGCCATGCACAGCCAGGGTTGCCGTTATTTATTGGTGGCAAATCTATGGGGGGACGAATGGCGTCAATGCTTGCCTGTACTAGCGAGCATGCTATTTTAGGTGTATTAGCGTTTGGCTATCCGTTTCATCCGCCAGGCAAGCCTGAAAAGCTACGCACCGATCACTTTGCTGATATAGGCTGCCCATTTTTGGTATTACAAGGTGAGCGCGATACGTTTGGTACTCGTGAGGAGCTAGCTACTATGTTAATGCCCAAGCAACCAGAATATTGCTGGCTACCCGATGGCGACCATTCACTAAAACCGCGTAAAAAAAGTGGCGTTAGTGAGGCGCAAAATCGAGCAACTGCAGTACAAAGTGCTGTGCGCTTTATAAAATG
The DNA here is from genome assembly GCF_040308885.1 of Pseudoalteromonas sp. 120-MNA-CIBAN-0494. NCBI lineage: Bacteria > Pseudomonadati > Pseudomonadota > Gammaproteobacteria > Alteromonadales > Pseudoalteromonadaceae > Pseudoalteromonas > Pseudoalteromonas sp. 120-MNA-CIBAN-0494. The sequence continues at coordinate 14,138 of NZ_JBEOOE010000031.1, forward strand.
CATTGTTAAATAAGTATTCGAGAGAGTAATAAATGATTAAATTATTTTTAATGACCGGGAGCTTTTTTTGTATGCTGTCGGTAATGCTAGGGGCGTTTGCCGCCCACGGTTTAAAAAGCCGACTGTCGGAGTACTCATTAGGTGTGTTTAAAACCGCAGCTGAGTACCAAATGGTGCATGGATTAGCGCTTATAGCTGTGGCGGTGTTAATTAAGTGGGGTATTAACCTCAATTGGGCTGGCGGTTTTTTTATTGCGGGCACACTGCTTTTTAGTGGCAGTTTATACTTACTTGCCATAACAGGTATGAAGTGGCTAGGCCCAATAACCCCATTGGGTGGTTTATGCTTTATTATTGGTTGGATTGTTATTTTAGTGCAAGTTGCACGATTTAAGTTTTAAAGGGTTAATATGTCTAGTGTTGTAATTTACTGTCGTAGTGGGTTTGAAAACGATGCCGCTGCTGAAATAACGTTCCACGCTGCCGAGCAAGGTTTTGCCGGTTATGTTAAAGCAAAACCAAATACCGGTTATGTTATTTATGAGTGTTTTGACGCGCAGCATGGCGACGAAATAATTAAAAAAGTTGATTTTAAAAACATGGTGTTTGCTCGTCAATGGTTTGCTGGTACGCTGATCGAAAACATGCCAGTAGAAGATCGTGTAGGGGCGGTTGTAGAGGCTGCTAAAGATTTTACCTTGTGCTCTGAGCTACGTGTAGAAACCCCCGATACCAACGAAGGCAAAGAGCTTTTAACCTTTTGTAAAAAAATATCAACGCCCCTTAAAAAAGCCCTCGAAAAACGTAATATTGTACTGCGCGAGCCAAAAGCAAACCGCCCAGTAATGCATGTACTGTTTTTAACTAACAACACCGCTTATGTCGGTTACTCGTATAGCTTTAATAACTCGCCATTTTTTATGGGTATTTTACGTTTACGTATGCCAAGTGATGCGCCAAGCCGCTCTACTTTAAAATTAGATGAAGCATTTAATGTGTTTATTCCAGAACAACAACGCGAGTCACGCGTTGCAGCCGGAATGCGCAGTGTTGACTTAGGGGCGTGTCCAGGTGGCTGGACTTATCAGTTAGTGCGCCGTGGTATGTTTGTAAGCGCGATAGATAATGGCCCAATGAACGATGATTTAATGCAAACAGGGCAGGTAAAGCACTTTAGGGCCGATGGCTTTAAATATCGCCCAGAAAAACGCAACATTACTTGGTTAGTATGCGACATGGTAGAAAAGCCAACTAAAGTAACCAGCCTAATGATTGATTGGGCAGTAAATGCATATGCTAAAGAGCTTATTTTTAACTTAAAGCTGCCAATGAAAAAACGCTTTGATAGTGTTTACGAGTGCTTAAGCATGATCAGAGCAGAGCTGGAAAAATACGGTATAAGCTACGAGTTACAAGCTAAGCATTTATATCATGATCGTGAGGAAGTGACCGTGCACTTAAATGTGACCAAAGTGCCACAAAGCTTGTATAGCTAATGATGAATTAGTAAATAACCAGAGTTAAGGTTAAATCAAAAATGGGTCAAGTGACCCATTTTTTATTTCATATTATTGATTTCGGTATTGGCTGCGAAAGTTATCAACCCATAATTTGGTGCCACCACAAACAGCAACAGGCATTACAATTAAATTTACCAACGGAATGGCTGTTAGCAACATTACTGCAAAACCAAACCCGTACGATAAACCTTGCTTGCTTTGTAAATCGGTTTTCATTTGCTTAAAGCTGATTTTATGATTATCGAACGCGTAATCTTGGTATTGCACGGCAAACATCCAACACGAAAAAAGCACCCACAGTATTTGCCCTATAACCGGCAACACCCATAACAATATAAAAAAGCCAATGGCGCGGGGAAGGTAATAGCAAAGTTTTGTCCACTCTCGGCCAAGCATGCGTGGCACATCTTTTAATAACTCAGCAAAGCCATCATCATTAATTTTTTGACCTGTTAAATGCAACTCAACTTTTTCACTGAGTAAACCATTAAAAGGTGCGGCAATAAAGTTTGTGATTACAGTAAATAACATACTGTAGCTAAACAGCACTATTAACAGGGCAATGGGCCACATTAACCACTCAAGCCAGCTTAACCACTCGGGTAGCATATTATTTATGTAGCTAAAACTGTCGCTTAACCAGCCAAATAAAAAAAACAACGAGCTACCAAAAAGTAAAATATTAATTAACAACGGAATAAACACAAAACGCTTTAATCCCTTTTGAGTAATTAATTTAAAACCCGAAAAAAAATACTCCATACCTTGTATGATCTGCACAACTACCTCAAAAAATATTTTTCATTTGCACTAGTATAAATAGCTGAGTAATTTTAAACAGTATTTTTAGGTAACAAAGTGTTTAAGTAAAATAATAACAACGGCCAGCTTACTACTTTATTCATCCTGCTTAATAAATAATATTTAGTTTATAAGCTGTGTATATTAGCGCTATGGCGTAACTAAATGCTAACTTAGCTTGATTTTTGGGCAGTGCAAAGCGTACTATAGCTGATCTAGCCACTCTAGGCTTAGGCATCGCTTTGATGCGTTGTGGAGAAATTAGTAAAGTTGCCGCGTCAGTGCGTTGCAAAAATAAAGGGTATAAATAGTGATGTACAAAAATCAGGAAGTAATTTTACGATTACGCGCTAATATTCCAGCGTTTGAATGCGTAAAAGGATGCCACGACTGCTGCGGGCCAGTAACAACGTCTTCAGAGGAAATGTCGCGCTTACCGGTAAAAACAGATGCTGAGCATGAAGCGGCGTTAAACGAGTTCAATTGTGTACATCTTGGTCCCAATGGCTGCACTGTATATGACGAGCGTCCATTAATTTGTCGCTTATTTGGTACTACGCCAAGAATGCCTTGCCCGAATGATCGTCGACCAGATGAGCCTGTTGACCCTAAAATTGAGCGTGAAGTACATCACTTTATAGCAAATACGCGTCAAGTATTGGTGTAAGTATCGGTATTTATTAAAGTAATAGAGCGCTTATTAAGCGCTTTTTTTATGTGTGTTATACGCGTTGCTAATAATTTAAAAACCATCAATAAGTTTATTCCAAACACTCTCTTAGTTATTTTACAAAAATACTATCAATACATATTAAACTTATTACGAGATTAATTATGCATTTGACTATTAATATACTTAGCCTTATGTACCTTTTTTTATCGCAGTACTTTTGCATCTCTTTATTTATATTGCCATTTCTGTTTGCCTAGCCCCTTCAAAATTGTTGTTTTATATTTGTTTATTATTAAAAATAGCTGTAAGCAAGGCTTTGCTATTGTGTAAATTCACTATTAATAATTAGAGTACCGTTGGATTAGGTTGCTGAAAAGGGTAAAATATTCACAAATTGGCAGTTAAGATATTTGTTATGGCATTTTCTAAACTCGAAATAAAGCAAGATCGAAAGATAATTTAACCTTTTGATTAGCGTCGCTTCATTGTGTAATTTCGTATTTAGGGTGGGTGTTGTGGTATGTCGCTATGTCGGTAACTAAAAATCCATCAGGAGACGATAAATGAGTACCACTGGAGTAACAAAACAACATGAGGATGAGCATTCATCTACAATAAAGTATTTGGCAGGGGTTGATATACCGGTATTTTTAATCAGTGGTGGCATCCTTGTGCTATTTGCTGTGCTAGCACTTTATGATATTGATTTGATGTCGGGTTGGATCAATACCGCCTTTGCTTTTTCTACTAAAACGTTTGGTGCCTTTTGGCAAATATTATTGCTTTCGACCTTTATAATTGGGTTGTTTTTAGCCTTTGGACGTACCGGGAAAGTGGTATTAGGTGGCTTAAAAAAGCCAGAGATTACTACCTTTAAGTGGATCAGCATTATTATGTGTACACTCCTTGCTGGTGGCGGGGTGTTTTGGGCTGCTGCTGAGCCAATGGCACATTTTATTTCGCCGCCGCCAATTTTTGGTGGTGAATCAGGCACTAAAGAGGCTGCATTTAATGCTTTAGCGCAAAGCTTTATGCATTGGGGTTTTTTAGCCTGGGCTATTTTAGGCAGCCTGACTGGCATAGTGTATATGCATTTACATTACGAAAAAGGTTTACCGCTTAAGCCGCGTACTTTGTTGTATCCGGTATTTGGCGATCGCGTAATGAAAGGCGCATTTGGTGCTATTGTCGATTCGTGTTGTGTTATAGCTGTAGTAGCAGGCACGGTAGGCCCTATTGGCTTTTTAGGCTTGCAAGTAAGCTTTGGTTTAGAAAAACTATTTGGTATTCCAGATACTTACACCACTCAAGTGGCCATTTTGTTTAGTTTAATTGCAATTTATACTCTATCTGCCGTAAGTGGTGTTACTAAAGGAATTCAATTACTCAGTCGCTTTAATGTAATTTTAGCCGTGGCGTTAATGCTGTTTATTTTGCTGATGGGGCCTACAGCCTTTATTTTTGATAGCTATATTCATTCGTTTGGGCTTTATATTAATAACTTTATTCCTATGGCCACCTTTCGTGCCGATACCGCTTGGTTAGACTGGTGGACAGTATTCTTTTGGGGCTGGTTTTTAGGTTACGGACCTTTAATGGCTATGTTTGTTGCACGAATTTCGCGCGGCCGTACTATTCGTGAAATGATCACGCTTATCTCAATAATTGCTCCTGTTATTACTTGTTTTTGGTTTACGATAGTGGGTGGTTCAGGAATATTTTTTGAGTTAGCAAACCCGGGTGTTATTTCAGAACCCTTTGCGGGCTTAAATTTACCCGCTGCGCTGTTGGCCATTACTGAGCAGCTGCCTATGGGTTTTGTTATATCGGTGTTGTTTTTAATTTTAACCACAATATTTGTAGCAACCACGGGTGACTCTATGACCTACTCGGTATCTATGGTAATGACGGGTAACGATCATCCGCAAACACCCATTAGAGTGTTTTGGGGCATTATGATGGGAGTTATGGCAGCAATATTAATTTCGATAGGTTCAGGTGGTATTTCTGCATTGCAGTCGTTTATTGTAGTAACCGCCGTACCAGTGTCTTTTGTGTTGTTACCATCACTTTGGACGGCCCCACAAATTGCGAAAAAAATGGCTACTGAGCAAGGTTTATATAAATAATACAGCTTATATTAGAGCATAAAAAAGGGCGCCAATATTATTGGCGCCCTTTTTTGTTATTACTTAGATTTTCTCTTTCTTGGTTTTGCAACTTCAACAGTATTTGATTCTTTCAGTTTACGTTTTTCTTTTAACGATAAAGCGGGTTTTTTCTTATCATTTTTAGACATATTCACCACCTAAACAATAAATAATAGATTAATTTAAAATGCTTTTTTCACAAACTAAAAACCTAACAACAATCAAGGTAAGTTACCTCCAGACTTTGTCGAAAATAAACGTTAGTTACTTATAAATTATTCGCATTAAAAGTGGAGCGGGGTTAGTTTCCTTCTACCGATAAGCCGGCTGATCCACGTTCGGCTTCATCGTAAATAACCACCGCAGCTCACTTTATTTGCCTAATTAAAGGCATAGCTAATAACATTAAAAGTTAGCGTTACTTAAAGTAACTTAAGCCTTTCTCTTTTTCCTTGGCTTTGCTACTTCTGTTGTATTCGATTCTTGTTTTAACTTACGTTTTTCTTTTAACGATAACTGTGGTTTTTTCATATCATTTTTAGACATATCATCACCTATTAATAAATAACAAATTAATTACTTCTGCTTTTAGTAAACTAAAAATTAAAGAAACAATATCAATCGGCTATTCACCTCCTTTAATAAGATTAAATAATTACTGATCTTCGTTTATATTGCTTAAAACTAAACGAAGAAACTTTATGCTTTTACTGTATTTAATAACCAAATTTGCCACACGCTAAACAATAGCGCATAAATAATATTGATAATAAAAACACAGTAATATTTAAATCTCACTTTAATCTAGGCGATAGAAAGCTTGCCGAGAATGGCCTAAATTAAAAGTTAAATTAAAAATTAATAGTAAATTCTGTGAAACAGATGGACGCAGAGAAGCGTCCGCTTAAGCGGGGAATTTTAGGGCGAAGCTCCCCAAACAAATAATATAATTAAATAAAAAAATATATGTTTTCATAGCTCCAATATAGCAGCTTAAATAATAACTTCAAGCTCTCTTAGATGCTTTAATTAAAGATTAAATTTATGGGTTAAATAACCATTATTTTTAAACTGAAAGCAGTACTCATTTAAGTATTAATTTAGTTAAGGTATTGTTTTAAATTGGTTTATATTCTACGCGTTTGGCTTGTAAGGGGGCGGTAATATTAACCAACACTTTTAAAGAGTATGACGGCCTTGAATGTAATACGTAATTATAGCGGAAAAATATTTTTAGATTATTTAAAAATGATTACGTAGTAATACTTTAAGTTATTTGTTAAAACTATTAAATTATTATCCTAGGTATAAATGTGAGTATAAGGAGTATTTTATGTCGAAAAAAGTAGTAACTTTTGAATACGAAAAAGAAACAAAAAACAGTGTTCGTTACAAAGAAGTCCCAGATGAAGGCGTTGCCCCTATTGTTGGATCTTTGTATGTTCAGAAGTGGTTTGCTGGGAATAGCAAAACGCTTGAAATAACGATAGATAAAAAAGACTAATTAGCGGCATTATTTTTGCGCCATGTGTTTGTTTAGGTAAAAGCGACTAATAAATACTACGTTTTATTTAAGGGCGCATAATATATTTTTAAACTAATAAAGTTGCTTATAGCGTATTATAGTAGCTCATTTATTATTAATATTAGGCTTAAGTAAAAGTACGCTAGCCTCACAAATTTGATTAACAAGGAAGTTGTATAGATGAAGTATTTTGTTTTAATTTCTATTTTAATTCTTAGTGGGTGTACATCAACACCTAAAGTTATATCTAACTCGGATATAACCAGCACTATGAATTTAATTGCCCTCACCGAAGAAGTCGCTCCTGCAGGAATAAAAGGCGTATTTAAGTTATCAATAAAGGCGGCGGGCATTCAAAACAGTGGTATCTATTTAAATACAGAATTGGATTATAGAGATAGAAGAAATGTGAGTGTCGCTATTCACCCTAGAACAGTAAATGCTTTTATAAAAAAGTATGGAACTTCGCCCGATTTATATTTTATTAATAAAACAGTTGAAGTTACGGGCGAGGCTAAACGTATGATAATTGATTTTTACGCTATGGGTAAAAAAACAGGAAAGTACTATTTTCAAACGCATATAAATATAACATCACTCAATCAGATAAAAGTATTGGACTAGGTGAGTTATTAAATAAGCTATAATTTGTCGGGTGGCGCTGCGTTTATCCGACTTTAGCTTGTACCCTGTTTTTATTTTAATATCGCTAATATTGGCTTTTCAAGCCGCAATTTAGCAACTAATTTTACGCTATATATCTGCAATCCTTAATAACAAAAGTTGTAATAAAAGCCGTATATTAAGCGCAATTTAGATTCTTCCTTTATGTTACCTGCCTCTGAGGCGCTATGATCTTTAGCGTTACTTTGTTTCTAATTTTTAACATTAAAATTTACTCGTTACGAGTAAAAATTCTTGTTGGACTTAAACCGCTATTTTTCTTTTAATGCGCGCAATTAGCCAGTTCGGCATTTCTAAATAAAAGAGAAAGATAAATGAAAGAAACAACATCACTAGAACAAGCTCGTACGAGCTACAATGTTCGTCATTGGAGCCAAGGTTTTTTTGGTATTAATGAACAAGGTGATGTATATGTTGCCCCTAAAGCCGATGCGCCAGAGCAAACTATTGCACTGACGGACATTGCTAAGCAACTAGAAGATAAAGGCTTAAGTTTGCCTGCATTAGTACGTTTTCCGCAAATATTACATCATCGTGTGCACAGCTTATGTGCTGCATTTAATACCGCGATTGCAGATTACGGCTACCCTAAAGATTATTTATTAGTTTACCCAATTAAAGTAAACCAACAGCGTGAAGTGGTTGAAGAAATTGTTGCCAGCCAAGCACAACTAGAAAAAAAACAACTAGGTTTAGAAGCAGGTAGCAAACCAGAGTTATTAACCGTACTTGCATTGGCTGAAAAAACCAGTGCGGTGATTGTATGTAACGGTTACAAAGACAAAGAATATGTACGCTTAGCGCTAATAGGCGAAAAGCTAGGCCATAAAGTATACATAGTGCTTGAAAAGCTCTCTGAACTCGACATGGTTCTTAGCCAAGCTAAAGAATTAAATGTAAAGCCACGCATTGGTATTCGCGTGCGCTTGGCATCGCAAGGTAAAGGTAAATGGCAAGCAAGTGGCGGCGAAAAATCAAAATTTGGTTTATCGGCATCACAAGTTTTGCATGTGGTTAATCGTTTGAAAGAATCGGATCAACTTGATTTAGTCCAGTTGGTGCATTTTCACTTAGGTTCGCAAATGGCGAATATTCGTGATGTACGTTTAGGTGTAAGCGAAGCAGCACGTTTTTACTGCGAGTTACGTAAACTAGGTGCAAAAATTGAGTGTCTTGATGTGGGCGGTGGTTTAGCTGTTGACTACGATGGTACTCGTAGCCAGTCACATAACTCAATGAACTATAGCTTAGCTGAATACGCTAACAATATTGTGTACACCATAGGCGACATTTGTAAGCAGTATGAACAGCCGTTTCCAACTATTATTTCGGAGTCGGGGCGGGCATTAACCGCGCACCATGCTGTGCTTATTTCAAATGTGATTGGTACTGAAAGTTATACACCTGAAGAAATTGAAGCACCGGCTGATGATGCCCCGCAGTTACTTAAAAATATGTGGATGTCGTGGCAGCAATTGCATGTATTAACTGATGACCGTGCATTAATTGAGATTTATCACGATAGCCAAGGGGATTTAGCCGAAGCACATAATCAGTTTGCAATGGGGTTACTAAACTTAACCCAGCGTGCGTGGGCTGAGCAAACAAATTTACGCGTGTGTTATGAGCTTAATAAGCACATGGACAACAAAAACCGTTTTCATCGGCCAATAATTGACGAGCTTAATGCACGTTTAGCCGATAAGTTTTTTGTAAATTTCTCGTTGTTTCAATCACTGCCAGATGCGTGGGGAATTGATCAGGTGTTTCCGGTGTTGCCATTAAGTGGCTTAACCGAAGCGCCAAAAAAACGTGCAGTATTACTGGATATTACTTGTGATTCTGACGGTGCACTTAATCATTATGTTGATGGTCAAGGCATTGAAAGTACACTACCAGTACCTGAGTTTAGTGCAGATAAACCATATTTAATGGGGTTTTTCTTGGTGGGTGCTTATCAAGAAATATTAGGTGATATGCATAATTTATTTGGCGATACGCACAGCGCTATGGTGAATATGGATGAGCACGGCGTAGCCAGCATTACCGAAATAAACCAAGGCGATACAGTAGCCGATATGATGCGTTACGTGCATTTAGACGTTGAGAGTTTTCAGCAGTCGTATCAGCAGTTGGTAAGTAGCAAAATTGCAGAACACGAACAGCAAAGCGTTTTAGACGAATTGCAAAATGGCCTTGATGGCTACACTTATTTAGAAGAGCTATAAGTATGTCGACTTTGTTTGATCATCCAGATCACTCATTGTATTCCAATGGGATGACCTTTTTACGTTGTCCTATGGTGCAAAATATTACCGCGATTGACGCTGATGTAGTAGTGCTTGGTTTACCATTTGATATGGCGACCTCGGGCCGCCCAGGTGCACGTTTAGGCCCAGACGCGATTCGTCGTGCATCGGTGCATTTAGCGTGGGAAGGCACTAAGTATCCATGGACGTTTCCATTATTTGAGCATTTAAAAGTGGCCGATGCTGGAGACTTTACTTATCCGGTAGGCGACGCTGAGTATTTTACGGCGCAGCTTGAACAAGCCGCGAGTAAAATATTAAGCCAAGGTAAAACCTTGTTAGGGCTAGGTGGCGATCATTTTGTGACTTTACCATTGCTACGTGCGCATGAAAAACAACATGGCAAAATGGCTTTGGTGCACTTTGATGCCCACACAGATACTTACAGTAATGGCTCACGCTACGACCACGGTACCATGTTTTATCATGCACCAATGGAAGGGTTAATTGATTTAGAGCACAGTATTCAAATTGGTATTCGCACCGACTTTGATCAAAGCAAGCATGGGTTTGCAGTGATTGATGCCATGCAAGCCAACGATTTATCGGCAAACGATATTGCTGCGCAAATAATTGCGCGAGTAGGCGATTTACCGGTTTATTTAACCTTTGATATTGATTGCCTTGATCCTGCGTTTGCACCTGGTACAGGCACTCCCGTGTGTGGTGGTTTAACATCAGACAAAGTGCTTAAAATATTACGTGCTTTAAAAGGCATTAATATGGTAGGTATGGATGTAGTAGAAGTATCGCCAGCGTATGATCAAAGTGAAGTAACCGCCATTGCTGCAGCAACCATTGCGCATGAGCTTTTGCACTTATGGGCATATAAAAATAAGTATTAAACTAAAGAAAATACTAATGAATAGGGCACCCTTAAAGCGTGCCCTATTTTTTTGCGTCCCATAAAAGTAGTATAATTTTTTAGTCGTGTTTATTTAATACCGTTATGCAGTAATTTGGTGTTATTTAACCTGAATTTAGGTTATTTACATATCATTCTATTATAAGCTCGTCAGGCTCAGTCTATACTGAGCTTAATTATCCACTTATAAAAACTAAAATAGGATACCTTTTTATGCTTCAGGCTGTTGTTTTAGGAGGGCTAGAATTTAGTCCTTTGGTTGTTTATTTTCCCATAGCATTTTTATTAACAGCGCTGAGTCGTTTTATTTTGCACCGTTTAGATTGGCACGATCGCATTTGGCGGGTTGCCTGGTTTGAGGTGTCTTTATTTGTATGTTACTTAGCATTAACCGTATATTTATTAAGTGGAAGAATAATTTAATGGCCAAATATTTACGTATTTTAGTTACAGTACTGGTTATTTTTATGGCCGTATTTGCAGGGCGTTGGGTATGGAATGATTACATGCATACACCATGGACCCGCGATGGCCGCATTAGAGCCAATATAGTTACGGTAGCGCCAGATGTGTCTGGTTGGGTAACTCATTTAAACATGATTGACGGGCAAAGTGTAAAGCAAGGGGATCTGCTTTTTAGTGTTGATGCTAAGCGTTATCAGGCAGCGCTAGAGCGCAGTAAAGCCAGTACCGAAAATGCATTATATACCTGGGAGCTTGCTAAGCATAAATACGAGCGTCGAATAGCATTAAACAGCCAACAAGCAATTAGTGAAGAAAGTTTAGAAGCAACGCGAATTAATACAAAAATAGCAAAAGCAAACTATGAACTCGCTAAAACAGAACAAGCAGTAGCGCAGTTAAACCTTGATAGAACCCAAGTTGTTGCACCTGTGTCGGGTTACATAATTAACTTAGATTTACGCCAAGGCAATTATGTTGCTCAAGGCGTGTCGGTATTTGCCATTGTACAAGCAGACTCTTTTTATGTAACCGGCTACTTTGAAGAAACCAAAATCCCTCTTATTCATTTAAAGCAACACGCAAATGTAGCTTTGTTAAGTGGTGGTAAACCTTTAACTGGTCAGGTAATGAGTATAGGTAAAGCAATTGCTAATACTAATACGCAAAGTAATGGCCAGCGTTTACCACAAGTTCAGCAAACCTTTAACTGGGTACGCTTATCGCAGCGCATTCCGGTGGATATTAAATTAGACGCGTTTCCTGCAGATACTCAGCTTAGTGCCGGAATGACCGCAACTATTCGACTTGTTGAGCGCTAATGGAGGCTGTGCTGCGTAACCTGTTTTTACCTAAAAAGCAGGCTGTTATTTTTGCACTAAAAGGCGTAATTGCTATGGCAATGGCGCTTACAGTTGCTTTGTTTCTTAATTTAGATCGCCCTTACTGGGCTTTAGTTTCAGCGGTGTTTTTACAAATACGCCCAGAGAGTGGCTTAGTGGCCGAAAAAGCTCTGTGCCAAATAGTAGGCACTGTTATAGGCGGCTTGTTTGGCATATTACTATTAACGCAGCTCATATCTTACCCTTACTTAGCACTGGGCATACTGGGGTTGTGGCTGGGTATTAACTCAACGTTATCGGCTTTGGTTAGGCAAACAAATTTTATTTATGGGTTTGCTATGGCGGCGGTTACCGCCGAAATTATAGTGTTACTGGTAATAGCAAGCCCTACCACCGTAAGTAGCCAAGCTGTATTTAGTATTGCCCAATCGCGTATGAGCGAAATTATAATTGGCTCAATTTGCGCCGGCATTGTGAGCCATTTATTTTGGCCAGTAAAAGTGAAAAATGGGCTGCAAATTCAGGCAAAGTCATTAATAAACCAAACCCTTAATTACCTAGTTACTGAGCTAAACATACAAGGCTCGCACGAAGAACGACACCAGCAAATAGATGGCATTTTGGCAACCTTAGGCGCAGTTAACGAAGATTCTAGCGCGGTGCGTTACGAAGGCCCTAAAGGTCCTGGGCGCGCTCGTGCAGCAAATCAACTGTCGCAAAAAGTATTATCTTTACTGGCGTTAATTCAAATATTTGGCCGTTTACAACGTAGCCATACAAAATTGATGAGCCCGCTACTGACTCAATTATTTACTCAGCTCAAACAGGTTTTAGCAAATATAGCGCAAGCAAACAGTGTTGATGATTGCATAGAACAAGTAAAAAACTTGCGCCGAGAGTTAACCGAATATCGTGCGAATAACAGCAGTGAGCTGCCCTTTGAATCGCATATGCTCAATGTTAGTGTTGATATAACCACAGAGTTAACAGTGTTGCTGCGTGCTTATCGCGCCCTTGAAGAGCGCGATACAAGGCTGCTAAATGCACCTAGCACAGTAACTTACCGTGATCCGTTAGCGGCAATAATTGTTGGGTTTCGCACCGTTATGGTGTTTTTTATTGGCGCGTGTATTTGGGTAAGCACAGGATCGCCGGCAGCAATAATGATTATGATTTTACCGGTGATATTTTCAATTATGTTAGCGCGTTTTCCACTCATTGTTTTGCGTGTGGTGTTAAAGCGGATAATGATTGGAGTTGTGGTTGCTAGTTTTGTCAGTATTTTTTATGCACTTAACTTATTAGCCTACAGTGGTGGGCAATTAGAAATACTCATATTGGTATTAGCTGGCCCTTACTTTATTGGTTTATTACTACTTGCCGATAGAGAAACCCTGCCTTACGGATTAGGCTTTTGTATACCGTTTTCTATTTTGGTGAGCCCAAGTACCGATATGAGCCGAGCATTTTCAATTGATTATACGCTGAGTGCGGCAATGGCTATTTTTACTGGGGTAGCTATTTTATTTTGGGTTTTTCATTTAATTACAGGGCCAAGCGCCCAGTTATTAGTGCATAGAATTTTTAAAGCAACCCATCAAGACCTGCTCGATATTAATAAACACAGTGCGCCTATTGTTTGGTATAACCAGCGGATGGCCGACCGATTATTACGACTCACTCATTACGACCAAGGTTCGCAGTCTCGCGCTATTACTGACTTGGCATTAACCGCATTAAATTTAGGCCACGCAGCAGTGCGATTACGCTCTGTGTGCGAAAACGTAGCAGGTAAAGATCTAAAATATTTTGCACTGTGGCAGCATGCTCTTGCCGATGCATTTTTGCTGGCAAGTAAAGGTCAAGTTGATCAGCGGTTTAAACATGCATGCGACGCGTTATATCAAGAGTTAGTGTGTATATTAGGAGAGTCGCAGCAGGTTGAGGCAATACAAGGAATGTTTATGCGGATTAACTTAACCTTTGAGCGCAGCGCCAATAGTATTAAGACCCCAAACTCACTACTTTAGCTATTTTTCGAGTTCAGAAGTCGGTATGAGATCTGCTATACTGTGCGCATCATTTTATGGGGCTGTTATGATTTCAAAAAACCAACTCAAACTTATTCGCCAACTTGGCCAAAAAAAGTACCGCAAGCAATTTAATCAATACCTTGTACAAGGTGAAAAAAACGTACTTGAGTTATTAAACAGCCCATTAAAGGCGGTTGATATATTTGCTACCGAGGCATTTATAAATACCTATCAAGCACAGTATCTGGGTATTAATTTTATTTGCGCCGAGGAAGAGCTGCTAACAAAAGCAAGTACGCTGGTTAGTAACAATGCCGCCATTGCTATTGTAAATATGCCACAAGCAGCACAACTACAAACCAGTGGCTTAATATTAGCACTTGATGGTGTATCTGATCCGGGCAATTTAGGCACTATTATTAGAGTTGCTGATTGGTACGGTATTAAACATATTGTAACCAGTACAGATAGCGCCGATGCATACAACCCTAAAACAATTAGTGCCACTATGGGCTCGTTTGTAAGAGTGTCGGTAAGCCAAGTCGATTTGCCTGCGTATTTAGCCACATTAAAATTACCAATTTATGGTGCCTTTTTAGACGGGGAAAATGTGCACAACACTCAATTTACAGGTTCAGGCGTGTTATTAATGGGCAGTGAGTCGCACGGTATACGCGAAGCGTGTGCCAAATTAGTAACTGATAAAATAACCATACCGGCTTTTGGTCAGGCTGAGTCGCTGAACGTGGCTATGGCAACCGGTATTATTTTAGATAATTTTAAACGCCAAGCTTAAAACTAAAGCAAGGTTAATGTTTATAACCAATAATATTCGGTAATAACAAAAAGATGCGCTTAAGCACTATAAAATTGGCAGGCTTTAAATCGTTTGTAGAGCCAACTAAAATTCCATTTCCTGATCAAATGACCTGTGTTGTAGGCCCTAATGGCTGCGGCAAGTCTAATGTTATTGATGCAGTGCGCTGGGTGCTTGGCGAAAGCTCGGCTAAAAATTTACGTGGCGACGCCATGGCCGATGTCATTTTTAATGGCTCAACTAATCGTAAAGCTATTTCGCAGGCCTCGGTAGAGCTTACTTTTGATAACGACAAAGGCGACTTTCCTAATACCTTTGCCGATCGTAATCAAATTGCAATAAAGCGTTTAGTTACTCGCGATGGTCAGTCGTTGTATTTTTTAAATGGCAGTAAATGCCGCAAACGCGATATTACTGATATATTTTTGGGCACAGGCCTTGGCCCACGTAGTTACGCCATTATTGAGCAAGGCATGATCTCGCGCTTAATAGAGAGCAAACCGCAAGAACTTAGGGTGTTTTTAGAAGAAGCCGCAGGAGTATCTAAATACAAAGAGCGCCGCCGCGAAACGCAAACTCGAATAAAAAGCACCCGTGAAAACTTAGAGCGCTTACTCGATGTACGCAAAGAGTTACAAAGTCAACTTACTAAGTTAGCGGTGCAGTCGGTTGATGCTAAAAAATACCGCGAGTTAAAAGCGCAAGAGCGAACGTTAAAAGGGCAAATTGCCGTTTTAAAATGGCAAAAACTACACCAACAACAACTCGAAAAAAGCCAACAAATAAATAAATTAAATGAGCAAGTTACGTTTTTTAAAACGGCTCATTCTGGTCACGACGACGTACTTGCAAGCTTAGAAACCCAAGTACAAGCCTCGCAAGAAAGCGTAAGTGATGCGCAACAGCAACAACATGTAATACACACTGAGCTTACGCGATCTGAGCAACAACAAATAAGCATAAAGCAACAAATTCAAACGCTTAAACAAAATCAGATTAAACTACAGCAGCGCCAAACGCATAGTTTAGAGCTTAAAACGCAGCAGCAAACAGTGTGCGAACAACTAGAACACGCTTTGCAGCAGGCAATAGAAAACAACTTAATGCGCAACGAGCAAGTAAGTGAGTTAAGCCAAGAGCTTGAGAGTGCTTTAGAGCTAAAGCAGCAACACACTGAGGATTGGCAATCGCTTAGCGAGCAACTGCAGCAACTTAATAATAAGTTGCAGATGCAAGCAAATAATATTGAGCAAACTCAGCAGCAAAGCAAACACGTTAATGAACAAAGTGAGCAGTTAAATAAGCAAATTACACACCTAAAAAGTAGCGATGTTGAACAGCAGTTAGCTTCTCAAAAACAACAAAGGCAAGTGCTTACTCAAGAGTTAGCAACTAAGCAAACGGCGCACAGTAAAGGCCAAATGCTGCTTTTAGAGCAAAGTTCGCAGTTAAACAATGCCGAGCAGCAATATCAGCAACTTAGCCAGCAAGCTAACGAGCTAAAAGCCAGTATCGCAGGACTAAGCAGTACATTAGGGCTAGATAATGAGAGCGAGCACCACAACACCTTATTTAACCAATTAAAGGTTAAAGACGGGTTTGAGCACTGTATTGAACAAGCACTTAAATCGCTTGAGCATTTAAATGTAAGTGAGCAGTCGGCAAATAATAGTGTGTGGCATATCGCATCAACAAAAAGCAATCAGGCAAATGTAAAAAATAGCTTAGCGGCATTTATAACTCAGGGGGTTTACCCTGAAGTATTGAGCCGTATTGCTTATAGTAAAAGCGGCGAACTTAAAGCATTAGAGGATAATTTTTATATTGCCGTAATGGATGAAACCGCCGCTTTGCATGGTCGGAACTGGCATATAAGCTCAGATCGAAATGCTGAAAACTCATTACTGGTAAAGCACAAGCAATTGCAGCTTAAAACAGCGCAGCTAAAAAATGTAGAGGGTGAGTTACAACTCGCAGCCCAAGTGCTTGAGCAGCAAAAAGCACTGCAAAGTGAGCTTAGTACGCAGCAAAGTGAACTTAAAGAAACCATACATCAGCTGGCTCAAAATATTGCCGTAGCGAGTACGCGCAACGATATGTTAAAAGAGCAAGTAGCGCAGTACCAGCAGCAATTGCAACAGTACCAAACGCAACAACAGCAATTGGTTATACAGTTAGCACAAATAAAAGGGGTGCTTAAAGATCAAACAGTGCAGTTTGAAACACTTAAGCAGCAACAGTTAAGTTTAAGCAGTGATCTTGCTACTGCAAATAACAAGCGCACCCACAGTGATACAAATTATAGCCAAGTATTAGCTAGGCTTGAGCAATATAAAACGCAAGCCCATCAAGCAACGCTTGCAGAGCAACAGTCACGTAGCGAGTGGCAATTAAGCCAAGCTAAACTAAGCCATGCAGAGCAAGCGCATTTAAGTGCAGAGCAGGGTGCAAAAGAATTACACGATCAATTAACCCAGCTGCTAATACCCGAGCAAGAACTACTTGAAAAAATAGCCCAGTTACTTAAACAGCATGCGCAAGGCGAGAAAAACTTAAACACATTACAAAATAAATTAAACCAAGCAAAAGAGAGCTTAAGCACGAAGCAAGCGAGTCTTAAAAGTTCACAAGGTGAGCTGGTGGCGCTACAAGAGCAGCATCAAAAATTAAGCATAGAAGAGCAAAGTTTATTAATAAAAGCACAGTTGGCGCTTGAACCGCTAGAAGAGTTAAAGCAAAACCTAAAGCAGGTGCTTGATGAGTTACCAGAAACACTCATTATAAGCACAGCACAAAATAAACTCGCAGATATTGTTAATCAGTTGGAGCGCTTAGGTGCGGTAAATTTAGCCGCTATTGATGAGTTTGATCAAGCCAAAGCGCGCAGCGAATATCTTGATAATCAATTAGATGACTTAACAAAAGCGCTGAGTACCCTAGAAGGGGCTATTCGTAAAATTGATATAGAAACCAAAACTCGCTTTAAAGCGACCTTTGATCAAGTTAACCAAGACTTTGCAAAGCTATTTCCAAAGGTTTTTGGTGGTGGAAGTGCTTATTTAGAATTAACCAGTGACGATTTACTCGAAAGTGGTGTTAGTATAATGGCACGACCACCAGGTAAAAAAAATTCAACAATTCATTTGTTAAGTGGTGGAGAAAAAGCGCTGAGCGCATTATCATTAGTGTTTTCTATATTCAGGCTCAATCCAGCTCCATTCTGTATGCTGGATGAAGTAGATGCACCGCTAGATGATGCCAACGTGGTACGTTTTTGCCGTTTGGTTGAAGAAATGTCACAATCGGTGCAGTTTATTTATATTAGTCATAATAAAATTGCGATGGAAATGGCTGGTAGATTAACAGGTGTTACCATGGCTGAGCCAGGTGTATCGCGCGTAGTGGCTGTAGATATTGAACAAGCTGTGCAACTTGCACAGGCATAGTTAAATTAAACGTATTAGGTTTTAACTAATACACAGGTTTAGGCATATAAAATAAAAAAGGTGAGGGGATGGCCGAAGAATTAAGATGGGTTTTAATCGTGATCAGTGTATTTGTCATAGGTGGCTTATTAGTACACGGTTTATGGTCAGTGCGAAAAAAAGACAACCCAGAAATACCTGCTAACGAGCGGGTCGAACCACAACACACAGCTCACTCTCATTCGCCAAGTGCAGAGCCCGCACAGAGCGTTGCCTTTGAGCAAGAAGAACCACAATTTGGTGAACTAAATTTTGATGCCAACGAGCCGCAAACAGATACTAGCGTGCCAGAAGTGCCAATTGAAGATGACCTTAGTGTAATTGAGGCAGAGCATGACCTTGAGCCAAGCGAAGAGCCTGCAGAGGTTTCAGACTTTGTGATTGTGCATATTCAAATGCCAGATGGAATGAGCATGCAAGGCAGTAAATTATTGCCCGCGGTAAACACCTTAGGGTTTAAATACTCAGAGGAAGGCTTTTTTAATCGTCATTTAGATCCAGCAGGCCAAGGCCCGGTATTATTTAGACTAGTAAATATGTATAACCCAGGTACCTTCGATATTGATAATATGGAACAATTTAGTACCGCAGGCGTTAGCTTATTTATGACCTTACCGTGTGAAGGTGATGGCTTAGCAGCATTTAATATGCTGCACAGTGCAGCTAAAAAGCTTAGCGACGAATTTGGTGCGCAAATTTTAGATGCGAAGCGTGAAGAAATGACCGTAGATCGCGTTCGTCAATATGTTGAACAGGTACGTGCATTTTCTGCGTAATTAACGCAATAGGTTAAATTTTTATAAGCCACTGGGCGTTGACTCGTCAAAGTGGCTTTTTTTATGTTTTTTGAGGTCAAAATGGCAAGCAGCATTAGTGAGCAAATAAACCATCTTCGTAGTACGCTTGAACAGCACAGTTACAATTATTATGTACTTGATACCCCCAGTATTCCTGATGCTGAATACGACCGTTTATTACAACAACTCAGCGCACTAGAAACTCAGCACCCAGAATTAATAACTGCCGACTCACCAACCCAAAAAGTGGGCGGTGCTGCGCTAAGTAAATTTGAGCAAGTAGCGCACCAAGTGCCTATGTTATCGCTTGATAACGCCTTTAGCGAAGATGAGTTTATTGCCTTTAATCGCCGTATAAAAGAGCGTTTAATGAGTACCGAAGAGCTTACTTTTTGTTGTGAGCCAAAACTAGATGGCTTAGCTGTGTCGATTATTTATCGTGATGGCGTACTAGTGCAAGCCGCGACCCGAGGTGATGGGTTGACGGGAGAAAATGTAACTCAAAACGTTAAAACAATTCGTAATGTGCCACTTAAATTACGAGGTAGCGATTATCCTGCTGAACTAGAAGTGCGCGGCGAAGTGTTTATGGATAATGCAGGCTTTGAAAAGTTTAACATTGAAGCTGAAAAACGTGGTGAAAAAGTATTTGTAAACCCACGCAACGCCGCCGCAGGTAGCCTGCGCCAGCTTGACTCTAAAATTACGGCTAAACGCCCACTGATGTTTTATGCCTACAGCACAGGTCTTGTAGCCGACGGTAGCATTGCAGAGGATCATTATCAGCAATTAGAAAAATTGACTGATTGGGGGTTACCACTTTGCCCTGAAACAAAATTAGTAGAAGGCCCACAAGCTGCACTGGCTTATTATACTGATATTTTAACGCGCCGTGGCGAGCTTAAATATGAAATAGATGGCGTGGTAATAAAAATAAATCAAAAAGCCTTACAAGAGCGTTTAGGCTTTGTAGCACGCGCTCCGCGTTGGGCTATTGCCTATAAGTTTCCGGCCCAAGAAGAAATAACCAAATTACTCGATGTAGAGTTTCAGGTGGGGCGTACGGGAGCAATTACACCCGTTGCACGCTTAGAGCCGGTATTTGTTGGTGGTGTTACTGTATCAAACGCTACCTTGCACAATGGCGATGAAATAGCGCGCTTAGGCGTAAAAGTGGGCGACACGGTAATTATTCGCCGTGCAGGGGACGTAATTCCACAAATAACGCAAGTAGTACTTGAGCGCCGCCCTGATGATGCCCGCGATATTGAGTTTCCGGTAACTTGCCCAATTTGTGACTCCCATGTAGAAAAAGTAGAAGGTGAAGCCGTAGCGCGTTGTACTGGTGGTTTAGTGTGCCCGGCGCAACGTAAACAAGCGATTAAACACTTTGCATCGCGCAAAGCACTCGATATTGACGGCCTTGGCGATAAAATTGTTGATCAACTCGTCGACAGAGAGCTGATTAAAACCCCTGCAGATTTGTTTATTTTAAAGCAAGGACATTTTGAATCGCTTGAGCGTATGGGGCCAAAGTCGGCTAAAAATTTGGTTACTGCGCTTCAAGACGCTAAAGCGACAACGTTGGCTAAGTTTTTATACTCATTGGGTATTCGTGAAGCGGGTGAGGCAACCACACAAAATATAGCTAATCATTTCTTAACCCTTGAAAACGTAATAAATGCCAGCATTGATAGTTTAACTCAAGTAAGTGATGTGGGCGAAATAGTAGCAACCCATGTACGTAGCTTTTTTTCCGAACAGCATAATTTAGATGTTGTAAATGCGCTGGTAGAACAGGGTATTAATTGGCCTGAACTTACTCCACCTTCAGCGCAAGAGCAGCCATTAGCTGGCCTTGTTTATGTGCTTACCGGTACCTTAAACACATTAAACCGTAATGACGCCAAAGCACGTTTGCAGCAGTTAGGTGCTAAAGTGTCGGGTAGTGTGTCGGCTAAAACCGATGCGTTAGTAGCAGGCGAAAAGGCCGGCTCTAAACTAACTAAGGCACAAGACTTAGGTATAGATGTACTGACAGAAGAAGATTTAATTAATTTATTAGAGCAACATAATGGCTGATTTATTAAATATATTAAATTCACTTTTAATTAACGTAGGGCAGTGGCTGCATAGTTATTTATATCATTTATCTATGCTGATAATGGTGTGCTTAGTGTCTTTATACGCAGGCGATATTATAAAGCTAACCAAAGGGCTGGTTGCACGTCGTCATTTTATAGTAAGAGTGCTGTGCTTTGTATTGATCACCGCCTTTGGATTTGGTTTTGTGGTTGTGTGGCTTAGCCCGCTACTGATTAAGGCGTTATTGTTTTTTGGCACTAAGTGGTTAGGTGTTACCTTGTTAGCAGCATTTTTTATATTGGGCACTATTGCCGATAGGAAAAATCAATTATGAGCCGCTATGGCCCAGAGTACTGGGATAAGTACGGCAGTTACCGTACACCCATCGCCTTTCATTTAAGTGTGCTGGTATTGTTACGAGCTTACTTTATTTGGATAGTGGCAGGGTTAAGCCGACGCCCAGAATTGGATTTGATGTCGATATTTTTTAAATCTAAAAACGATTTTTTTATTGCTATTGCCATTGGCGCTATAGCCATAGTACCAATTATTTTATTTTGTTTGCGTCGACCCCGCGAGTCTCATAAAAGTAGTGAACGCTTAGCTAAGATTTGGCGTTATATGCGCTGGCCTCTTATTTTGTGTGCGGTAATAGACTTAACTTGGTTAAGTATTCAAGCGGCTCATAGCTATTATCATTTTTCGTTATTTTTAGCGATTCAAATGGTGGTTGTATTATGGGTGCTGTGGTACTTAGCTAAAAGTCGTTATTTAACAGTGTTTTTTAATGATTGGCCTGAGCCTACCGAAAAAGCCGCAGCAGAAAAACGCCTTAATAAGGATTAAAAGTGGACGCTATAAATAAAAAAATAGCGGTGGTGGTGCTGTTTATAGGTGTGGCGCTTAGTGTGCTAATGCTAACTACAAAGCTTACAGAGCAGCCTTGGTTTATATTTTTATTTGTCTTATGGGTATTTGTTTTTTGCTCTTGTTGTTACCGATTAACCCCACTGTTTAAAACACGAAACCAAGTTAATGATTTTATTAAGCGCGATGCAAAACATTTAGTATTGTTTAGCTTAGCGGGATTTTTTGATAAAAAATCTGGCCCGCAGTGGTTAGCAATTAAAAATATTAAGCACCTTTCAACCCGCAATAATGAACTGCTAGTACACAGCTACCAGCAAACGCAATTTAGTATTAGTTTACCTGCGTCAAAAGTAGAGCTAGATGCTTTTTTACAGCAGATACTGACTAATTCAGAAAGACGAAGTATTACATTTGATTAAGTTGATCTTAAGCAAATGTAATAACGTAATAATTAACCAATAGAGCTAAATACGATTATAGCTAAGCAAGCATTTAAAGAGGCTGTTATGTTGAAGTGGAATGATGTTATTAATTTTGCCAATAATGGCAATCCAACGCCGCCGAAAAAGGTTATTAAAACCGACGCTCAGTGGCAAGAGTTATTATCTGAAGATGCCTATTACGTTACTCGTAAAAAAGGCACTGAGCGACCGCACAGCTCCGGTAGCTGCACATTGTTAGAGCCAGGCAAGTATATATGTATATGTTGCGATAACTTATTGTTTGACGCAGATGAAAAGTTTGATAGCGGTACGGGTTGGCCTTCGTTTACAAAACCCGCAACAATAGAAGCTATTGCCTATATTAGTGATAACACTCATGGGATGCAGCGTATTGAAGCAGTATGTAATGTGTGCGATGCGCACTTAGGTCATGTGTTTCCTGATGGCCCATTACCGACTGGCCTGCGATACTGCGTTAATGCCGCGTCAATGAAAAAGCTTTAACGCGTTTAGTCGGCTTGAATATCTAGCTGCATATCTTTTGCTTTATGCAAAATTTTATTTAAACGCTGCGCCTGATCTGCAGGTAGTTTAGCTTTGCTCAGTAAGGCGTAGCATTTTTTAGCAAGCCCCATATTAAACGAATCCCCCCCTTGTTGCTTGGTCGAATCAAACAAGCACTGTAATAAGTTAAGTGCGATACTCTGATTACGAGGCATCACCCTAAATGCTTGAGTAAACGCTTCTAGTGCCGTATTTAATTGCCCTCTATTAAATTGATTCACAGCATGGTTGTTTAACTCTTTAGGCCCCATTTTAATATCACGACGCTCGCTTTGTTGTTGTTGAATATAACGTAAATAGGTTGTGTCGCTTACACTTGGATGACGCTGGCAATGCGTAATTATTTGGGCAAATAAATTTTGGGCTTTTTGATGAAAGCCAAGTTCGTGAAATGCTTTTGCTTTATCGAGTGCGCCGTCTACAGAGCGAATTTGTGTATCATCTTCATCAAGCTGCTCTATTAGTCGCTTAGCTTTTTGGTGTTCATCTTTTAAGTAGTGTAGGCGTGCGTTTAATACATCGATTTGCGCCTGGTTTACATTATTAGGAAACTGCTTTTTTAAATCATTAATATATTGATTAGTTTGGCGAGAAATTCGTTGTATTTGATCCGTTTGATCTGTGGTTAGCGCAAAGTCGATACCGGCACGCGCCGCATTTAAATAAATATCTGGGCTATCGTGAATTGAGTATTTTGCATAGCTTGCAATATCTTTTTGGGTTAAATAGCTCTTTTCATAATCGTGATTAATTAACGATACATT
Organism: Pseudoalteromonas sp. 120-MNA-CIBAN-0494; assembly: GCF_040308885.1. Classification (NCBI taxonomy): domain Bacteria; kingdom Pseudomonadati; phylum Pseudomonadota; class Gammaproteobacteria; order Alteromonadales; family Pseudoalteromonadaceae; genus Pseudoalteromonas; species Pseudoalteromonas sp. 120-MNA-CIBAN-0494. The sequence goes on from NZ_JBEOOE010000031.1 coordinate 37,827, forward strand.
ACTCAAAGACTTTTGACGCATAATATTAAGAGGAGCAATATCCGCAGCCTGACTTAAAAACTCTTGTGCGAGCTCAAATTGATTAAGTTTTATTTCTAAACGACCTAATAAATCAAGCGCGATTAAACGAGTTTCGTTGCGCTCTAACATGGTTTTAAGCATGCGTTGGGCTAAAATATGTTCATTATTTTCTATCAGTGCTTCTACTAAACCTACTTTAGCCCATGCAAATTTTTGGATATCGAGTACCGACTTAAAAAAGTCTTTGGCCTCTTGGTTACGATTAAGGCGTAGTAGGGCATCACCTTTTAATCGCAGTAAAATAGGGCTGTAGTTGTTGTTTTTATTTAATGCTGCACTTATGTACTTAAGTGCTTTGGAATCATTACCGTCATCAATAAAGTTGTAAACTGTTTGTAAATCACGTTTACGTTTTAAAATACGCTCTATACGTATTTTAAGCTCTTGTGCTGTAAATGGTTTAACCAAAAAATCATCGGGTTGTAATTCAAGAACACTATGTACAAGCGAGCCACTTGTTTCTGCAGAAATAAAAATAAACCCAGTGGAGCTTTTAATTAACTGCTTTATTCGCAATTCCTCATAAAGCTGATAACCATCTTGATGCTTATTTAGATTGAATGAGCATACAATTAAATCAAATTGCTCGTTTATACACTGCTCTTTTGCCGAGTTAGCATGATCTGCAAATCGTAACTGTCCAAAGCCAAGCTTTTCTAGCGATTGTTTCATATAGCTTTGGGCGAGCGGTTGCTCCTCCACTATAAGTATTTTGGCTGTTGAATAGATCTTTGTTGGCATTTGGCTTAACAGTGATTACGTGTAACACAGACTATAATCAACAGTTTAGCTGCTTACAAGGGAATTTAGGTTATTACTCAACTTTATTAAGTACTTAATATGCATTCATAGGCTTATATGTGGTGGGTAATACTTAGCTTGATACCAGCGACCCTCGCCATTCGTTATAAAGGGCGGCGATGCTCTTTTTCTTTCAACTGAGCTAATTGCCCAAAAGGACTTTTAT
>NZ_JBEOOE010000032.1:0-37263 GCF_040308885.1 Pseudoalteromonas sp. 120-MNA-CIBAN-0494
ATAAGAGCAAATAAAATTCGGCGTCAACCGGCCAAGATAATTGACGCGGAACCGGCCAAGTTAATTGACGCTAGATAGTACTGGTGTGTTTGTGGCATCTTTAGTGGGCGATTACCTCCCTATTTACTTGGTGGTACCGGCACTGTTTTTAACCGGTGCGGTTATGTCGTTTACTACGGGGACATCGTGGGGCACCTTTGCAATTTTAATCCCTATTGGCGTGCCGCTTATTCAAGCATTGGGTTTGCCGCCGTCGTTGGTATTAGGCGCTATTTTAGGTGGCGGTATATTTGGCGATCACTGCTCGCCCATATCCGACACCAGCGCAGTATCGGCTATCGCCTCAGGCTGTGACTTACTCTCCCACGTTAAAACCCAGCTACCCTATGCCTTGTTCGCTGGTGGCCTGACACTTATAGCCTACTTAGTAACAAGCATAATTGTTTTATAAGCGCGTTTATGATTACTCATTTTGAATGACAAAAAGCCTGCAAATTTGCAGGCTTTTTGTTTATACGTAGGTCGGATAAGCGGCGCAGCCGCGCCATCCGACAAATCACATTATTGCTTTGGAATATTCAATTCGATAATTAAATTTAACGTTGGTTTTGTTCATATATTTAAAAACCTTATTCAAGGTTTTGTCGCGCTGGCGACTACAGCCAAAGAGGGGCTGCCGCTGCCCCCTCTCTGGACTCACCCAGCGCCACCCGAGCATCACGCTTAATCCCTCAAATAATTAATTGTTGTGAACGTAAACGCCATGATAGTACATCCATGTACAAGCATGGCTTGGGCGCGCATCCATGCGCGACATTACTCATCAATTATTTATTTTCAGGGCGTGATGACGGGGGAAAGGTGTTAAACGTGAGATTTGTTGTTAGGTTTAAGTAATATTTTTCTTTTACACGAGACCGTTTCATGTAGACTAACTATAAAAAATACAAAGGAATGTTTATGAGCCAGATTTTTGGTGATACAGATGATAAAAGGGCTTTATATGAAGCTCTAACTAGATACAACTATTTTCCAAATCAACGAGCAAATATAGGTGAGTTACCACCGAGTCTAGATACAAGGCAATTTACACCAGAGGTGGCAGAGGCTATTTCTAAGCTTGAAGAGACTAAAGGCAGATCTGGTTATGACTTAGTTGAATATAAGGCTACAAGATATAATAACGTGCCTAGAGTATTGGGACTTGTTCATCCCAGAGCTTACTCATCACTAGCCAAGTGTATACATGATAATTGGGGAGAGCTGAAATGTGTTACCGAGAACGCAAATAGTATAATTAAGCCTGAGTTTCATCACAGTGAAAAGCGATTGGTTGTAATGAATTATGAAGATCCATACGTAAAAATTAGTCGCTCGCATACTTCTTCTTTTGCAAAACGATTTAGAGTTCACACTGATATAGCGAACTGTTTTAATAGTATTTATTCTCATGCGATTGCATGGGCTGCTGTTGGAATTAAAGAGGCTAAAGCTCAACAAAAAAACAAAGAATGGTTTAACTGTTTAGATACCTACCAGCGAAAAACTAAGCGTAATGAAACTCAGGGAATACCAATAGGTTCGGCAGCCTCTAGTATTGTGAGCGAGTTAATCTTAGGTAAAATTGACGAAGCCTTAATAAGTAAAAATTATGAGTTTCATCGATATATAGATGATTACACTTGCTACTGCTTGACTAGCGAAGACGCTCAAAACTTCATCCAAGATTTATCTAACTCTCTTGCTTTATATAAACTGACGCTGAACTTAAAGAAAACATCGATAATAGAGTTACCAGCGGCTTTTGAAGATGAGTGGGTGTTAGATTTAAGAAGTGCACTACCAAGTCGCTTGGGTAATGCAGGCGAAAGCGAGCCCCATCTATCTGCTGACGAAGCACTTACGTTTTTAAATAAAGCGATTGGGATTAATAAAAGCACGCCTGATGGAAGTGTATTAAAATATGCAATATCATTAATCATTAATTACTTAGATGAAGGTGCTAATGTAAGTTTATTGGAAGCTCTTCTGAACCTATCGTGGCACTACCCAGTTTTACTCCCGTTATTTGACAAATTATTAGACAAAGCAGAGATAAATGCAGGGATTTTCGAGCAACAATTAAATGTAATAATAAGAGAAAATGCTGATAAGTTCCGATCTGATGGTATGTCTTGGCCGCTTCACACTATGTTAATTAATAACGTCATTCCAAAAACAGAAACGGCTGAAAAGGTCATTGCGAGTGGTGATTGTGTTGCAATTACTTTGTTATTAGAAATGTATGACTTTAATGAAATGATCGTTGAGTTCGCACAAACTATAATTGATGATGGTGATAACTACGAAAAAGATAACTATTGGTTATTACTTTATCAACTATACCTAAAGGGCCTAATTGATAATCCGTATGATGACAAAGTATTTGAGTGTTTGAAAAAATACAAGGTTAATTTTATACCTCGAAATACGAAAACTAAAGCTGAAAAAAACTGTGATAGAATTCAAAGTGAAATGACATCAAATGCACTAAAAAACGTATTTTCAGAAGTGAAAATACCTGCTGTACATAAAAAAACAGATGAAAACTCGACGGTTTTCTAGCTTTTATAGAGTATTATTCAAAGCTTGTGCTAATTAATGCATATTAATGGAGGAAGATAAAGTTAGCTCTTTGGCAATCCCTCCTCTGAACAGCGTAGTTTCTTTGTGCAAAGTAATTATTCACCCACACACAAATGCATCAGTTAAGCAGCCAAGCCTCAAGCACGCACTGTTTAGCTCGAAGCTCGCCGCTCTAAGCCCGAGGTGCTAGTCTTACCCTAGCACCTACCCCCTAGCACATAAAACCTATATTTATTACAACGCACTTAAGCTGTGCTCTAGCATTGCGGTAATTTGCTTTACTATTTTAGCTTCCGTTTTCGGCTCAAACTGTTGAATTCTGGGGGTGTGAATATGCCCTGTTGGAATGGTTGAATTAAGTTGATTACGAAGGCGTATACTGCGATACGAAATTTCGTTAGACAGGTATCCACCGCCAGAGCCATTTACGGCAATGCTATTTTTCAGCTCGGCAAGTGTTGCGGGCTCGTAAGTTTTTTTTAAGGTCGTGATCTTATGATTATCAATAACCTTATACGGCCCTTGTGCTTGCTGCATATTTGCCACGGGAAGGCTAAATTGTACAAATTCGTTACCTGGCAGTGGCTGGTTATTTAAACTTGGGAGCAAGGGAGCTGTTTGTGTCCCGCCAAATATAATATTGGCATTGTCTGGGGCAGTTACGCTGCGGCGCTTACCGGGAAATCTTTCTAAATCAAAATCTTTGCGACCCATGCTTACAGTAACAATCATATCGACATTATTCAGGGCGTAATAGGGCGCGAGGAGTGCTTCGATTATACCTTGATCAAAGTCGGCATAACGAACGGGCACCATAACGGTGTTAATTTCAGCGCTAATGCCTTGGTAGTTAATTACTTGACCATCTAGTAAGAGGGCAGCAACTCCAGATGGATTACTTTGATTTATGTTTTTATCTAATAAAAAGGGGTCAAAGCCGGTAAGGATAATTTTTTTAGTACTGCCTTGAGTAAAACTGAGATCGTTATGACCGCGACTGCCTTTTTCTAACTGAGTTAAAAGGTTATTTTGCTCAGCAACTGAGAGGGTAAATTTTGGCTTAACAGAGCGAATTATTTTACTTGAAAGTAATCGTGCCCAGTAAAGCTCGCGATCATCGTAGTTTTTAGTTGTAACAATACGTTGTTTGGCGTTTAACCATAATTGACTTGAATAATCAGCGATTAAGTCAGTTGCATGCTGAAAGTTGTTAAGGCTTTTCCATTGCTGTTCAAATTGATTCACCTCATCAGCAAAGGCCATTAGCACCTGAGGCATGGCGTGGGTAGCGGCTTCAATTCGTTGCTCTTCGGTTGTTAAATTATTACTCAAAACCGAGCAAGAAGAAAAAATTAAACTTGAAGCAAATAGTAGTTTAAGCATGGTAGTCCTATACAGTTACAGCGATTATTTGGTTACTATCCTACGCATCTAGACGCAGTGCAAATTAATTCGTTGGCTAACCATTGATTAACAGCTACTAACGTTGCAGAGGGCTAATAGCACTAATGCTGTTGTTAAATCAAAAAGAACGCAAATAGATTTTTCGATAAGTGGATTGTTTAGTTACAATGGCGGCAGTTATATTTTGTTCACTTAATTTTAGGCTGTTATGCAACTCATTGAAATAAATAAAGCGCGTTATCGTAAGCATTTAAACCGTGTTATTGCCGGTTGTGCTGTGGGTTTAGCTGTTGGGAGCTTAGCTATATCGCAAGCGCTGATTGCTTTGTTTCCTGATGAGAGCGGCACTCACTTTCATTGGAATGTAACGGGCGTTGTTATTAGCGCATTAGGGCTTGCGTGGTTACTTAATAAATACCGCACGCATCCGTTTATGATTGAAGTGGTGTATGTGTGGGAGCTTAAACAAGCGCTTAATAAAATAACGCGTAAAATGGCGAAGTTAAAGGCTGCAGGGCGTGAAGGTAATAGTGATGCGCTATTGGCTATTCATTACAGTTACGCGGGCTCTAAATTGTTATGGCAGCTCGATGACAATACAATCACTATGGATGACTTAGCAATTAAGCAAGCTGAGCTGGATAGTGTGGCGGCTAAGTATAATTTAACACTTGATGCCAATGACTATGATGCAAGTATTTTAAAGAACTTTTAAAGCAATTTTAAAACGATTTTAAGTATTAAATAGCTTTTTAATTAGCGTATTAGTTGCGCTTTTTTCTTCTGATAAGGGTTTAACATGAGTTTAATTGTTTATGGCGTACCTCTTTCTCCTTATGTACGCAAGGTGTGTCTGTGTTTGGCTGCAAAGCAGTTAGATTATAAGTTAGAAATAGTGTCGCCGTTTAATCAACCGGCTTGGTTTTTTGAGTTAAATCCATTAGGGCGTATACCAGCGCTTAAAGATGGTGATTTAGTGCTGGCTGATTCGAGTGTTATTTGCCAATACCTTGATGATAAATACACAGGGAATACAGCATTACTTGGCGACACTGTCGAGCAGACTGCTCAGGTACGCTGGTTAGAAAAATACGCTGATTATGAACTTGCCCCATTAACTACTTTTACTGTGTTTCAGCAGCGAGTAATTAATTTAGGTATGCAAAAAGTATGTGATGAAAGTTTAGTAAAGTTGGCTATGAATGAGCAGTTACCACCGCACTTTGACTACCTTGAAGGCGTGCTAGGTCATAATGATTACTTTGTAGGTAACGCGTTAACCCTTGCTGATATAGCGTTTGCGTCGCAAATAATCAATATGCAGCATGCGGGCGAGCAGATTAATGCACAGCGCTGGCCAAATTTAGCTGCACTTTTTGAGCGTGTAAAAGCATTACCAGCAATGCAAACTTTATTACAAAGTGAGCAGGCTATGCTTGCGTCAATGCAATAGTGTTTAAGGTTATTTAGTTCAGTAATTAATAGCGTTTAGTTTAGAGGGAGGCTCTATGAAAAAAATACTGGTTGTGTGTTTAGGTAATATTTGTCGATCGCCTACAGCTGAAGCGGTATTAAAAAAACGTGCTGAGCAGTTAGGTATTGCCGTTAAAGTTGATTCGGCCGGTACTATAGGTCATCACGAAGGCAATTCACCAGATAGCCGATCTATGCAGGCGGGCAAAAAACGAGGTTATAGCTTCAAAGGGATTTATTCGCGTAAAGTGCGCAGTAGTGATTTTACTGAATTCGATTTGATTTTAGCCGCCGACAAACAAAATTTAGCCGATTTAACTCAGCGTTGCCCAGCACATTTACAGTATAAACTTGCCCTGTTTTTAGAGTTTGGTGAGCAGGCTGTAAGTGCTATTCCCGATCCTTATTATGGTGGGGACGATGGTTTTGAAAAGGTGCTAGATTTAATTGAAGCAGCAAGTGATAAAATATTAGCTAAATTAACAGCCAATGTTTAAGTAATGGCTTTGTGCGTTACAGTGAATTAATAAAGGCGCTAAATTGCGCCTTTTTTTATTAGAAAATTTATGATTACTTAGCGAGAAAACCCTGTGATCTTTAGTCGCTGGATAGTTCACTAAGTTATCGGTTAATTTTGAAGTCGAGCCGTACTTGGGTTTTTGCTGTTACAGGTATGCCATCTTCAAATTTAGGAGCATAGCGCCATTGCTCTACTGCTTTTTTTGCCGAGTGCTCAAAAGTTACGCCGCCATTTGAATCAAGCACACTCACGTTTTTAACAAAGCCTGCGGTGTCTACTTCAAATTCCATAACTACACTGCCATCTTTACCTTGGCGTGCTTTGCCCATAGGGTAGTCAGGATTAACACGATAAAGCGGGGTTTGTTCTTGGCTTTCTTCCCAAGGCACCATTTTAGCAATAGCTAAGCAGTGCTTAGTTGCTTGCTCACTTTCGCCTTGCTTTTCGTATAGTGCTATAAGCTTAGAGTGAGCGCTTAGCTCGGCGCTGTGATCGTAGCTTAAGTTATTATCAAATACGGTGACTATGCGGTTTAACCTTGTAATTGCTGAATCATATTTTTTACGACCTTCATCAAACGAGGCCATTAAAAAATCTGATTTGATACGCTCTACAGCGTTTTCAGGTAAGTTTGCTTGGTAATACTCGTCAGCTTCTTCGGCGTAGTGTTTAGCAGAACGGTATTTTTCTGGCACAAACTTTTTAACTAACAAAGAGGCTGCAGCAAATTGCATGTCGGCTACAAATCTTGGTTTTTTAAGCTCCTTTGCTATATCAACTATACGTTCCAATTGGCTATCGGCCTGACGCGCTGATTTAGTATTGCTTGCCATACCTAGTAAGGCGTCTATTGTCTCGACTGAGCTTTCACCATGATTGTTAGCTAAAATATTGTACGCCTGTTTATACAGTTCGTAGCGTTTAGCTTCGTCTTCCTGGTTAAATCCGCTGATAGCTTTAGCGTAATTAATGGCTAAATTTGCGGTGTTATCTGCGTTATCGCCATATACTTTAGCACCTAAAGAGTAAGCGAGTTTGGCAGCTTGTTGTATGTTTTCGTTGGTATCTACGGCGCTTAAGTAATTTTGGTACGCTTGAGAAAATGCAGTGTTTGCATTTGTAGCTTCGCTTGCAAAAGCCGATGCAGTAATAACTGAAAGGTTAAGGCTAAGCAGTAAGGCGAGTTTATGTGGTTTCATAATGTTCCATATTATAATTATTATACTTTTTAACACATTAACAATTTACTTATAATTAGTCATGAATTGATGTAAATAAAGGTAAACAGTAAGGGCTTTAGTGAGAATTATATATTGTAATTATGCATTGATAATTAAGCTTCTCGTCGCCATATAATTGCAATAAATACCCTTGGATTTCGATCTTTTTGTATTCTTTTGTGATAATATCACTTCATTATCGTGTCGTAGTTATTTAAATATTTGGATTTGTCGTGGCGCAAGTAAGAGCAAGAGTTCAGCTTAATGTTGGCAAGAACAGTGATATTCCCGCTGAAATTATCTCGTTTACTGATTTAAAAGATGGCAAAGAACATATTGCTATGGTGTTTAACAACGCTGATACAGAGCAAGATGTACCGCTTATTCGTATGCATTCAGAGTGTTTAACGGGTGATGTATTTTACTCGTCGCGTTGTGATTGCGGTGAGCAGTTAAATGAGTGTATTGAAATGATGCACGAGCAAGGCGGTATTTTATTGTATTTACGCCAAGAAGGTCGTGGTATTGGTTTGTATAATAAAATAGATGCTTACGTGTTGCAGTCGCAAGGTATGAACACTTATGAGGCAAATAATCATTTAGGTTTTGCCGATGATTTACGTGATTTTTCGGATGCGGTGCTAATGCTAAATGCGCTTAATTTACCCCACGTTAAATTAATGACCAATAACCCTAAAAAGCTAAATGCACTAAGAGATGCTGGTATTACGGTTGATTCGGTTGTGGGTACGCACGCACACATTAAAGCCGGTGTTGCGGGTAATAAAGCGTATTTAGAAACCAAAATTAAACATGGCGCGCACATGTTAGATATCAAAAAAATTAAAAAACCTTAAATTAAGAGTAACTATGTCTACACAATTACGAGTTTTTAAGGCCGATGCTGCCCTAAAGTGGTTTAAAGCGGGCTGGCTTATTTTTAAAACCCAGCCGCTTACTTTTATTTTTATGCATTTATTTATTGGTATTGTTGGCCTGTTGTCGTTATTTTTACCGCTATTACAAGTGGTAGCGGCTTTAGCTACGCCATTTTTAACCGCAGGATTTTATCAGGCTGTGCTTACTAAGCAGCAAGGCGGTAAAATTATGCTCGCTGATATTCTCAAGCCCATTACCACTAAAGGTAATCGTTTAGGTTTACTGCGTTTGGCTTTGTACCAAATGGGTGCGGGTATTTTAATGGCATTATTAGCAAACGGTTTATTTGCCGATGCAATTGCGGTTATGGCGCAGCCAGATTTAGATCCTAATATGGCAATTAGCCAAATGTTAGAGAGTATTTCTATGGCAAGCGTGGTGCTATTTTTATTAGCGTTGTCGGTTTATTTAACTGCATTCGCTTACGCGGTTCCATTAGTTTACTTTAATAAAGAACAGCGCATTTTTAGCGCTCTTAAAAAATCCTTTATGGTGTTTTATTATAATATTTTACCGCTAAGCGTTTATGCTATTATTTGCGGGTTATTTATTGTGCTTTCGATGTTTTTATCGTTCTTACCCTTGTTGGTTTTAATGCCTATTTGCTACATTAGCTTTTTTGTATCTTATCAAGCTATTTTTATGCCGGTTGTACCACCAAGTGACGATAGCAATATTACGCCATTAAGTAGTGAGTCTAGTGGGCGTTTTGACGCTTAATGGATGATAAGTTAAAGCAGAAATTAAAAAACTATGTACTTTGGTTGTTATCAAGGCAAGAATATTCACGCCGAGAATTAACGTTCAAATTACAAAAAAAAGAAGCCACAGATGAGTTTATCGAAACCTTGCTTGATTGGTGCGAAAAGCACAATTTTGTAAACGAGCAACGTTACTGTGAAGGCTTTGTTAGAAAACACATATTTAAATGCCATGGCTTAAGGCGCATTCAAAGCGAAGCTATGGGCAAAGGGATTGACCGTTCATTACTTGAAAAAGTAATTGAAGAGCTTGAAGTAGATTGGTTTGAGCTGGCGCAGGATGCGTACAATAAAAAATATTCAAATACACCGGCAGACCTCGAGTACAAAGACAAGGCCAAGCGCGTGCGCTACCTAATGTATAGAGGCTTTAGCTACGATGAAATCGATTTTGCAATGCAAGCACAGTAAATACGGGTGAGACCTTCACATGCAGCACATGACTACCGCACAAATTAGACAACAGTTTTTAGACTTTTTTGCCAGCAAACAACATCAAGTTGTTCCTTCAAGCTCGCTTATACCGGGTAACGATGCCACTTTGTTATTTAACAATGCCGGTATGGTGCAATTTAAAGATGTATTTTTAGGCGCAGAAAGCCGCCCTTATACGCGTGCGACTAGCTCGCAGCGCTGTGTACGTGCTGGCGGTAAGCATAACGATTTAGAAAACGTTGGTTATACTGCGCGTCACCATACATTTTTTGAAATGTTAGGTAACTTTAGTTTTGGTGATTACTTCAAGCAAGACGCGATTAAATTTGCGTGGCAGTTTTTAACAGAGGAAGTAAAGCTACCTAAAGAAAAACTGTTAGTTACTATTTACCATGACGATGAAGAAGCGTTTAACTACTGGTCTAACGATATAGGCTTACCTGCAGATCGCATTATTAGAATTGCCACTGCAGATAACTTTTGGTCAATGGGTGATACCGGTCCGTGTGGCCCGTGTTCTGAAATATTTTACGACCATGGCGAGCATATTTGGGGCGGTCCTCCTGGATCACCTGAGGAAGATGGCGATCGCTTTATCGAAATTTGGAACCTAGTATTTATGCAGTACAACCGTCAAAACGACGGAACTATGCTGCCACTACCTAAGCAATCGGTTGATACAGGTATGGGGCTTGAGCGTATTGCTGCTATTTTACAAGGCGTTCATTCAAACTATGAAATTGACTTATTTAAAGGCTTAATTGCCGCTGCTGCAAGTGTTACTAACGCACAAGACATGGACGACAAATCACTACGCGTAGTGGCGGATCATATTCGTTCGTGTGCATTTTTAATCTCTGACGGGGTTATGCCATCTAACGAAGGCCGTGGTTATGTACTACGTCGTATTATTCGCCGTGCTGTTCGCCATGGTAATAAGTTAGGTGCACAAGGTGCCTTTTTCTATAAATTAGTAGCTGCACTTATTGAGCAAATGGGCCAAGCGTACCCAGAGCTTGCAAAGCAGCAAGAAATTATTGAAAAAGTATTACGCATTGAAGAAGAGCAGTTTGGTAAAACGCTAGAGCGTGGTTTAGCTATTTTAGAAGAAAGCTTAAGCGACCTTAAAGGTGATGTAATTCCTGGCGACTTAGTATTTAAACTTTACGATACTTATGGCTTTCCTGCGGATTTAACTGCAGATGTGGCGCGTGAGCGTCAAATGACGATTGATAATAAAGGCTTTGAAGAGTGCATGGCGGTGCAGCGTAAAACAGCGCAGCAGGCCGGTAAATTTGGTGCCGATTATAACGATCAATTAAAGTCAGACAAACAAACAACTTACAAAGGTTACACCACCACTAGCCATAGTGCGACTGTGGTTGAAGTGTTTGCTGGCAGTGAGTCGGTTTCATTACTAGAAGATGGCCAAAAAGGCATTGTAATACTAGACCGTACGCCATTTTATGCAGAGTCGGGCGGCCAAGTTGGTGATACAGGTGTAATTAGCGTTGCTGGTGGCGAGTTTACAGTAACTAACACGACTAAATTAGGTAATGCATTTGCACACCACGGTATAGTACAAGGCCGTATTGGTCTTAACGATAAAGTAGAAGCAACAATTGATGACGCACGCCGCGAACGCATCAAGAAAAACCATACTGCTACGCATATATTACACGAAACACTGCGCCAATTATTAGGCGAACATGTAGGTCAAAAAGGCTCGCTAGTTCAAGCAGAGCGTTTGCGTTTTGACTTTTCACATTTTGAAGCTGTTACCAAAGAAGAATTACGCGAAATTGAACGTGTAGTAAACGATGAAATTCGTTGTAACTTTGCGTTAAGTACCGAGCTTATGGCAATAGATGACGCTAAAGCAAAAGGTGCAATGGCGTTATTTGGCGAAAAATACGATGACGAAGTACGTGTAGTTACTATTGGGGACTACTCTATTGAGCTTTGTGGTGGTACACATGTTGAACGCGCAGGTGATATTGGTTTATTCAAAATAGTATCTGAAAGCGGTATTGCTGCGGGTGTTCGTCGTATTGAAGCGGTAACCGGCGCTGACGCGATTGCCTACGTGAGTGAGCAAGAGCAAAAGCTAAATGATGTAGCTGCTGTAGTTAAAGCCGACAGCGCGTCAGTACTTGAAAAAGTAACTGCGTTGCTTGATAAATCAAAACAGCTAGAAAAACAAATTGCGCAACTTAACGATAAGCTAGCAAGTGCTGCGGGTGCCTCATTACTTGATTCAGTAGTAGAAATTAACGGTATTAAGCTATTAATAGCCAACGTTAAGGGCACTGAGTCAAAAGCGTTACGTGGTATGGTTGATGATCTTAAAAACAAAATTGGCTCGGGTGTTATTGCACTAGGTGTTGCAAGCGATGATAAAGTGAGCTTAATTGCAGGTGTAACTAAAGATTTAACCGGTAGAGTTAAAGCCGGTGAGCTAGTTAACCATATGGCCAGCCAAGTAGGTGGTAAAGGTGGCGGCCGTCCAGATATGGCACAAGCGGGTGGCTCTGAGCCAGAAAACCTAACTGCAGCATTAGACAGTGTAACAGCTTGGTTTACTGAGAAAACACAAGCTTAAGTGGCACTTATTGTTCAAAAGTTCGGTGGCACTTCAGTTGGTTCAATAGAGCGAATTGAAGCGGTTGCCGACCTTGTTGTTAAAACTAAACAACAAGGCCATCAAGTGGTTGTAGTGCTCTCGGCTATGTCGGGAGAAACCAACCGCTTAATTAATCTCGCCAAACAAATAGATACTCGGCCAAGTAGCCGTGAACTTGACGTATTAATTAGCACCGGCGAGCAGGTTTCGGTGGCTTTATTAGCTATGGCTATTATTAAACGCGGTCATTCTGCTGTGAGTTTATTAGCCGATCAGGTTAATATTTTAACCGATAATATGTTTGGCAAAGCCCGTATTACAGATGTAGCTGCAACGCGTTTAAAACATGAGCTTGAGCATAACCGTATTGCAATTATTGCGGGTTTTCAGGGCCGTGATATTGAAGGAAATGTAACTACATTAGGGCGTGGCGGTACCGATACTTCGGCGGTTGAAATTGCTGGAGCAATAAAAGCTGACGAATGTCAGATCTATACCGACGTTAACGGCGTATATACTACAGACCCTCGTGTTGAACCTAATGCACGACGAATGAGCCAAGTTACCTTTGCTGAAATGCTAGAGTTAGCAAGTTTAGGGGCTAAAGTATTGCATATTCGTTCAGTTGAAGCGGCAGGAAAGCACAATGTGCCACTTAGGGTGCTATCAAGTTTTTACCCTGATGCTGGTACATTGATTAGTTTTGAGGAGAGCGATATGCCTGGTAATGTCGTTTCGGGTATTGCGTTTAATCGTGATGAATGTTTAATAAATGTAGAGGGTGTACTTAGTGGTACACAATATCTTGCAAAGATTTTGAAACTTTTTGCAGATAATGGCATCGAAATAGATATGATTAATCAAGTTAATCATAATGTTGACAAAGTAGACTATGCTTTTACTGTACACACAAATGATTATTTACACGCATTAGACGTTTTAACAGAGCAGCAAGCTCAGTTAACAGCACAAAATATTTTTGGGTTAACAACAGTGGCTAAAGTGTCTGCTGTTGGTATGGGTATGAAGTCACATTCGGGTGTTGCTAGTTTATTTTTTGATGCATTAGCTGCAGAAAATATTAATGTTATTTTAGTGTCTACATCAGAAATTAAAATATCGGTTTTAATAGATGAAAAATACCTAGAGTTGGCTGTTCGTGCATTACATAAGATATTTTTAACAGAAAATGAATAGATTGATAGGTTTTACTTACTTTTTAGTCTAATTTTCATTAAAATGTTTTAGCGGAATCTTATAATTTTATTGGAACAAGGGAGCAAAAGAATGCTAATACTAACTCGTAGAGTAGGTGAAACCCTAATGATCGGTGACGAAGTAACCGTTACTGTTCTAGGTGTTAAAGGGAATCAAGTTCGAATCGGTGTTAACGCACCAAAAGACGTTTCAGTGCATCGTGAAGAGATTTACATGCGTATTCAAGCTGAAAAGTCTAACCCTGAACCTGGCAATGCTTAATCAGCAATGTATATAACTTAGTTACATACTGAGTTATTGCCAAAAGCCACTCACTGAGTGGCTTTTTTGTGTATAAAATTAAGTGTTTCGGCAGTTAATATGTGCTTGGATATATACTGCATACCTTTTTTGTTTTTTAATAGTATGCCGCGCTCTGTGGTTATAACTTCGTTAATATCTGACCACAGAAGTTGGGTGTTTTTATAAAAGTTACTCGATTTAATCCCTTCTTCGTCAAAGGTAAGGGTGACCTCAGACCCCGAGGCTTTGCTTAGCATTTGTCTAGTAACCCACCAAGGACGGCGATAATAAAAGGCAATACATTCGAGTACCGCAACCATGATCAGAAAAGATCCTAGGTAATGATCGTCTAAACCATAAATTCCAAATAAACCGAGTGCTACTAATAGCGCCAATAAAAAGTATTTTGGTTGCGCGCGCTTGCTATGCGCAACTGATTCGTCAAAGCACTCATAAAAATAAGGCTTATCAAGCGTGTAGGTTGTTGTAAGTGTCATATAGAAGTTCTTAAAACATAGTTATATGCATTTTAACAAGCTAACCAGTAAATGCGCAGTTATATAATAAATAACTGCATAATAGATAAAGATATTGGCGTTTATTATTTATCAGATCCAACCTTTAATTTAGATATTATTTTATTACACACATAAAAAAACGGCTCATTTTAGAGCCGTTTTTTTAATAAATTAGAAGAATTAACAGTTAGTTTCTTCTGCATTTACACCTTCTTTTACTTCTTCACATGCATCTTCAACTTTGTTTTGCACGTCAGTTACTGCTTCGTCAATACGTTCACCAGCATCTTCTGCGTGGTTATCTTCACAGCCCATAATAAATAAACTTGCGAATAGGCCAATTAGTGCTGCTCTTAAAGTTGTCGAATTCATAATGTAATTCCTTGTAAATTTTGATTTAAATGATTTTTAATTAGTTTAAAACTTTAGTTTGTTACCTAGGGCTTTTTGCCACGTAGGGCACCCGATACTAAAGATATAACTAAAAGTATTAAAAATATAAAAAATATAATTTTTGCAATACCCGCTGCGGCGCCTGCTATACCACCAAAACCTAACACTGCAGCAATTAAAGCAATTACTAAAAAAGTGATTGTCCAGCGTAACATTGTATTCTCCTTGGTTTATCAAATTTGCTCAATGGATATGGTGCGAGTTACGTGCCATTGTTTTTTTGCTTTTAAATCAATGGCTTGCTTTTGTTTGTGTTATTTCAGCGTGCACTCAATGGTAAGTTTTACGCTTTGCTATGTAATTTATTCATACTGATACAAGTGATTATGGATGTTAGTTTTTTATAAGAGAAGTTAGCGCATATTGATTTTTAGAATTGAGTTTAAGAGCTATTAAATTGCAGTTCGAGACTTACGAGCATAGCGGGCTTAATAACAGCGGCTATTTAAATGGTTGAATAATTAACAAATATATTTGGTAAGACCAATTGCCAGTGGTGAAATTACTTTATGCTAATAGAACTGTTAACGCTTTACTTTAAGTGCATTATTAACGGTTTTTAGGTCGCCTATATAACTTTTATTTATATTCACTATTTTTATTATCTATGTAATAGCGCGTATCTAGTCCTTTTTGTAGTGTTAAGTTAATTAATAGCATGTTAGTTTTGTTTAAATTGGTTTTACCAATTTACAGGCTATAGACAAAACACTGTTTTTTGTTATTATTCGGTGAATAATTATTTACGTAAAATGATTTTTTATTTTGATTTCGGTATGAGTTTTATAGGAGAGGAAAATGGATATCGCTGCTTTACTTACAACAGCAAGCAACTTAATGCTAACCGGTATGGTGGGGGTGTTTGTGTTTCTGTCATTATTAATTACCTGCGTTACGGTTATGTCTAAGCTGGTATCTCGCTTTGCAGAGCCTGAGCTTGCAATGCCTGCCAGAACACCGTCTTTTAAATCACAAGGTGTGCCTAATGAGCACATCGCCGCAATTAGTGCTGCCATTGCTCAGTACAAAACAAACAATAATTAAAGGAGCACTTAAATGGCTAAATTAAAATTAACAGAACTGGTACTACGTGATGCGCATCAATCATTGTTAGCAACTCGTATGCGCCTTGACGATATGCTACCGATTGCAAAAAAGCTTGATGATGCAGGTTATTGGTCTATTGAGTCGTGGGGTGGAGCTACGTTTGATTCGTGTATTCGTTATTTAGGTGAAGATCCTTGGGAGCGTATTCGCGCACTAAAAAAAGCGATGCCAAATACTAAACAGCAAATGCTATTACGCGGTCAAAATTTATTAGGTTACCGCCATTATGCTGACGATGTAGTAGAAAAATTTGTAGAGCGTGCCCATAAAAATGGCGTTGATGTATTTCGTATATTTGATGCAATGAACGATGTACGTAATCTTGAAACGGCAATTAAAGCGGCTATAAAAGTAGGCGCACATGCCCAAGGGACTATTTCTTATACAGTAAGCCCTGTTCATACGCTTGATATGTGGTTAACGCTAGCTAAGCAGTTGGAAGATTTAGGCTGTCATTCAATTTGTATTAAAGATATGGCGGGTTTATTAAAGCCGTACGATGCTGAAAAACTAATTAAAGCACTAAAAGAAACTGTATCTATTCCAATTGCAATGCAGTGCCACGCCACAACAGGTTTAAGTACTGCGACTTATCAAAAAGCGATTGATGCAGGCATTGATATGCTTGATACCGCAATTTCATCTATGAGTATGACTTACGGACACACCGCAACTGAAACTATTGTATCGATAGTTGAAGGGACTGAGCGTGATACTGAGCTTGATTTAAATCACCTTGAAGAAATTGCTGCTTACTTTAGAGATGTACGTAAAAAATACGCGGCATTTGAAGGTAGCTTAAAAGGGGTTGATGGCCGTATTTTACTCGCGCAAGTACCTGGTGGCATGTTAACTAACATGGAAAACCAGCTTAAAGAGCAAGGCGCAGCAGATAAGCTTAATGAAGTTTTACTTGAGATCCCACGTGTACGAGAAGATTTAGGCTTTTTACCGCTTGTTACACCAACGTCGCAAATTGTAGGCACTCAAGCGGTACTTAATGTACTAACGGGTGAGCGCTATAAAACAATTACTAAAGAAACAGCTGGCGTATTAAAAGGTGAATATGGCCTAACACCAGCACCTATGAATAAAGAGCTACAAGAGCGTGTGCTTGATGGAGCAGAGGTAATTACTTGTCGTCCTGCAGATAATATTGCACCTGAGCTTGCAACGCTTGAGGCTGAATTATTAAAAGAAGTACAAGAGCAAGGTTTAACTCTTGCTGATGAGCAAATTGATGACGTACTAACGTATGCATTATTCCCACAGGTTGGTTTGAAGTTTATTAAAAACCGTAACAACCCAGATGCATTTGAGCCAGTTCCTTGTGTTGAAGATAAAAGTAATAAAGCTCCCTCTAAATCAGCTTCAAATAACAACAGCGTTAAAGCTGAGCAATACAGCGTAAAAGTAGACGGTAAGGTTTACGACGTTGTTGTAGCTCAAGGCGGCGAGCTTAAAGAAGTTACATTAAAAGACTCAGAACATATTCCTCAGTCTGCTTCGGTTGCATCAGGCGAAACACTTAACGCCCCTTTAGCCGGTAATATTTTTAAGATAAAGGTAAAAGCAGGGCAAGTTGTGAATGAAGGTGATGTAGTGATTATTATGGAAGCCATGAAAATGGAAACTGAAATACGCGCTACGCACACCGGAACAATTGCTGAAGTGTTAGTTGGTGAAGGCGATGCTGTAACTACCGGCGACGCTATGATTGCATTAGCTTAGGAGTAAATAGAGGATGGATGGTATTTTAAACCTCTGGCATGCCACAGGCATTGCTAACTTTACATTTCCAGCGTTGATTATGATTGCGGTAGGCTGTTTATTATTGTTTTTGGCAATAGCCAAAAAATTTGAGCCCCTATTATTATTACCTATCGGCTTTGGTGCAATATTAACTAATATTCCGGTGGCAGGTTTATCCGACCCCGGCGGCTTACTGCATTATGTGTATTATGTAGGTATTGATACCGGTATTTTTCCACTATTAATATTTATGGGAGTAGGCGCGTTAACTGATTTTAGTGCGCTAATTGCTAACCCTCGTATGTTGCTATTAGGTGCAGCTGCACAGTTTGGTATTTTTGCGACTTTGTTTGGCGCTATTTTACTTAACTATGTACCTGGTTTTGAATTTAGCCTGCAAGATGCGTCGGCTATTGCGATAATTGGTGGAGCTGATGGCCCAACCGCTATATTTTTAGCCTCTAAACTGGCACCCGACTTGTTAGGTGCGATTGCGGTAGCTGCTTATTCGTATATGGCATTAGTGCCAATTATTCAGCCGCCAATTATGCGCGCATTAACCACGGTTGAAGAGCGCCAAATAAAAATGCCAGAGCTGCGTAAAGTATCTAAAAAAGAGAAAATTATTTTTCCGTTAATGGTACTTAGCTTAACAGCAATGTTTTTACCTGCGGCGATACCTCTGGTTGGTATGTTTTGTTTAGGTAACTTAATGCGAGAGTCGGGTGTTGTTGATAGATTAAGTAACAGTGCTCAAAACGAAATCATCAATGTTACAACTATATTTTTAGGTTTAGCTGTAGGCTCAAAGCTTGCTGCAGATAAGTTTTTAACTGTTGAGACGATTGGTATTTTAGTGCTTGGCGCACTGGCTTTTGCTATAGGTACAGCCTCGGGCGTATTTATGGCTAAAGGGTTAAATAAAATATCTAAAACGCCGATTAATCCATTAATTGGTGCTGCGGGAGTATCGGCTGTACCCATGGCGGCGCGCGTAGTAAATAAAGTAGGCCTTGAGAGCAATCCACATAACTTTTTACTTATGCATGCAATGGGGCCAAATGTTGCCGGAGTACTAGGCAGTGCAGTTGCAGCAGGTATTTTATTAGCACTTGTTGGCTAACATCAATTTTAAAATCCAACCGATTAGCGCAGTTTACTGCGCTTTTTTTTATGCTTAATTTATTGACTGTTTTTGTTACAGTAAGCTACTTGTAATTAATTAAGGATAGCCGGCATGCATGACACTCCTTTGGCAAAATATTTACCTAATGTTAGCAAGCTCATATTTGGTTGTATGGGACTTGGGGGAGGCTGGAATAAAGACCCCTTAACTAATACTCATACCCAGCAGGCACATGTTTGTATAGATACAGCAATAGCCGGTGGCATTAATTTTTTTGATCACGCCGATATTTATACATTTGGTAAAGCTGAGCAGGTGTTTGGCCAAGTCCTTAAGCAGCGCCCAGAGCTGAGAGAGCAAATTTATATCCAGTCAAAGTGCGGAATTCGTTTTGCCGATGAGCAAGGGCCAAAGCGCTACGACTTATCAAAGCAATGGATTGAGCAATCAGTAGAGGGCTCTCTTAAGCGGTTAAATACTGATTATTTAGATGTACTTATGCTGCACAGACCCGACCCTTTGATACAAGTTGAAGAAGTAGCTCAGGTATTTAGTCGCTTAAAAGAAAGTGGCAAAGTACGTCATTTTGCGGTGTCTAATATGTCGCAGCAACAAATACAGTTTTTACAAACAGCCCTTGATATGCCCATAGTTGCCAACCAAATTGAAGCAAGCTTAAAGCAATCAGCCTGGGTTGATGAGGGGGTATATGTCGGTAACCGCGATGGCAAAGACATTAACTTTACTCCCGGCTTTATAGAATATTGCACCGAGCAGGAAATACAAATTCAAAGCTGGGGTAGCTTATGCCAAGGATTATATTCAGGAAAACAGCTGCAAAATGCATCACCTGCAGATATTAATACCGCTATATTAGTTAATAAGTTAGCAGCACTTTATAGCACGTCTGCCGAGGCTATTGTATTGGCTTGGTTACTGCGCCATCCGGCATTAATTCAACCGGTAATAGGCACAACTAATGCTAAGCGACTGGCTGCATCGTGCAGCGCTGTAAATATAGAATTAACCCGAGAGCATTGGTATGCATTATATGTCAGCGCCAAAGGGCACGAGTTACCCTAATTTAGACCCCCACTTAAGGTATTACTATGAATATATTCGTTATTTTAATTAGCTTGTTTGTCGCATTGTTAATATTAATTCCGTTATTAGAAAAGTATCAAAGTAAAATAGGCTTAGATGGCGCTAAAAAATACAGTAAGTATATATGGCCACTGGTAATGGTATCGTTAGTGGTACAGCTAATTTATGTATTAATGAATTAGTGTGTCAGTCTATTATTCATAGGCAAAAAAATTATAGGTACAAAAAAGCCTTTGCAAGTTACCTAGCAAAGGCTTTTTTAATAATGATTTAATGTTACTTAAGTGCTAACTGTAGTTCGCGGTTGCGCTCTAACTGGGCAATAAAGTTATCAGCAATAGGCTTAAACTTGGCAAGCTCTGCACGTGGCAGCGGCTCTGACTTAGGCAATTTAACGGTTTTAGGATTACGATGAACACCATTAACTAAAAATTCATAGTGTAAGTGGGCACCGGTCACACGACCAGTAGAGCCAACAGTACCGAGTTGCTCACCTTGCTTAATTTTTTGCCCTGTTTTTACTAGGCGTTTATTAAGGTGCAAGTACTTAGTTACGTACTGTGTGCCATGGCTAATAAATACATAGTTACCATTATATTTACTGTAACCCGATTTAATAACTTTACCATTACCTGAGGCAACTACCGGCGTGCCAGTGCGCGCCGCAAAGTCTATACCGCGATGCGCTCTAACTTGCCCCGTTACTGGGTGCAAACGTCGCGGGTTAAAGCTTGAGCTTATATATTTAAAACTAACTGGTGCACGTAAAAATGCTTTTTTCATGCTGCGCCCTTCAGGAGTATAAAAACTACCGTCAGTGTGGCGAATTGCAGCATAGCGCTGGCCTTGGTTAACAAATTCCGCAGCAATAATTTTACCAGTACCAATAAACTCACCATCTACATAGTGAGATTCATAAATTAAACCAAACCCATCGCCTTTGCGAATATCGTTAGCAAAATCTACATCCCAACCAAATATATCGGCAAAGTTCATTATTTGGCGCTCGCTTAAACCTGCAGCTATTGCTGAAGTCCAAAAGCTACTAGAAATTTCGCCGCCTACTGTTTTAGTTAGTGTTTCTATTTCTTTACTATCGATTGAAGTGTCGTATTGCCCTTCATCGTTTAAGGTAACAAATAAAGTGTCTGTTTTTGAAATAACGTAACGCAGCTGTGCTAAATCGCCATCTTTTGCAGTGGCAAAACTTAGTGTTTCACCCGGGTGAATTTTAGTAAGTTTGCGAGTTTCTGCGTTAGTGTTAATTAATTTATGTAACGTTTGAGCTGAAAAGCCAGCACGTTTAAAAATAATAGCTAAGTTATCTCCATTTTTTACTTGGTGATCAACAAAGTCGTATTCTGGCAGCTTGTCTGCTGCTTGCTCTGAGTTTAACGCAGTTAATTTTTCGTTGTCATCAACTTTAACTTGTAACTCATAGCGCTTGCCAATTTCTAGCGTGTTTTCACTATTGTCTTTGGATGCAGTGGCTTTTTCAGAAGGGAGAAAAGCTAAGCCAGCAATAGCAGAAACTAAGCCTAAAATAAGCAATTTGTGTTTTTTGGGGAGCGTGTGAACCACGTGAACCATAACGTGCCTTTTTCTGCTGTCAAGAAAATTAATAGATTATCTTGCAGGATATAACGAATAATGTACGAATACTAGTATTTTGTAGATTTAAACTAATGCTAAATTAAGCTAAAATCACAGGGCTTATAGGCATCTTAGTATTAAAGCAGCTTATGATCTAGGTGTTTTATTAATCTAGAACTAGGGCTAAACCGCGGTATTTTTGAGCAAAATAATAAAACAATGATGCATCATCACGTTAGTAATTTAAAAACCAAAGCTGCAGCTGTTTGTGCTGTTTTTAAAGTGTTGCAAACAGTTATCTTTACTCGTTTATGCAACTTATGCCGCTTTGCCTTATTTAGTGACGCTATCGTTTAAAAAGTTGTTTTAATTAGGTAATAATTTGCTATCTTAGTTACATAGGTTTATTGACTCTAAAAGTGCTACTTATCTAGTAATAAGCCGCGAGCATATTAATAATTAACCCCTTCGTTAACAGAATTTTTTGGAGTAACACACAGTGGATTTACAAACCGCTCTTGCAGAGATAAAACGCGGTACAGAAGAGATATTAATTGAAGATGAGTTAGTTGAAAAATTAAAATCTGGAAAAAAACTAAAAATTAAAGCGGGCTTTGATCCAACCGCGCCTGATTTACACTTAGGTCACACGGTACTTATTAATAAAATGAAAACCTTTCAGGACTTAGGTCATGAGGTTGTATTTTTAATTGGTGACTTTACCGGTATGATTGGCGACCCAACAGGTAAAAACGTAACGCGTAAGCCGCTTACTCGCGAAGACGTGCTTGCTAATGCTGAGACTTATAAAGAGCAAGTATTTAAAATTCTTGATCCTGCAAAAACCACGGTCGCATTTAATTCTACCTGGATGGAAAATTTAGGCGCAGCTGGAATGATCAAACTTGCAGCACGCCAAACCGTTGCGCGTATGTTAGAGCGTGATGATTTTAAAAAGCGTTACGCTAGTGGCCAGTCTATTGCTATTCATGAGTTTTTATATCCGTTAGTGCAAGGTTGGGATTCGGTTGCACTTGAGGCTGATGTAGAGCTCGGTGGTACTGATCAGCGCTTTAACCTGCTAATGGGTCGTGAGCTACAAAAAGACGAAGGCCAAAAACCACAAACAGTAATAATGACGCCGTTATTAGAGGGCACCGATGGGGTGCAAAAAATGTCTAAATCGTTGGGTAACTATATAGGTATTACCGATGCGCCTAACGATATGTTTGGTAAAATAATGTCGATTAGTGATGTGCTAATGTGGCGTTACTACGACTTATTAAGCGGGCTGTCGATTGCTGGTATTAACGCGCAAAAAGAGCGTGTAGAGCAAGGTACAAATCCTCGTGATATTAAAATTGAGTTAGCAAAAGAGCTTATTGCGCGCTTTCATAGTGAAGCCGATGCACAAGCAGCTCATGATGACTTTATTCAGCGCTTTCAGAAAAAAGCTCTGCCGGATGAAATACCTGAACTAACAGTAACCATTGAGCAAGACAGCATTTTAATTGCTAACTTGCTTAAAGAAGCTAACTTAGTTGCTAGTACATCAGAAGCAATGCGCATGATTAAGCAAGGTGCAGTTAAGCTCAACGGCGAAGATAAAATTACAGACACTAAACTTGAAATAGCAAAAGGCAGTACGGCTATTTACCAAGTAGGTAAGCGTAAGTTTGCAAATATTACTGTAGCGTAAAGCTAAACGGTAAAACGCTAAAAACCAGCCACGGCTGGTTTTTTTGTGCTTATATTTTTTGTATTTTTAATAATAGGTGTGTAACTCGCCCTTAGCTAAATGTTTTTAAGTATTTCTATGCAAACAACGACCAGTAACCAAAATACCCGCGCTTGATTTAGTCTATTAATAGTAATCGGCACGTCCTCAGCAATAGGGAGGCGTTCGGTACCAATACGCATTTTGTTAAAACGTTCGCCAAAATACACTGCAGGCCCGCCTAGTTGTACGCCTAATGATGCAGAGCAAGTGCTTAAAAGCCACCCGGTATTAGTTTGATAAAAGTGCCTGCCATAATGCTTTATATAATGCATGCTTAGCTTGCTCGCTTTACTGGCTGCAATAGTCAGTGCCAATAAGCGCATAGGAATAAATTCAATAATAAACAAGGTAATTTTAAGCGGCTTTAAAAAAGGGCTGTTGGGTTTAATGTTACTGCGCCATGCCTGCTCAATTAAAGTAAGTAATCGATAGGCAAGCGCTGCAATAGGGCCAAGTACTAAAAAAACAAATATCACCACAAAGTAATATCTTGCAGTACGTAATATTAGGCTCTCTATTAAGGCTTTAATTATGCCTGCACCAGAGAGTTTAGTAACATCTCGGGCTACTAATGGCTTTAATAGCTCACGGGCGGCAGATTTTTGATTTTGTTTGGTAAGCTTAGCAATACGTAGTGCTTTTTTATCAATAGCTTTACTCTCAAGGCATAAATATAAAATAAGCCCGGCGAGTAATTCAGGGTAAAATGCAAATTCCAGTAGTAATACAATAATAATAAGTACCACACTTAAAATAAGTGTACTGGCAAGGGCTGCGGCTAAATATTGATAGCTATTGGGTTCTGCTGCTTTATAAATACGCTTACCAATAGCGCTAAAAATAGCCGTTAAAGCGGTGTTAGGATGATACCAACTAACAAGTGGTAAAAAGCGCTCAGCAAGGAGCGCCATTATAAATACAATAAAGTCCAAGTGATTTTGAACCATATTGCTGAGCATTTACAGTGAAACTGCCGTTAGCTTTTCAAGTAACGCCACTACCATTTTAGATGAATTGATTGATGCTGTTTCTAGGTATTCTTCAAACGACTGCGGCGACTCTTTGCCGGCAATATCTGACATCGAGCGAATAACCACAAACGGTGTATTAAGTGTATGACAGGTTTGCGCAATTGATGCCCCTTCCATTTCTACTGCAAGCATTGTAGGAAAGTCGCTACGGGCTTTTTCAATACGTATTGGGTCACACATAAATATGTCGCCGGTACAAATTAAACCAACTAAGGTTTTTACGTCACTAATTTGCGCAATAGTTTGCTCTGCGGCAGCCACTAATTTAGGGTGTGCTGCAAAACCTGCTGGCATTTGTGGTACTTGACCTATTTCGTAACCAAAGGCAGTTACATCAACATCATGATGACGAACTTCTGACGAAATAACTACATCGCCCACATTTAATGACGGATCAAAGCCGCCGGCAGAGCCGGTGTTAATTACGCAATCAGGGGCGAAGTTGTCAATAAGTAATGTAGTTGCAATAGTTGATGCTACTTTACCAATACCAGATTGAACCAATGTTACTGTGTTACCTGCTAATTCACCGGTATAAAAAGTAAAACCAGCTTTAGTTAAAGTTTGTGGATTTTGCATTGCTTCGCGCAAAATTTTAACTTCTGGCTCCATTGCGCCAATAATACCAACATTCATAGTGTTAAGTTCCTGAGTTTGAATGCGCTGATTATACGTGAAGTTAGCGCTAAAAAACAAAAAAGCGAGCAGTTTTACTTTGCTCGCTTTTTATTATGTTATTTACGTTAAATTTCGGCTAGTGCTGTAGAGTGCGCTTTAGCTTGAGAGGGTGATAGCACCGCTGGTTTTTGAACTCGGGTACGAATAGGGCGAGCTGTTTGCGTAGCCGCAGGTTTGCCGAGTTTAAACATAATAGCGTCGCGTACTTCACTTGGGCGATAGCCTGATTTTACTTTCATACGAATATGCGGGATGCCAGCGGCCTCTAATGCGCCATTAACAAACCAGTCGCGTTGTGCTTTATGGCCATCTTTATTGGCATTGTTTACTAAGTCTACGGCTGCCACTATGGTCATTTTTTCTTTATCGACTAGCACAAAATCAAGCTGTTTATTTTTAGCTTTAGCCATTGCTGCACGCTTAGACTTTGCCGATAAACCTTGTTTGCAATCAATCACGTCGATTAGTTTTACACGACTAACAATTTTATACTGATCGCCCACTGCGCGTTCTAATAAATTTAAAAAAGCACTTTCTACTTGAGTAAATACATTTTGCTTGCGGGTAAAAGGATAAGGGTTTCCGCCATCATCGTTAAACTTTGACGCAACAACAGAAGCCCCAACAACTAATACTAAAATTGATAATAAAGCGAATTCCATACGGTAACTCCATAACAACAAATTGACACTGCTTAAGTAAAGCAATTAACGTGCCTAAATTAGTTAGTTAAGTAGTATGTTCCCGTATGGATATTGAACACTGCAAAATAAGAACTTAAGCTCTATAACCGCCAGCAACGCCTTTAACTGCAATAGCGAGTGCGTCGTGCGCATGCAGCGATTCGTAATGATTTATTTGTAACCAGTAATCACTGTATTGCTGTGTTTCTAGTAGCGCTTTAATTTTACGAGCAGCATCTTCACAAAACATTAAATTTTGACCATTTAGGCGGGCAAACTCTTGTTCATCTTCACGTTTCACTGCCGCTTGTACTGGCGTTTTTAATTCATCTTCAATCGTGTTAATTAAATTAACTACGTCAAATTGAGTAATATTACTGTCGAGCTTTACTTTTACATTAGCAATTGAGCGCTGCGAGTGTGGGGTGGCTACAATACCTTGCGTAGTACCTAGCCATTCTAGTGCTTCTTTTTGACTGAGGGTTTCTTGACTGAATTTTTCGGCAAATGCATTTTGTATCAGCTGACGCGCAAGTGCCGCTGAACATGGGCAAGTTGATGAATAGGTTACATCAACACTTAGCTCGTAATTAATAACACCTTGTTCAATTGTGCTGGTTAATATAACGGGGTAACTTTTCCAGCCAGCCTTGCCGCTTAATAACGATTTACGGCGCAGTGGTAATTCAAACTTAAATTCTATAAGTGCTTTATCACTTAAGCCTTCGTGGCTACTAATAAAAAAATCGAGCGCTTGAGCTAATGTTTGAGGATTAACTTGCTGCTCAGTAGAGAGCGTGTCGAGCGCTAAAAATAAGCGCGACATATGAATGCCTTTTGCATCTTCTTTGTGTAAGTTTACAAAAGCGCGGGCTTTAGCATTAACAGTAACTGGCGTTATGCCATGCGACTCAAAAATAAATGGCAGTTCAATTTCACCCATTCCCACCCAGTCTAATGTACCAGTTTGTAAGGCGGGAGCCGTGTTAGCTATATCGGGCATATTAGTTTGCATGGTGTGTTACTCGTTATTAGCAATAATAAAGCGCCGCATTTTACACTAAATAATTTATTGCTGGAATGATGAGTTGTAGCCAGCTAATGATTCAAACAATAAATATTAGAGTTTTTATCGCACAACATGAAAATAGCTGATAGAAAATGCTAAAATTAACCATAACATGCAATTTAAACCTTTTTGTAATTAAGCTAAGAGACACACTGATATATGACCGATTCCTCTTTGAGCCCTTGGGCTCGAGTTCTTTCTAGTTTAATAACTCGGTTTGGTGAGTTTAAAACTGCAGCCATTTGCTATGCTTTGTTATTGGCAGTTTCGCTTGTTTTATCAAGTATGTTTTATTATGTTGCCGTTGGAGAAGTTAATCTTGTTGATATATTAGCAGTGGTATTTTTTACCTCTGTGGTATCGCCTCTGGTTATAAGCGTGCTAATAAATTCAATCAGGCAACTAGATGCCTCCTATGCATATTTAGACAGTGCGACAAAACAAGAAAAGCTACTCAATCAAACATTAAAAGATAATATAAATCGCTTAAATGTAGAAATTGATGAGCGTAAAATGGCGTTTCATGCCAAGCACCGGGCAATAGAAGAGCTAAGAAAAGAAATTGCTGAGCGTAAAAAGACACAACAAGAGCTTGCCCAGCAAAGTATGCTACAGCGCTCAATAGTAGACTCCTCCCCCGATTTATTTTATTACCGCGACAACAACGGTGTGTTTGCTGGCTGTAATAAAATGTTTGAAGAAGTAATGGGTAAAACCAGTGACGAATTAATCGGTAAGAGTGCTGAACAAATATTTCCTAATCAATTTTTATCTGAAGTTTTAAAAACCGATAAACAGGTAGAGCAAACTCATCAAGCATTAACTATAGATGTTCAATACGATGTGGGCGGCGAAACGCGTTGGTTTGAATTACGTAAATTGCCATTTATTAACGATAAAGGTGAGTACATAGGTTTACTTGCATTTGGCCGTGATATTACGAGTCGTAAAGAGGCTGCAGAAGCACTTGAAACAGCCTACAAAGATAAAGGTAAATTTATTGCCACTTTGAGCCATGAGTTGCGTACACCACTTAATGGCATTGTTGGTTTAACACGTATGTTGCTTGATACAGAGCTTAATAAACAGCAGCGTAGTTGGTGTAATACGGTGTTTTCGAGTGCCGAAACACTAGGTAATATATTTAACGACATTATAGATTTAGACAAAATAGACAGAGAGCAGTTAGATATTGCAACTAATGCTATAAACGTATCTGACTTTATTAATGATGTGGTTAACTTTGCAGGCCTAATTGCTGAACAAAAAGATCTTTCTTTTGATATTAAACGCTTAGGCATGCTAGATATTTATGCGCAACTAGATCCAACCCGACTTCGCCAAGTTGTTTGGAACTTAATAAATAATGCGGTTAAATTTACTCATAAGGGCAGTGTAACCCTTACCTGTATTCGTGAAAATCGAGATGATGGCCCTTGGCTTACCATGAAAATATCAGACACCGGAGAAGGCATACCAGCCGAACAGCTCTCTCGTATTTTTGATATGTATTATAAAGCGCCAGATCTTAAAGGCACCAATGCTATTGGTTCTGGCATTGGCTTAGCAGTAACCAAAGCCTTAGTTGATGCAATGCAGGGGATTATTTCGGTTAATAGTACCGAAGGCGAGGGGAGCTGCTTTATAGTAGAAATACCGCTAATTTTATGTAGCGCACCCACTGAGAATAGTTATGTAGGACGCAGCTTAAATATACTGTTAGTAGAAGATGTGCCGTTAAATGCCGAAATTGCGACTAACTTACTTGAACAGCGTGGTCATGAAGTTATTTGGGCTGAGACCGGCGAAGATGCATTGTCTTTTGTAGAAACTGAAGACGATTTAGATTTGATCTTACTTGATATGCAGTTACCCGATATAAACGGTGATGAAGTAGCAAGGCAAATAAGAGCCGATAGCCATTTTGATAAACTACCTATTGTAGCGCTTACCGCAAATGTGCGCAGTGCAGAGCAAGAGCTAGAGGGGATTTCAATCCAAGGAGCGCTCGCTAAGCCTATCAATACGGTAAAACTAGATAAAATATTGGCTGATTTATTTGGTATAAAACAAACAAGAAGTAATGAGCCACAATTAAAAGTAAGTGCAGCAGCGCTTGCTGACATTAATGCACATTTACTTGATGTTGAAACTATAGAAGACTTTGTAAACTCAATGGGTTTGGTGGTGTTTAAACGCAGTAGTCAGTTATTTGAAAAACTCAATCCCCAATATCAGCAAGAGTTACTTACCTCGTTAAACTCAGGCGACAGAGAAGAATATAAATCAGTTGCACATAAGCTTAAAGGTGCTGCGGGATCTGTAGGCTTAAATGATGTGCAATTGCATGCAAAAGTAATGGAGTATGGTGCGCTGGATGAATCTGACGAGGTGTTAAAGCAGTGGTTAGATATTTTAGCAGACAAAATAAATGAAGGACAGCATGCCCTTCATTTATTCTTACAGCAATTAGAGTAACTAATTAGCTGTCGATTTTACCAATGAAGCGATAACCTTCACCATGAATGGTGCTGATCAACTCAGTTGTTGAGTTGTCGCTTTCAAAGTGCTTACGAATACGACGAATTGTAACATCAACTGTTCTATCGTTTGCACGTAGCTCACGGCCAGTCATGTGTTTAATTAATTGCTCACGGCTAAAAATACGACCTGGAGAGTCAAGCATTAAACGCAGTGCTCTGTATTCGCCTTTAGGTAGACGTTTTGCGTCTCCACCTGGAGAAGTAAGACAGCGACTGTTTTCGTCAAGTTCCCAACCGTTAAACGTAATTACACCATTTGTTTCAAGTGCAGACTCTTCACCACCTAGGGCAGTACGAGTAATTAAATTACGCGCACGAATAGTTAATTCGCGAGGATTAAACGGTTTAGTAATATAGTCATCAGCACCAATTTCTAGGCCTAAAATACGATCTACATCATTGTCACGGCCTGTTAAGAAAATAAGACCGACTTTGCGTTTTTGGCGTAACTCACGTGCTAAAATTAGCCCGTTTTTACCCGGTAGATTGATATCCATAACTACAAGATTGACGTCGTCATTATTTGTAAGCTTATCATGCATGTCATCGCCATCAATGGCTTCAATAACTTTGTAACCTTCAGCTTCAAATAAACTAACGAGGTTTAGTCTAGTTACGTCTTCATCCTCTACTATCAGAATGACTGGCGTTTGCATTTTTAATTAACCTTTTGGTGTGTTTTATTTATAAAAAAAACCGGTATAGTTTTATAAACCGATTACTAAAAGAGTATAGGATTATATCTAATTGTTAACAAGTAAAAACAATTAGAGAAAAACAGCAGGATCCGCACAGCCTACTTAAAAGGTATAGAGTAAAGCTACTGTTTAATTGATCTTCAAAATTGGATGCATATTTTGAATTATTAAAGTCAAAGCCATTTCCCTTTAGTAATTGATACATCCATCAATCAGGTAAAGATACTTAAAATAATCAGACTAATTCAAAACGAAATTATATCACTTTCCAACCTTTCATCAATCTATGTGATATCTTAAAAGCATTAAAGTTCAGAAAATATTTAACTTTAAGCAGTTAATTCACTAAATAATATAGTTGAATAACGAATGCTCTATTAATGAGGTCATAAAGTTAAAATTCAAGAGCATGCTTATAATTAATCAGTACGTTGTTTAAGCTGTGGTGTTGTTGGTGAGTGTCGTTTTTACTTTGACTATAAAAGCTGTTTTACGCTCAGAGTTTACTTGGATATTACTTAACAGGTTTGCCAGCAGATAGACGGCTTGAAATAGTTCTCGTACCTTATCCTTATTTATTTGTTATAAAAAGGTCAAATACTTGATTTTACTACTCCCCTCAATATTTTGACTATTATTGCTAAGCGGTAAAAATTCAGGAGGGTAATTAATTTTATAAATAAGTTTGAGCACGTGAGGTGCTCAAACATGAGCATTATTAACTGCTGTAAACGGCAAACTTATTATTTTTAAACACGGTGTGATAGTTATCAAATTGTGCTTCTAAAATTGGCGGGTATTTTAAAAAGCTATTAGCAACAATATTCAACTTACCTGCTTTAGTTAGGTGCTGTTTAGCATTGGCTAAAAAGGTTTCAGCCACTGTGTAGTCGGTTGCAATACCGGTATGAAAAGGTGGGTTACTAATAATAAGATCGAACTTACCTGTAATGTTAGTAAGTCCATCACTTAAGAGGGCTTCGCCTTTAATGTTATTAAGCTTAAGGGTTTGCGTTGTTGCATAGATTGCCAAAGCGCTCACATCACTACAAACAAAGCTCAATGCCGGATTTTGCAGCCCTAAATAAGTTGCAATTAAGCCAGCGCCACAACCAAAATCGAGCACAGTACCTTGCTTAATAAACGGAGCGTTTTCAAGCAATATTTTAGTGCCAACATCTAAATTACCGTGATTAAATACCCCAGGAATACTGATAGCGGTAAATTCGCTATCGGCCACACTGACCGTAAATGGCTTATGATAATCGCTAATATTAAACTGACTAAGTTGTTTAAGCTCTGCAAATGAATATAAAACACAGTGCTTTGCTGAGTCTATTTTATTACTAAAATTAGCTTTATCAGTAAGCTGTTTTTCTATTGATTTAACACCACTCTTATTTTCGCCAACCACCAGTAACTCAGCATCTGCTGTAATTACTGCGCGTATATTATCAAGCGCCATAAGAACTTCAGGTTTTGATTTTGGATAGTAAAGAATCACTAAATCAAAGTCGTTACCGCTAATACAGTGGTTTACACATACATCAACGCCGGGTGTGTTTTTGGCAAATTCGCCATTAGCATGATTGTAGCTAAAGGCGGTTATTTTACTCTCAGGGTTGCGCTTTTTAAGCTCGGCTAAAAAGCCATCTTGAACAAAGTTGACCACCAATATAGATTTCCCAACTAACTTTTCGCTATTGCGAAGTAACAGTAGGCTTGGATTGGTTAATACGCTCATAAATGGCTTTACCTTACAGATTATATAATTTACAGAGTTATGTACTTAACCTAAATGTTGGTTAAGGTATTTATTATCCGAAATACAGATTACTTAGTGCGTTCAAACATTAAGTCCCACACACCATGACCTAAACGATGGCCGCGTTGCTCAAACTTGGTTAACGGGCGTAAATCAGGGCGTGGTACGTAGTCGTTTGTTGCTGACTGGTTTTTAAAGCCAGGCGCAACTTGCATTACTTCAAGCATATGCTCAGCATAATTTTCCCAGTCGGTAGCCATATGAAAAACACCGCCCATTTTTAACTGTGAACGTAATTTTTCAACAAACTCGCCTTGTACAATACGGCGTTTATGGTGACGCTTTTTATGCCAAGGATCAGGGAAAAACAATTGTAAGGTTGTTAAACTTTCATCTGCTATACAATCGGCTAAAACTTCAACCGCATCGTGTTCAAAAATACGCAGATTAGTAATACCCGCTTCATCAGCATCCATTAAACAAGCACCAACGCCTGGGCGGTGTACTTCTATGCCAATAAAGTTTAAATGCGGGGCATTTTTTGCCATTTCAACCAGTGATTTGCCCATACCAAAACCAATTTCTAGCACTACATCATTGTTATTGCCAAAAACTTCGCTTAAATCAAGCATGCCATTTTTATGCTCTAAGCCCATTATTGGCCAGCATTTTTCGATAGCGGCAGCTTGGCCTTTGGTTAAACGACCTTCGCGCTTTACAAAACTACGAATAGTGCGGATATACTTACCTTCTTGCTTTGCTTGCTCAAGATTAGTGTTACTTGATTCACTCATATTATTGGCCTGACAAAAATAACTGGTTTAAAAAATGGTTGCGTATTATCCCTGACCAAGCCATGGATAACAAGCTCTAGCTGATTTTACTAGGTGTATAGAGGCGCTATAGCTTGATCTTTTCACTAACTGCAATAAACTGAGCCGCCATTGAGCATACGTAAAAAGTAAACTATTTTGGATTTAAATAAACAGCAGTCTGATTGGTTTTCTAACCAAGTGGTTGATTGGTATCATCTTCATGGTAGAAAAACGCTGCCGTGGCAGTTAACAAAAACACCCTATAAAGTATGGGTGTCTGAAGTGATGTTACAACAAACTCAAGTAGTGACCGTTATCCCTTATTTTGAAAGGTTTATGCAAAGCTTTCCCGATATTATTGCTTTAGCTAACGCCGATGAAGATCAGGTGCTGCATCACTGGACTGGTTTAGGGTATTACGCAAGGGCACGTAACTTACATAAAACAGCTAAAATAGTTCGTGACAAGTATCAGGGGCAGTTTCCTACAACGCTTGAAGAGGTTATTGATTTACCCGGAATAGGGCGCTCTACAGCCGGTGCAGTGTTATCACTTTCACTTGGGCAGCATCACCCCATACTCGATGGTAATGTTAAGCGAGTATTAGCCCGTTTTTTTATGGTTGAAGGCTGGTATGGTGTTAAAAAAGTCGAAAGCCAACTTTGGCATTTGAGCGAGCAGCTAACGCCTAAAAATAACGTAACCGAGTTTAATCAAGCTATGATGGATTTAGGCTCGAGCTTATGTTCGCGTAGTCGTTTTGACTGCCCTGCATGTCCGTTAAGTAGCCGCTGTGGTGCATTTAAAACGCAGCAGGTAAAAACATTCCCACACTCAAAACCTAAAAAAGCAGTGCCGAAAAAAAGCTGCCATCAGTTAATTATTAAACATGATGATAAAGTGCTCATGGAAAAACGGCCTAACTCAGGAATATGGGGCGGGTTGTTTGGCTTTTTTGAGTTTTATGAATTGAGCGAACTAGAGGTGTTTATAGCGCAGCAAGGGCTAACAGCTGACTTAGTGGCGCTTGAACCCTTTACCCATATATTTTCGCACTTTGAACTTACTATTAATCCACATGTGCTAAATGTAGTACAAATTCCAGATGTAATTAACGACCGACAATTAGTTTGGTACCCACTAGATCAGTCAATTGAGGTGGGTTTAGCAGCACCAACTAAAAAGTTGGTTAAACAAATTGCACCAATAGGTTAGACTTGTTTATAACTATCGCTAAAGAGAATTAATTATGGCACGTACAGTATTTTGTCAAAAGTTACAAAAAGAAGCTGAAGGGCTTGGATTTCAATTATATCCTGGCGAAATAGGCGAAAAAATCTTTAACAATATCTCTAAAGAGGCTTGGGCGCAGTGGCAGCACAAGCAAACAATGCTGATTAACGAAAAGCATTTAAATATGATGGACCCAGAGCATCGTAGCTTTTTAGAGCAGCAAATGGTTGGTTTTTTGTTTGAAAACAAAGAAGTAGAAATTGAAGGCTACAAACCACCAGAAAAGTAATTGTTATGTGGAATAAAAAAAGGGCTAAATAGCCCTTTTTTTATACCTAAATTAATTAACTCGGTTGTTCTTGCTGCTCGGCACTTTTAATTTGCTCTTTTAAAAATTGAGCAGCTTTAGAATATTCAATTTCTAATTGATCTCTTAAATCAATTAACTTATCGCTGTTTAGTTCATCTGTTTTACATTGCTCTTCAAACACGACGGCCAGTTCAGCGACGCGATGCGCCCCAATGGTTTTAGATATAGACTTTAATTGATGACACCCCTCAAGAATCTCATTAACGTTGCTTTGCATAACACCAAAGTTAATCGACTTTATTAGCTCTTGGCTCTGCTCTAAATACATTTTAAAGAAACGTATTTTCTTCGCGTCATCGCCATTAATGTATTTAGCTACTGAATCCATATCTATTGGCATTGCTGGCTTTTGATGTGGTATGTCTATGCTCTTGTGATTACTTTTTTCATTCCAGCGTATTAGTGTACTTTCTAAAACGTTAAGCTCAACAGGCTTAGTAATAAAGTCGTTAATACCAACAGCTAAACAGCGTTCTTTTTCACCTTTTAAAGAGTTGGCTGTCACGGCAATTATATAAGGCTGTGAAATAACCGAACCTAGCATTTCGGCCTCATTGCGGATTTTTTCGACCATATCGTAGCCCGACATTATCGGCATATGTAAATCGGTTAAAATGAGCGAATAGTTACCTTTTCGCCACATATTAATCCCTTCCTCACCGTTATTAGCTACTTCAACACCGTAACCTAAGATGTGCAGTTGATCAGTTATAACTTGCTGATTCAAAAGGTTGTCTTCAACTAGTAAAATAAGCTTGTTAGCGGCTAAAGCTTGCTCTGTAGTTAAATAGTTGTCGTATGCTATGGTTTTTTTAATGTGCTTAGGCTGATGTAAACCTGCAGCTACAAGTATTGATAGCATAAAGTTAGACTTACATAATGGCGTTGCGTTAATATAAAAAATATTTTTATGATTAATAGCTGCATCATCTAGCTTGCTTAAAACGACAACCTGCTGATTATTATCCTCTAAAGAGTAAAGTAAACGCCTTAAAAATGCATTTATGCTGTCCATATCATCAATGCCATCAACAACCCAAATGATATCTTTAGCGTCGTGCAGAGACTCAATTTCTTGCTCGTTGTGCACATAAGTTATTTTGGCGCCCATAAATGATAAATAACGATAGATTACTTTTTCACGGTCAACATTATTACTCACTACAACAATATGCCTGCCATCTAAACTATTTTTATGTGCGAACTTAATTTTACCCGAAGTACTAAATGGCAGCTCCACGATGAATTCACTGCCTATGCCAATATTACTATTAACCGATATAGTACCCAGCATTAACTCGGTTAAACTTTTACAAATTGACAAGCCAAGGCCGGTTCCACCGTATTCTCTGGTTATTGAGCTTTCCGCTTGAATAAACGGATTAAATATTTCTCTTAATTGCGCTTGGCTCATGCCTTTACCATTATCGGTTACACAAAAACGTAAAGTGAAGTGTTCTGCTGTGTTGTGAGCCACCTCTACAGAGATATTAACTTGCCCCTTATGCGATTCACTCGTACTGGTAAACTTAATCGCATTGCTGCATAGGTTATATAGTATCTGGCGTACTCGAGTGTTATCACCAATAAGATTAATAGGGATATCAGGAGCAATTGATAAGTTTAAATCTAGATCGCGGTGTTTAGCTATAGAAGAAAGCACGCGCACCACTTCTTCAATCGTATCGGTTACAGAAAACGGGATAGGGTCAATATTTAGTTTGCCTGCTTCAATTTTAGAAAAATCTAAAATGTCGTCCAAAATACTCAGTAAAGAAAAAGCCGATTCACGAATAATGGTACTAAGACGATATTGTGAACCGTCTAAATTTGTTTGGCGCAGTAAATCTATAGTCCCTATAACGCCATTCATAGGGGTTCTAATTTCATGACTCATAGTTGCTAAAAAGGTGGTTTTAGCTTCACTTGCTTTTTGCGCATTTAAAGTTTCTTTTTCAAGTGCAAGGGTTCGAGTTTGCACTTCAATTTCAAGATTGTTTTGCAGTTTTTGTAATTCTTTTCGAGTTTTTTCATTCTCAGATAAAGCTGCTTGTACTTTTTTCAATAAAAAATTAATATTTAGTGCAATCACATTTAAGCCATTACCTAACTGTTCATTTACAGTGCTGTTAAAATTACTGCTATCAGTTACAGCCTGTAATTCTTCGCTAAGCAAGCCCGTACTCTTACGTAAACGGTTATTAATATATTGGTTTAATAGCAATGCTAATACAAATAATGTAATAACCGCTATACAAGCCATAAAATAGGCGCTCAATAATGACGTTTGTTTAGTTAAAGTGGGAGGGGATTTTTTTTGTTTTAAAATAAGCTCGCCAATAGGTTGATCGTTAAGCGTTAAAACTTTATGTAAAATACCTTGATCAACTAAATGCTCGTTAAGTTTAATAGCAGCAATTGCAGGTTTGTTAGTACTATATACCAGCTCCGTTTGTGATGTAGCGCTAAAGCGATATAGCGTGTATTCAAAGTTGTCACTAAATACAGAGGTAAGCTCAAGCAGCTCTTGTACTTTACCTTGTCCGTATATAGTTAAAGCGTCGATTAGAGGAGCTTCTAGCTTGTTAGCCAGTGAAGTGATGTCAATAAGCGGTGTACTTTTTTTAGTATCCATCTCACTTTGAGAATAAAGTGAGATGGCAATTATAAACAGTGTGGTTATAATTATATTACTTAATAAAAAAAGAGGTAACAAACCTTTTATCACTGAAGAGAACTTACTCTGCATGGATTTTTCCTAATTGGTATATTAATAACACGGTAAGCCTTTACCGTACTTTGGGATAAACAAAACAAGTAAAAATAACTCGCCGCAACTTTAGCATAGTTTAGATTAAAATTATGGTGCTACTTTTCACTTGTTTGTAGTATAAATGAGCAGTGTTAATTAAAAAAGACCCGAGTTGCATAAAAACCGTGCAAACAGTTATAAAGAATGAAAAAAAAGTTGACTTGTAACAGCAAAACTCGTTTAATACGCCGCACGCCCAGATAGCTCAGTCGGTAGAGCTCAGTGGGAATTGTATTGAAAATCCTTTTGAAGGGTTTTATTAAAACCGAGTATTGCCCAGATAGCTCAGTCGGTAGAGCAGAGGATTGAAAATCCTCGTGTCCGTGGTTCGATTCCGCGTCTGGGCACCATTATTAAATAATAGTGTTTGAAATCAAAGATATTAAACAGTATTATGCGTGCCTTAGCACACAGTTTTGTGTGCCGACTTAGCTCAGCTGGTAGAGCAACTGACTTGTAATCAGTAGGTCAACCGTTCGACTCGGTTAGTCGGCACCATTTATAATGTAATTTGAATAAGGGAAGCTGTAATCAGTAGTCTGTTCAAGTTACCCGCCGACTCGGTTAGTCGGCACCATTTATAATGTAATTTGAAAAGAAAGCTGTAATCAGTAGTCTGTTCAAGTTACCCGT
>NZ_JBEOOE010000033.1:0-33384 GCF_040308885.1 Pseudoalteromonas sp. 120-MNA-CIBAN-0494
AAGCCATTATTATCCGCTATTACTCGAGTTTAGGATAAATAAAACGGCTCCCCGGCAGATGTTATAAAATAACCCTGTTTGTCTGTCTGGGCTATTTCTGCCCATTGATAAAATACACTTCTTGCCACGCGTGCACAGCACCCATAAGGGAGTTGTATATAAGGCACGGCTGCATCTTTGTAGTCTTGTATATATATAGGTTGCTCAGCACTGATGAGCCATTGTCTGTCTAGGTTATCTATACAACAAAGCACTTGTCCTTGCTCGGTATTTTCAAATCGCCAGGCAACAATAATAAAGGGGGCGTCTTCAACCGTGATGGCTATTTTTTCGACTGGCGTTTTTAAATAAAACTGCTCACCCTCTTTACACAATACCGAGGCAAACAGCTTTACCATAGCCGGGCGTGTTATTTCACTGCCAGCATAAAACCATTGCCCTTGGTCGTTAATAACCATTGGCAATGATCCACAGTGGGTTGGTTGCCAACTATCAAAAGGTTTGTTTGGCTCGCTTAATTGCTTGCTTAGTTGGCTAAGGGAAATCACTGCTTTTTAAATGTCAGTGCAAAAGTAACAGGTACGGCAGTCGCAATTGACGGTAAACCCGCTAATTTTTGTAATTCCATAATGCCCTCTGTAATTGCAAAATCATTACTATTAATAATAATAGGACTGAAAGAAGACACACTTAAATCACCATTTTCTGCACTGCTAACCAGCACATCTATAGTAAGCGGCTTTTTATTACCATGAAAATCAAGTTCCGCATTAATCCCTTTAAGCACATACTGGCCAGGTTTTTTAATACTGCTGAGCTGCGATGCTAGATCTGCGGTTAATATGGCATTTGCAAATGTATCGGCTTCAAATAATAATTTTGTTAAACGCTCATTACGAATGGGGATCAGTGTTTCTGCCGAGGTTAAGTCTACATTTACACTAAACTCACCTTTATCTGATAACTTGCCTTCAATATTAGTAAAGTGATTTGCTTCAGCAATACTATTTTTTTTGATAGAAACAAAGCTTAATTGGCTTTTATCGTTTACTAACTGCCAATCGGCCTGAGCGATATTAGAAATAACTAAACTTGATAACGACAAACCTGCAATAGCTAATGCTTTAAACATGACGAATTCCTTCTATAAATGAACAATACCCCATTCATTAGAACCACAAATGAATAGAAAGTACTTTTTATGAGCTTATGATGGTATCACCTAAAGGATTAAGTGTAATTATAGAATAATAAATGGGGAATAATTAAGGTTAGGAATAAAAAACGGCCCATCAAATATATGATAGGCCGGTATAGCAAACTGGGGAGAAGCTATGAATAATTGCATCTTCGCAGATGCATCATCAACAGGATGTCCTACAGGATGAGGACGGCGCGACTTTAACAAAAGCCAGCGCACTAGTACAATAAAATTCTAGATAATTTGTGTATATTTGCCAACACCTTATGATTTAACATCGGTCTTTTCTTTAGTTAACTTTTACGTAACTAATGCGGCTATTTATTTAAGTAATTAATATTTTTAAACTGACATAAAAAAAGTGCCCTTAGGCACTTTTTTGTCATTTTATTATATAAACTTAGTGAGCCTGTTCCCAGTTGTCGCCTTCATCAGCTTCAACTATAAGTGGTACATCAAGAGTAGCCGCTTGCGACATTAGTTCGCAAATATGCTTTGTGTAAGCATCAACACAGTCTGTTTTAATTTCAAATACCAACTCATCGTGTACTTGCATTAATAGCTTAACGGTATTGGGAGCTTGCTCGTATACCCAACTGTGTACACTTAACATTGCCTTTTTAATGATATCGGCAGCAGTGCCTTGCATTGGCGCATTGATTGCTGCGCGCTCAGCTCCTTTTCTTCGTGCACCATTTTGGGCTTTTATTTCTGGTAAATATAAACGGCGTCCAAAAATAGTCTCTACATAACCGCTTTCAGCGGCCTTTTCACGCGTTGTTTCCATATACTCTAAAACACCTGGGAAACGCTCAAAATATTTATCAATATAATGCTGCGCTTCATGGCGTGGCACATCCAGCTGGCGTGCTAAACCAAATGCCGACATGCCATAAATTAAGCCAAAGTTAACCGCTTTAGCTTTACGACGCATATCGCTGGTCACTTCTTCTAAACTTACACCAAATACTTCTGCTGCAGTGGCACTGTGCACGTCTAAACCATTAGCGAACGCACTTAATAAACCTTTATCTTGTGAAAGATGCGCCATTATACGTAGCTCAATTTGGCTATAATCGGCAGCGACAATTTTATAGCCATCGG
This sequence comes from Pseudoalteromonas sp. 120-MNA-CIBAN-0494, assembly GCF_040308885.1. Lineage (NCBI taxonomy): Bacteria > Pseudomonadati > Pseudomonadota > Gammaproteobacteria > Alteromonadales > Pseudoalteromonadaceae > Pseudoalteromonas > Pseudoalteromonas sp. 120-MNA-CIBAN-0494. The sequence continues at coordinate 2,306 of NZ_JBEOOE010000033.1, forward strand.
CCGCTATAAACGCTTCACGAATACGACGCCCTTCTTCTGAGCGAATTGGAATATTTTGTAAATTAGGATCGGTTGAACTTAAACGCCCAGTTGCCGTTACGGCTTGATGATACGAGGTATGCACACGCTGCGTTTTCTCGTTAACCATTAACGGTAATTTGTCGGTATAGGTTGATTTAAGCTTTGATAAACCACGGTGCTCAATAATTACTTTAGGCAGTGGATAGTCGTGCGCTAATTCTTGTAATACTTCTTCTGCGGTAGAAGGCGCGCCTTTAGGCGTTTTTTTAATTATTGGCAGTTCCAGTTTTTCAAACAACAATACTTGTAGTTGTTTTGGAGAACTTAAATTAAATGGTTCACCCGCTATTTCATACGCTTCTTTTTCCAGCTCCAATAAACGCTCGCCTAAGCGTTGGCTGTGCGCAGCAAGCATTTTGCTGTCTATTGCTACACCAGTGCGTTCAATATCAGAAATAACATTAACCAGTGGCATTTCTATATCTTCGAATACTGATTTTAGTTTTTCGTCAGCGGCTAATTTTGGCCATAAAACTTGGTGTAAACGCAGCGTAATATCTGCATCTTCAGCGGCATAGGGGCCGGCTTTATCTAGCTCTACTTGATTAAAAGTAAGTTGCTTTTTACCTTTACCAGCAATATCTTCAAAGCTGATATTTTTATGGCCTAAAAATTTAAGTGCCAGTGAATCCATATCATGGCGCGTACCCACACTGTTAAGCACATACGATTCAAGCATGGTATCAAACTTAATACCGTTTAATTCATAACCCGCATTTGCTAATACGCTTTTATCGTATTTAAGGTTTTGCCCTACCTTAGCTTTTTTGGCATCGGCTAGAATAGGTCCTAATTTTTGCATTACAAACTCAAGGCTTAGTTGCTCAGGTGCACCCGGATAGTCGTGAGCAACGGGTAAATAAGCAGCTTCACCGGCTTTTACCGCAAAGCTCATACCTACTAACTGTGCTTGCATGTAATCAAGGCTGGTTGTTTCTGTATCAAAGGCAAATAGCTCAGCATCATTTAGCTGCTCTATTAATGCATCAAACTGGCTCTCGGTTAAAATAGTTTCGTATTGTGCCTCTGCTACTTTTGGTACTTCGTTAGCCTCAGTGGGAACAGCTAAGTGTGTTTCGGTATCTTTAGGGTTATCGAGTAACTCAGCTAACCAACGACGAAATTCACATTCACCATAAAGCGCAATTAGCTCATCTTTATTGGGCTCTTGTAACTTAAAGGTATCAAGATCCGACTCAACCTCAACATCACACTTAATAGTGGCAAGTTGATAGCTTAAAGGCAGATGATCTAGCGCAGCTGCTAACTTCTCTCCTATTTTACCTTTGATCTCGCTGGCATTATCCATAACGCCCTGTAGCGATCCGTATTTTTCTAACCACTTAACCGCAGTTTTAGGACCACACCCTTCTACCCCTGGAATGTTATCTACTTTATCGCCCATTAAAGCTAAATAATCGATAATAAGTTCTGGGCCCACACCAAACTTTTCAACTACAGTAACAGGATCCGAGATACTGTCGGTCATGGTGTTTATAAGCGTTACATGTTCATTTACCAACTGCGCCATATCTTTATCGCCGGTAGAAACCAGTACGTGGCGCTTTTGCTCTGAAGCTATGCGCGCAAACGTACCAATTACATCGTCGGCTTCAACACCTTCAATGCTAATAAGCGGAAAACCCATTGCCTTAATAATACGGTGGATTGGCGCTATTTGCGTGCGTAAGTCATCTGGCATTGGCGGACGGTTCGCTTTATATTCGCTATACATGTCATTTCTAAAGGTTTTGCCTTTAGCGTCAAATATAACCACCATATGCGAGGGATCATATTGTCTGATCAAACTTTTTAGCATGTTGATCACACCATATATCGCTCCGGTCGCTTCACCTTTTGAGTTAGTTAAATGTGGCGGTGAATGATAAGCACGAAATAAATATGAAGAGCCATCAACTAAAATAAGTGGGTTTTCGGGGATCTGAGCCATGGTGAATTTGGATCCTAAATACAAAAAGTAAGATAATTATAAGCATGCCATAAGGCAGTGAATAAAACGACTGCGAATTAATACTACTGATGTTGATTAATTCAGAACAAACTGTGGATAACTTTGTAGATAACAGCCACAGACCATTCTTCCAAAGCATTAAAAAACGCTTAGAAATAAAGTTAACTGGTTGTTTTTACTAAAAAAGATAATACGAGGTTCTTTTTTTATTATTTTTTTACCAATGTGGAAAAAAGTTTTAAGCGTTACATCCGCTGTTAGTCATTGCCATTATTTGCATCCATTTAAATAACTGGACGAGCATTCTAGCATAATGGATCAAAGATCATAGCGATCCTTTATAATTTTTTTCACTGTGGTTGATCACCAAATGGCATATACCCTATGATCACTCGCTTAGCGAACAGTAACTATACAAATAATTTTTCAAACAGATTATTTTTGCCATGTTAAACTTGAAGGTCTGTTGATCTTTCAAGATTGAGTTTGCAGCAGTGTGTTTGGTATTTAGACAAGGCAGAGCCTATGTGGTGTGGTTATTCCCCATAAATAGGCGATAACGCAGCATTAATACCAAACATGCGCTGCCCGAAGGGTTCTGTCTAGGGGCGATTAACTCTTTGTTAGGGGCATGAGCAGGATGCAAAAGCTTTGCTCTGTTTTTACTTATTTACACATAGATGTAAGCCAGTAGAATAACGCAGGAGCAGTTATCGAGCCTACTAGGTTACAAACCTCGCGCCGCGATCAAATCGCTCCTAGTTTGAACAAATTTTAATCCGCAAAGGTTAACAGACCCTAATCTATCGAACTAAATTTTAGTTTGCCGACTTAAACGGAGCAGATAAAAAATGAAAAAAGTTGCAGTAATTTTAGCCGGTTGTGGCGTTTATGATGGTAGTGAAATTAATGAAGCCGTTTTGACTTTATTACACATAGCAAAAAATGGTGCAAGTTATCAATGCTTTGCACCCGATATAGCGCAGCATCACACCATTAATCACCTCACTGGTGAAGAAACCACCGATAATCGTAATGTACTTGTAGAAGCAGCGCGTATTGCTCGCGGCGAAGTAAAAGCGATTACTGAGCTGGACGTTACACAGTTTGACGCTTTAATTGTACCGGGTGGTTTTGGTGCTGCAAAAAATCTATCTGACTTTGCTATAAAAGGGCCACAGGCAAGTATTAATGCTGACGTGTTACATGCCTGTAAAGCGTTTGCCAATACCAATAAAGCAGCGGGCTATATGTGTATTGCTCCTAATTTAATTCCTTTTATTTATCAGCAAGCACACCTAACTATAGGTAATGATAGTGACACAGCTAATGCACTTAACACCCTAGGTGCTCAGCATGTCACCTGCGCAGTAGATGATATTGTTGTAGATCAGCAGTACAAGCTAGTAACAACACCAGCCTATATGCTGGCACAATCTATACTCGATGCCGATGCTGGAATAGCTAAACTGGTGAGTGAAGTGCTCGCACTAAGCTGATTTTTGATCAATATGATCTATTTAGATTTTTGTAACTTAGAATAACAGTTACTCTGTTTAACCATTTAGTAAACTGCTGTTTTTATTGAGTTAACGCAATCTTTAGTCGATTTAATCAATAAAATCTACTCTTAGCATTTTATAAATTGCTTAGGGGAGTTATAATTGTTTTAAATTCCGTCATTTACAATCGTGATTGATCACGTTCAAATTGAAGTGGGCAAGGCAAAATGAAAAAACTATCAGCTGCAGCATTACTAATGCTAGCAACCACCGCATACGCACAGCCATATGATAACTCTATGACTGCCGATGCAATCAAAAAACGTCTCGCACCGATTGGTGCTGTATACCTTGAGGGTGACAAAGTGGCCGCTCCTGCAGCCCCTACTGGCCCACGTTCTGGCGAGCAAGTATATCAAGCTTCATGTTTTGCGTGTCACGGTACTGGTGCGTTAGGCGCACCTAAATCGGCTGATGATTGGTCACCTCGCCTTGCTAAAGGTAATGATGTATTACTCGATCACGCACTGAATGGTTTTAATGCAATGCCGCCAAAAGGTACTTGTATGGATTGTTCTGAAGACGAAATTAGTGCCGCAATTAACTTTATGACAACTAAGTAAAAGCCTACTAAAATCAATAAATAAAAAGGTTTACCTAAGGTAAGCCTTTTTTAATGCTTTTTATCTACTTTTAACCGCTATTTTAACGAATATATACTTGACGCTAATAGTTAAAAATGAAATTATAAGCGCAATTAGTATACAATAAAAACACAGCTGGTTAACATCATTGGAAGATAAATTAACAGTACCTAGTAACTTAGCGCATCAAAATAAACGTCTTAAAGCGCTACTGAAAAAGTACAAGCATGCACATCATCTACAAAATGCCCTGATCCTATTATCAGAGCAAGCCAGCACGGTTGCAGAACTTACCTTACTCTATCCCGCTATACACGATATTTTGCAAAAGTACGTACCAAGCAAAAGTTTTTATGTTGTACTTTCCAACAGACACACAAACTTATTAGAACTTTCTTATTTTTCAGACGAAAAAGATGGTCTTGCTATTGCCCTTAATCAGCATAATAGTTTTAACGAAGGTGCAACTGGTTATGTATTTAAACAAGGTAAAACAACCTACTTTACTAAGCAACAAATGCAAGATGCTGCTAATAATGGTTTATTTAAAGCTTTAGGTACGCCTGCTGAGCACTGGATTGGCGTGCCTGTATTTCAAGAAAAAAGCATTATAGGCGTACTTGCAGCACAAAGTTACGACACAGAGCAAGGATACAGCCCTCAACAAATACAATTACTAGAGGTTATGTCGCTGTACTTAGCTACCGCAATAGAGCGAGTAAAAAAGCGCGAGCAACTCGAAGCCGAAGTTAAAATTCGCACCCAAGCACTTACACAAAGTAACGCAGCGCTTAACCTTGAAGTCGAACAACGTAAACGAGCCCTACAACGCCAGCAAATTTTATTTAAAATATCGGAGCTGGCAACACAAGCTAAAAATATTGATGATGTATATTTACAACTGCATGAAATTATAAAGTCGATAACCTATGCTGATAACCTTTATATTGCACTTTATAACAAAGATTCTGGCTGGCTAAGCTTTCCTTATTACGTAGATGAATTTAAAAAGAACCCTCAATCAAGGCGTTTTTCTAAAGGCTATAGTGAGCTGGTAATTAGCACCGAAGAAACTCAGCTTATACATCCCGATAGAGCAAAAGCGCTTATACAAGATGGCACAGTACAACGCACTTCACCTGTGCCTGAAAAGCAAATGGCTACTAGTTGGCTTGGCGCACCATTAAAAACATCACAAGGTGTTATTGGTTTAATTGTTTGCCAAGCGTATAACAATAAACATATTTTTAGCCAAGATGATTGCGAACTCATCACCTTTGTATCCCATCAAATTGCTACAGTATTACAAACAAAATTAGCTAATATCGCACTTAAAAAGAGTCATCAGGAGCTTGAGTTTCGAGTTGACGAAAAAACTAAAGAGTTACGCCAAGCTAACCTACATTTACAAATGCAAATTGATGAGCGAAAAAAAATAGAGCAGCAGCTTTATCACGACGCGCATCACGACTCGCTGACCGGTTTAGCTAACCGAAGCTTATTTTTAACTCAACTTGAAAAAACCCTGCAAGAATATCATCGCTTTGTAGAGCAACACTTTGCCGTATTATTTATTGATTTAGATAAGTTTAAAAGTATTAACGACCAACTTGGCCATCATGCCGGGGATCAGTTTTTAATTAGCGTGAGTAAGCTATTTTCGCAGTGTATTCGCGAGCACGACTTATTAGCGCGCTTAGGGGGGGATGAGTTTGTAATTTTATTGACTCATTTAACCGAGCCTCAACAAGCTGAAGATGTTGCTAATAGAATCATTAACTTAATGGCAGAACCATTTTGTTTTAAAGGCTCGTCACTGCAAAGTGGTGCAAGTATTGGTATAACTTACTCTAACCAAAGCTATAAAAATACGGATGAAATAATTCGTGATGCCGATGCCGCTATGTACTACGCTAAAAACTCAGGTAGAAACCGCTATGAGCTATTCCACCCGCTATTAACGCAAGCAATACCAGAGCAGCAATCACCAGTACTGCATTACCTTGAACAGCTACCAATGAATTTTAGAAGTTCTGAGATCATTACTCTTGATGAAAATTGCCAGTCTGAGTCATTGCTAGAGGCATTTGGCGAGCACCCTATATTGGGCTATACCAGTTTTGATATTCTAAAAAAGTTTGCCTGCGATAAAGAGCAACATCTTAATGTTGAACTTCAGCTACTGCAACAAGCATACACACAAACAAGTAACGCTAACTTAAACGTCGGCTTACTACCTTGCTCTAGTTTGTTATTGGCCCATCCTGAGTTTAATTTATTTACTGATGCTTTGAGCCAATGCGAAAACAAAACACAGCTTTGCTTACTCTTTGACGAGCAAGAAATTCGTTATGCTAGTGCAACACAAATTGAAAATTTAAAGCAATTATCTTTAAACGGCTACTCTATTGGGTTAAATAATTTTGCTAAAGATAAATGCGAGCTTAACTTACTTAGCGAAATTGATTTTGACTACCTACTACTAAGCTCAACATTTAGTAAACGTATTTTGCAGCAAGCTAGCTACGACCTACAACTGCAGGGCGTACTTGCCATTACTAAAATTAAAAACACTAAAGTAATAGCAAAAGGCCCTGCTATATTAAATTTTAGAGCTCTATTAGATAAACACGGTCTAGGATTTTTTATCGGTAAACAGTCTGCACTTAACAGTAGCTTGCAGCCCTCTATTAGTCACTCTGAATCACTGCAACGTTAACCAATTTATTCAGGTTTTTTAAGCATAGCGCGTAGATTAGCCACACGCGCCTGACCTTTTTCCATTCGCTCGGCTTGGCTATTAGGTGCTTTTTTATTCTCGAATGCTAAATCGTCTTGTGGTAGTTCTTGTACAAAACGACTGAGCTCTGTTTGTGATGTTTCGCCAAATTGACGACGTATTTTAGCATAAGTTAAGGTGAGCTCTTGTTGAGCTCGGGTGATCCCAACATACGCAAGGCGACGCTCTTCATCTACGTTGTCCTCATCAATACTTACCTGATGCGGTAGCAAGCCCTCTTCCATACCCACCATAAACACGTACGGATACTCTAGTCCCTTTGATGCATGCAAGGTTGATAACTGCACCGCGTCGGCTTCATCTTCTTCTTCGTTACGCTCTAACATATCGCGTAATGTAAGTTTGCTCACTACTTCGGCCAAGGTCATGGGCTCGTTATCGGCGTCGCCGGTTAGCATGTCGGTGATCCACCGATATAACTCCGATACGTTTTTCATCCGCATTTCAGCCGCTTTGGCACTAGGTGATGACTCGTATAAATACGCTTCGTAGTTAATGTTACGCACTAAATCTTTAACCGCTTCTAGGGTATCACCGCGCACCGCGTTGTCTGATAGCTCCACAACCCAACGTGCAAACCCAGTAAGTGCGTTCAAACCACGCCCTTTTAGCCTATAACCTAGGTCATTATCAAAACAGGTAGCAAATAAACTCATGTGCTTTTCATTTGCGAGCGTGCCCAGCTTTTCAAGTGTCACCGTGCCTATTTCGCGCCGTGGTGTATTTACTATTCGTAAAAATGCATTGTCATCATCTTGATTAACCAGCAGCCGTAAGTAGGCCATAATATCTTTAATTTCTGAGCGCGAAAAAAACGACATACCACCGCTAATTTTGTATGGAATACGGTTACTCATTAACGATTTTTCAAAGCCTCGCGCTTGGTGATTACCGCGATATAAAATAGCGTAATCTTTGTAGCTAGTGCGTTTCATAAACTTATGCGAAATAATTTCAGCCACTACGCGCTCAGACTCATGCTCTTCATCACGACAACCAATTACTTTTATTGGCTCACCATAACCGAGCTCACTAAACAGCTTTTTTTCAATGTCGTGCGGGTTGTTGGCAATTAATATATTAGCCGCTTTTAGTATTCGCCCTGCACTACGGTAGTTTTGCTCCAGCTTAATAAGTCTAAGCCCGGGGAAGTCTTTACTTAATAACACTAAGTTTTGCGGACGCGCACCGCGCCATGAATATATCGATTGATCGTCATCGCCTACCACAGTAAAGCGGGCACGTTCACCTACTAACAGCTTAACAAGTTGGTATTGGCTGGTATTGGTATCTTGGTACTCATCCACCAGCAAGTATTTAAAGCGTTGCTGCCAGCGCATCCGTGAAGTGGCATTATTAGTAAGGAGCAAAGTAGGGATCATTATTAAGTCATCAAAATCTAGTGCATTGTAAGCACGTAACTGGTTTTGATAGCGACCATAAAGCTGTGCAAATAATGCTTTTTGTGGCTCTTGCGCTTCGCGGATTGCTTGTTCTGGTAAAATTAATTCGTTTTTCCAGCTACCAATTGCCATTTTTAATAGCTTGAGTAGGTCTTTATCATTTTTAAGTTCGTCTTCGGTTAAATCATTTAATAACTGGTTGGTATCTTGATCGTCAAATAGCGAAAAACCCGGCTTAAAGCCCAGTGTACTAAGTTCTTTTTTGATAATTTCTAAACCCAGCGTATGAAATGTAGATACCCAAAGCCCTTTGGCATCTTGCTTGCCAAGTGTTTGCAAAACACGCTCACGCATCTCTTTAGCAGCTTTATTGGTAAAAGTAACCGCGGCAATATTACGCGCTTTATACTCACACTGTTTCACTAAATATGCGATTTTATTAGTAATAACACGCGTTTTACCAGAGCCAGCTCCAGCAAGCACTAAGCATGGCCCACTAATATATTTTACCGCTTCATCTTGTTTAGGATTGAGTTTCATAACGACCAAAGAGATTTAAAAAGACGGGCAATTTTAACGTAACCATTACAGCGAGCATAGCAATTGCACTAATTAATTCGATAAAGATCAACCTGTGTTAAATACACTGGCTATAAGGTAATATTAGTTATTATAAATTCTGGGCAACAGCCAAGGGACGAACATGATTAATCCAGCAAAACTTGAAGAAATTGCAAAGCAAATCACTAGTAATATGCCACAAGGCGTAAAAAACTTAGCCGATACACTCGAAGGTAAAACCAAACAAGTTTTACAAAACAAGCTTGCTGAGATGGACTTTGTAAGTCGTGAAGAATTTGATGTACAAAGCCAAGTACTGATCCGTACACGCGAAAAGCTAACTGAGCTTGAAGCTAAAGTTGCACTGTTAGAGCAACAACTTAGCACTCAGCCAAATGCTGAATAATATATACGCTTAAAGTAAAAAAGCAGCCAAGGCTGCTTTTTTGTTTTGTAATAGTGCTAATTAATTAAATAACTTGAACTCTGGTTAAGGAATTTACTAACATATTGAATTATAATTATATTTATTTTCTCTAGCCAGAAGTTTTCAGTGAAAACAAGGCGAATTTATGCGTCAATAGCTGGCCTATTGCAAGTAAATTCAACGCAGTTAGCGCTGAAAATAGCTGCTTGAGATAGATTTATTATCCGGAGCTCAGGTTAAATAGCTCATCAAGTACATAGTAAGCTAAATTGCTCTGCTGCGCGCAACTCACAACCAGCATTTTTTGCGCTACTTGCTCCCCAGTTATTGGTTTATAGCGTTTTAAAAGTGGCAGACGAGTTATAATGGGTAAAATAACACTGCCAATTTTCTCAGCCACTCTAAACCGCTTACGGTTACCTAATAATAACGACGGCTGAAAAATACTGATACGTGCAAAAGGCAGTTGCTTAACCTGCTGCTCTAGTTGCCCCTTCATTTTTAAATAAGGGCTAGTGCTGTGCGCATTTGCACCACTTGATGACACCAAGCAGTAATGTTGCACACCATTACTTGCGGCTAATTGCGTGGCAATAAATTGATAATCAAAATCAACTCTTCGCTGCGCCGCAATTGAGCCGGCTTGCTTTTTAGTAGTACCTAAACAAGAAAAAAACACATCGCCTTTAAATAATGCAGCATATTGAGTTAACTCATCAAACTCAATTATATGATTAACGAGTTTTGGATGACGTATGCTTAGCGCACGACGGCTTAAGGCAATTACATTAGAAAAATACGCGCTTTGTAGTAACTTTTTTAATAACTCATTTCCTACTAACCCTGTTGCACCTATAATTACCGCCGTTTTTGTCATCGCTTTAATTATCCATGGTCAAGTTTTGAAAACACGTGTTGCACGGCTTTTTTATAAGTGTCGGCTTCTTCTGATGCACAAGTTACTACTGACTCTAGGTCATGTAGGTGGCCATTTTCTAGGCCGTAAACCCAACCATGAATCGATAAACTTTGTCCACGTGCCCATGCGTCTTGTACTATATTAGTACGCGCTACATTACGTACCTGCTCAATTACATTAAGCTCTATTAAACGGCTTAAACGCTCTTTTTCAGGCACTGCATTTAATTGCTCTAGGTGCTTCTCTTTTACATCACCAACATGGCGCAGCCAATTATCAATAAAGCCAAAGCGGGCTTCATCTAGTACTGCTTGTACACCACCACAACCATAATGCCCCACCACCATAATATGTTTAACTTTTAATACTTCAACAGCATATTGCATTACCGATAAACAGTTATGATCTGTATGTACAACTACGTTTGCTACGTTACGATGTACAAATAGCTCACCTGGGAGTAAATCTACAATTTGATTGGCTGGCACGCGGGAGTCGGAACAACCAATCCATAAGTACTCTGGATTTTGCTGCATTGATAGTATTTTAAAAAAGTCAGGATCCGCTTTACTAGTGCGATCTGCCCAACGTTTATTATTGTCGAATAAATTTTTTAGCTTTCTCATTGCATCTCTTTTCAGTTCGAAGACGGGTAATTTGCCAAGATCAAAATATTGCGCGGTGTTAACTGTTTTGCGCAAAACGTTTTAATACTGACTTGATAGCCTTGCTGCTGTAAATATAAAGCACGATCGAGCACAAGCCAAACTTCTATTGCTCTTCTGAACACATGTCGAACCAGTTCAATACGATCAGTTACTTTTATTTTGTCCTGCCCAATAAGTAAAAACTTATTATAATCAATCTCTTGTGTCAACTTTAACGACTTTTTGTCTGCAGCCCATGCACAAAACGATTTAAATGAATCTGAAAACACCGCCTTGTTAACCGACGGCACACTGACGTAATGTTGCTCATTAGTAATCGATTTTCGCAGGGCATCAAACCCGAGTCGCCATGCAACTTCAGTGTTACGCACTTTAACTATGCGTGAAGGCGCGGTGACCATTTCTTGAAGTGCGAGCTTTAAGTCGCGATGAGTTAAGTTAAGGAGACTTTGTTGTGCAAGCGTACTCATTGCTAGGTAATTATCTGGGGTAAATAAATGATAACAACAAGGAGAAAAACTAATGTTAGAGACTTTAGCTACACTGGCCTGCTGCATAAAAGCTTGATGTAAACCGCCGCAAGCATGTAAAGCGACTGCGTGCATATCGGCTTTAAAAAAAGCAGTAATGTCATCCTTCAATACATCTGCTTGGCTAAAGTGCATAGCTAAGCCTTGCTGCTTTGCACTGTGCTGCCCTTGCTCACATAATTGCGGTTGCAGCTCTATACTGTGCACGCTTTTAGCACCATTAAACGCTAGCATACGCCCGAGGTGTCCTTTACCCGCGCACCATTCTAAAACAGGCTTGGTACTACTGGGTAAAGCCGCTACAAAATCTTGCAGCTGCTGAAACTTCCGCCCTTTTATACCGTTACTAAGCCAAAACGGATAGTCACTGCGCGTTAAGTTCGCTGTTGGTAACTCACACAAATTTACCAGCTGTTCAAGTTGCTCAATATGCGGCTCAAAAAATTGATATAACTGTTCTTCATTGCCATCTAATTGGGCAACTTCTTCATCCGTTAAATTATTTAAAGGCTCTTGTAGCTCAGGCCAAGGTAGTGCATCAAAATCAAATGCCGTACATTGCCAATATTGGCGATTACGCATAAGGAGAGAATCAAGTGCAGAAAACTGCTCAGCTAAGGTCATATCAACTTAAAATAAATAAACACAATTAATTATAGCAGCTCAGCCCACTGTCATTAAGTGGTTATTTTTTGAAGATTAAACGTAAATACAGCGGGATAGAAATAATGCTGATAATAATTGCTGCCAGTAACATCCATGAAAGCTGTAATCTTTCGGGCTCCTGATACTTATATATAAAACTAGTTTTTACTTTGTCAAAATCACTTTGTTCAACACCATATAAATCAGCTATTAAGCGCCACTTTGCCATCGACATATTACCTAGGTGAGTACTGGGTACTGTAACATAGCCTTTTAATACCTCGGCTTCATAAGCTAGCTGATGGGGGCTTTTATGCGGTGCATATTGCTGAGTTACTGCTATCGCTTCATCCATATTCATCATTGCATAACGCCAGCCTTTAAGACTTGCCTGATAAAAGCTTTCTACTGTTTGCGGGTGGTTTTTAAGCATACTTTGGCTAGTAAACAAAATATCGGCATACAGATCCATACCGTACCTTTGCGGACAAATAAGTCTGTGGGCAATTCCTTGCTGCGCCATGTAATAAGGTAGGTCGGTTACATACACTTGCATTGCATCTACTTTATTGTCAATCCATGCGCGGGTCGGATTATCACCTTCATAATGGGCTAAGCGGTCGGTATTAATGCCACTGCGCTGGAGCATAATTAATAACTCAGTATTCTCTCTTTTACCGCTGGTAGTGACTCGTTTAGTAATAAAGTCTCGTGCATGAAAAATATCAGAGCTGTCTTTAACCATCCAGCAATAAGGGGAAAACTGCAATATAGCAGCCATTGCCACTAAAGGTTTACCGGCAATGCGTTGCTGTAAAACACCAGAATGACCAATGCCAAACTGCACCTCACCTTGTGCTACTGCATCAAAACTGTCGGGCATACTTAACTTGGCAGGGAGTATATTTACATCCAGCCCGACCTCTTTATAAAAGCCTTTATGCTTGGCCATATAATAGCCGGCAAATTGAAATTGATGAGTCCATTTTAATTGCAATGTAACCGGTTCTTGCGCCTGTAGCTGGCAACAAAAAAGCCCTAAAACAATGATTAGTCCTTTAATTAGCAACGAGTTCCCCTCAAAGCATATTATTATTTATTGATAATAATATGTAAAAAACATGATAAAGCAAGCACCTCAACGAGGTGCTTGTTAATAAAGAGGGTTATGCCGAAGCGAGTTTATCGACGTTTTTGCCCTGAGGCTGCGAGGTTAAAAACTGGGTAAAACACGGGTTATTTGTTTCATCTTGTACGTTATAGCCTAAGCGATTTAAGTGCTCATTAAACACATCAAATTGGCTTGGTTCAATTGCAAAACCTGCTAATACATTCCCCGTAGAGCCACCATGATTACGATAATGAAATAAAGTAATATTCCAATTACTGCCTAAGGTATCTAAAAAGCGTGCTAATGCGCCCGGGTATTCAGGAAACTCAAACTGTAATAAACGTTCATGTAATTGCTCAGGTGCTTTACCTCCAACCATATAACGCACATGTAACTTAGCGAGTTCGTTATCCGATAGGTCGCAAAATTGATAATTGTTATTGGTTAGATCTCGCTTTAACTCTTCTAGCTCTTGTAACCCTTGACGTAGCGCAATACCTACAAATATTTGCGCATCGCCGGGCCCTGCATAACGATAATTAAACTCGGTAATAGCGCGCCCACCTAACGAGGCACAAAATTGTTTAAAACTGCCTTTTTCTTCATTAATGGTAACGGCTAATAGCGCTTCGTTTTTTTCGCCAAGTGCGGTGCGCTCTGCTACATAACGTAAGCGATCAAAATTTAAATTAGCTCCTGAAAGCACGGCAGCTAAATGCAGCCCTTTTAACCCCGATTGCTGACTCCACTTTTTCAGCCCGGCAGTGGCAAGCGCGCCTGAAGGCTCGGCAATGGCACGCGTAGATACAAAAATATCTTGCATGGCGGCGCATATCTCATCGCTGCTTACGGTAACTACGTCGTCGCAAAACTTTTGCGCTAATCTAAACGTTTCAGTGCCAATAATTTTAACCGCCACACCATCGGCAAAACTACCAACTCTATCAAGCTCTACTGGCTTACCTGCTTTTAGTGCGGCTTGTAAGCAGGCACTTTCGTCGGCTTCTACCCCTATTACTTTAATATCAGGGCGCAGTGATTTTATATATACCGCCATACCAGCAAGCAAACCGCCGCCGCCAACGGGAATAAATACCGCATCAAGCTCGTTTAACTGCTGCATTAGCTCACGGGCTACTGTGCCTTGCCCTACAATTACGTCTGGGTCGTCAAATGGCGGTACAAATATACCGTTGAGTTGCTCTGTAAGTTCTAGCGCATGGGCTTTAGCGGCATCAAAATGATGACCATGTAATACTACTTCACCACCAAGTGCACGCACTGCACTTACTTTTATTTCTGGGGTAGTTACTGGCATAACTATAGTTGCCTGATGCCCTAAATGTGAGGCACTCAGCGCCACACCTTGAGCATGATTTCCCGCAGATGCAGTAATCACTACTGAGCCTTTAGGCAGCTTGTTAAGTTTATTAAATGCACCACGTAATTTAAATGAGTACACCGGCTGCTGGTCTTCGCGTTTTAGCCACACATGGTTGCCCAGCTTAGTACTGAGTTCGGCCATTTTGCTAACCTCAGTTACTTTAGCCAGCGGCTCCATGTTTGCTTGAATAATTGCACGAAAATAATCGAGTTCTTGAGAAACCATAATTAACTAAGCTCCTCTAGTTTGGCTAAATCGCGCACTGCACCTTTATCGGCACTGGTAGCAAGTAGCGCATATGCTTTAAGCGCAGATGATACATAACGCTGACGATCAAGCGGTTTATAAGCCTGCTTGCCACGCGCTAGCTGTTTTTGTTTACGAGCTTCGAGCTCTGCATCGCTAAGCGCTAAAGTAATTTCGCGAGTAGCAATATCAATAATTATTTTATCGCCGTTTTCAACGTAGGCAATCGCACCACCACTAGCCGCTTCTGGTGATACATGGCCAATTGATAAGCCTGATGTGCCGCCAGAAAAACGACCATCAGTGATCAAGGCACATTTTTCTGCTAAGCCTTTTGACTTTAAGTAACTGGTTGGATAAAGCATTTCTTGCATTCCAGGCCCGCCTTTTGGCCCTTCATAACGAATAACCACTACATCGCCGGCTTTTACTTCGTCGTTTAAAATACCTTCTACCGAATCATCTTGCGACTCATACACCACGGCAGTACCTTCAAAATGTAGCATGTCATCAACTACACCCGCGCTCTTTACAACACAGCCATCAACCGCTAAATTGCCCGACAGTACGGCTAAACCACCATCTTGACGAAAAGCGTGTTCAACACTACGAATACAACCATGTTCGCGGTCGTTATCGCCCTCATCCCAACGGCATTCTTGGCTCATTGCTTTAGTAGTGCGAATACCCGCAGGGCCTGCACGATAAAATTTGTGAGCAGCTTCGTTAGTTGGGTCTGTTGCATCCCACTTTTTAACTAGCTCAGCCATTGTTGACCCAGCGACATGATTTACCGACATATCAACTAAGCCTGCTTTACCCAACTCACGTACAATTGCCATCATGCCACCAGCGCGGTGTACATCTTCAATATGATATTCTGGCGTAGCGGGTGCTACTTTACATAAAAATGGCGTTTTACGAGATAGTGCATCAATGTGCGACATATCAAAATCAACACCTGCCTCTTGCGCCGCAGCAAGTAAATGTAATACCGTATTTGACGAGCCGCCCATGGCTATATCTACTACCATGGCGTTCATAAAGGCTGTTTTGTTAGCAATCGCGCGTGGCAATACTTCTTGGTTATCTTTTTGGTAATACTCGCGGCACAAATCAACAATGCGTGCGCCCGCTTCAACATATAATTGTTTACGGTCTTTATGCGTTGCTAGCGTAGTACCGTTACCCGGTAGTGCTAAACCAATGGCTTCAAGTAAACAGTTCATAGAATTGGCAGTAAACATGCCTGAACACGAACCACATGTAGGACATGCTGAGCGCTCCACTTGCTCTGAATCTGCATCACTTACCGACTCATCTGCACCTTTAACCATGGCGTCTACCAAATCGAGTTTAATATCGATATTAGCAAGTTTAGTTTTACCGGCTTCCATCGGACCACCCGATACAAATATAACCGGAATATTTAAACGCAACGCTGCAAGCATCATTCCTGGGGTAATTTTGTCGCAGTTTGAAATACAAATCATCGCATCGGCGCAGTGGCCATTAACCATGTACTCA
This sequence comes from Pseudoalteromonas sp. 120-MNA-CIBAN-0494, assembly GCF_040308885.1. NCBI lineage: Bacteria > Pseudomonadati > Pseudomonadota > Gammaproteobacteria > Alteromonadales > Pseudoalteromonadaceae > Pseudoalteromonas > Pseudoalteromonas sp. 120-MNA-CIBAN-0494. Next base: position 18,726 of record NZ_JBEOOE010000033.1, read on the forward strand.
ACCGAGTCGGCAATTAGGTCGCGTGATGGCAGTGAATACAACATGCCACCATGGCCCATAGCAATACCATCATCTATCGCTATGGTGTTAAATTCTTTTGGCACGCCACCCGCTTGGGTAATGGTTTCAGCCATCAGTTCGCTCAGCTGATTAAGGTGCACATGCCCAGGTACAAATTGTGTAAATGAGTTTACAACCGCAATAATCGGCTTTCCGAAATCGCTATCTGTCATTCCTGTTGCACGCCATAATGCACGAGCACCTGCACGTTTTCGACCTTCGGTTGTTGTTGCACTTCTTAATTTTGCCATGGTTACCTCTGTTTTGCTGCTTTATAAGCAAGCATTCCTCATTCTTAGTTATTGAGTAAGTTTATTAACCCACTCTGCAATTGTTTACTGCGCGCACACTTAAACCGCTTGTTGCTGTAAATTTTGTAAAGTAACGGCTTTTACGTCCACCAGCTTATTTAGCTGGCTGGTTAATAAGTGAATTGGCTTATCGCTGTCTACCGTCATGGTTACATGGTATTGGCCATCGTCTATATTGAGTTGAAAATGGGTTAAGTCAAAACCACGATGACGTACTACGCGTAAAAAACGCTCTACAGCAATACTTTGATTTTTTAAGGCGATTGTTAAACTATGTTTCATTGTGCTTTCCCCGTCATCATTTCATCGTTAGCTGCACCTGGTGGTACTAGCGGCCATACATTTTCTTTATTATCAATACAGGCATGTACTATGTATGGACCTTTACTATTAACCAGTGCAGTTATTGCATCGTCAACTTGATTAGCATGGGTTATGGTTTGCCCTGGTATACCAAACACCGCTGCTAGCTGCACAAAGTCTGGATTATCTGAAAGGTCAGTTTCTGAGTAGCGCTCTTCAAAAAACAGTTCCTGCCATTGACGTACCATACCTAAGCGTTGGTTATCTAAAATAAGTATTTTTACTGGTAAATTATTACGACGAATTGTTGCCAACTCTTGAATGTTCATCATGATAGAGCCATCACCAGATACCGTAATAACAAAGTCATCGGGGCGCGCTACTTGTGCACCAATTGCCGCAGGTAAACCAAAGCCCATAGTGCCTGCACCACCACTACTTAAGTGATTACTGGGATGATTAAATTTCATATGCTGGGCCACCCACATTTGGTGCTGACCTACATCGCAGCACACGACACCCGTTTTAGGCATACGTTGGCTAAGTTGATTAAGTAAATAGGGTGCAAATACCTTGTCGCCCGGATAGTCGTAACGCCATGCATATTTAACCATCATTGCTTTGTTATAATCGCACCATGCTTGCGGAGTTACAAAGCACTCTAATGCAGGTAAGGACGTTTTTAAGTCAGCAATTAAAGAAGCTTTTGCTGGTTTACGCTTACCGACTTCTGCGGCGTCTATGTCTAAATGAATTACTTTAGCGTTTGCAGCAAACTTTGCTAAGTTGCCGGTAACACGGTCATCAAACCGCGCCCCAATACACACTAGTACATCGCATTCTTGCACCGCTAAGTTAGCAGCTTGGCCGCCGTGCATACCTAGCATACCTAAGTAATACTCGTAATCGGGTAACACACTGCCCAGCGCTTTAAGTGTGGCAACCGCTGGCATGTGGGTTTTATTTAAAAACTGCATCAACTGGGCTTGTGCATCCGCTGATTGCACTCCACCACCTACATAAGCAACCGGCTGTTTAGCTTCACTAAGCAGTTGATTAGCAATAGCAACTTGCTTTAAATCAAGTTCTGGTAAGTACTCGTCTGCTGCTAGCCAAGGCTGAAATGGCACTTGCGCCATTTGAATGTCTTTTGGGATATCTACGAGTACGGGCCCTGGGCGACCGCTTTGCGCTAAGTGCATGGCCTCTTGCAGTATTTCGGCTAAGTCTTCGGCTCGCTCTACCATGTAACTGTGCTTAGTACACGACAGCGACATACCTAACACATCTACCTCCTGAAAGGCATCTGAACCAATCGCTGCGGTAGGCACTTGCCCGGTAATTGCTAATAATGGCACTGAGTCCATCATCGCATCGGCAAGAGCAGTAATTAAGTTAGTGGCACCAGGGCCTGACGTTGCAAAACACACTCCTAATTTACCCGTACTACGAGCAAAACCTACTGCCGCAAAGCCTGCACCTTGCTCATGCCGAGTAAGGTAGTGCTTGACTGGCGCGCCATACAAGGCATCGTAAATTGGCATAATAGCTCCGCCTGGGTAGCCAAATACTTCTTTTACGCCGTGTTTGGCTAATAAATCTATTGTTAATTCTGCGCCTGTCATTAATAAAACCCTCATTCCTCAGTGACAATTCAATCACATATTTTGCCGCTAAAACCAAAAAGCCCCCCGAACGGTTAAGTGCGGAGGGCTTTTAAATGCTTAAGTTTTTTAAAGCACTACGAAGCCCTCGCGGGAATAATCACCACGATAATAATCAGGACTAGGTTTAGTGCGTTTGCAAGCATGTAATTAATACCAAATGTTGTTAAATTATCGCAAAGGTTATTCCTTTGCTCTCTTTTTATATTAATACCGTGCTGAGCCCCTTAAGTCAACATCAAATTCAATTCAAATAAAAGACAAATAAGCAATTTAAGTGGTTTTAATATTCACTATAATTACCTGCTATGGTTTTTTTATGTGAATAGTTAAGCGCTATAAATTCCCTATTCTAATATGCCCTTTTTATGGTTTGATTAATTTTTAATAATACTCTGGGAATAAATTTATTTTACCCCCCTCAGGAAATGCGTAGCTTCTCTTAAGCAGTTCTTAAGTGTTGTTGCATAACATGGCGTTGTTGTTTTAAACGAGCCTAAATATGCATTCACTTAGTCCTATATCTACACAGCAAAAACTTAATCGTGGTAAACGGTTTTACATTCACTGTAGCGCCAACGCTTTTGTAGTAATGATTGCCTGCTACTATTGCTTGGTTATAAATATTCCATTCATTCATGGCTCTTTTAGCGCCATTACTTCTTTAGCTTCTTTTTCGTGGCTATTTTTATTTTCAGTACCGCTATTACTACTCTGCCTGCTAATTATATTTTTTTCGATAGTGTCGGTTCGGTGGTTATTAAAGCCACTTAATTACTTTTTATTGGTTATTTCCAGTGCAGTACTTTACGGCACCTTAAATTATGGCGTGGTGTTTGATTATTCTATGATCCAAAACACCTTCGAAACTGATTCAAGCGAAGCATTAAGCTATTTAAATCCGCAGCTTATTGGCTTTTTACTGCTGTTTTGTGCCCTGCCTGTTTTTGTTTTAAGCAAAATAAAAATACACTTTACCCGCCCTCACCAAGAAGTACTTAGCCGCGTAAAGCTAGTTGTAGCGTGTTTGGCGCTTATAGTATTGGTGGTTACAAACTTTTATGCCGACTATGCTGCAACGGGCCGCAATAACCGCATTTTGAAAAAAGAAATTATTCCATTTCAGTATCTCTCTAGCGGCTATAAATATATGCGCGATCAGCTGCTGTATACCAATATGGAATTTAAAAATATAGATGCTGCACCTACCCTAATTGCGCCTAATGCCAGTAGCGTAACCGTAATAGTGGTTGGTGAAACTGCACGAGCAGAAAACTTTGCTTATCAAGGTTATAAACGTAACACCAATTTTTATACCCAAAAACACGGCGTTACTTACTTTAATAATGTGGCGTCTTGCGGCACGGCTACAGCGGTATCTGTACCTTGTATGTTTTCGTTGCAAACACAAACAAACTTTGATCGACTCGAAGCCGACAGCCAGCAAAACTTGATTGATTTGGCCCAGCACGCAGGCAGTGATGTACTCTGGGTTGATAACAACAGCGGCTGTAAAGACGTATGTACGCGAGTAGTTACTATCGACATACCTACAACAAAATCTACTTTATGTGATGGTAAGTACTGTTTTGATGAAGCGCTATTAGCTCCACTTAAACACAAACTGGCTAATTTAACCCAAGCTAACACCGTTATCGTACTGCATATGATGGGCTCGCACGGGCCAACTTACTTTAAACGCTACCCTGAACAATTTAAACAATTTACCCCAACCTGCGACAGAAGCGATATTCAAAATTGCTCATTTGATGAATTAGTTAATACCTACGACAACACCATTGCGTACAGCGACTTTGTTAACGCCCAAGTAATTGAGCAGTTAAAAACGCTGCCAAACAATATAGATAAGCAATTTTTATATGTGTCAGATCATGGTGAATCTCTTGGCGAGGGCGGTGCTTATTTACATGGCTTTCCGTATAGCTTTGCGCCTAGCACACAAACCCACGTACCACTTTATATGTGGGCTGATGAGCATAATCAGCGCATTACCAATACCTGCTTAGCTAATTTAGACACCAATGCTGCACGCTCACACAACAATATTTTCCACACCCTTTTAAATTTAATTGGCATTAACAGCAAAACGTATCAGGCATCGCTTGATCTACTTGCGAGCTGCCAAACAACACCAAGCGAAATACAACTATGAGCAATAAAACCGTTATAAAACGCCAAGGCTTAATGCGCCTTATTTTTACCTTAAACCATTCTTTTAACGGCTTAAAATGGATGAGTCGATTTGAAGCGGCGTTTCAACAAGAGTTAGCACTGTTTTCGTTACTTGGTGTGTTTGTGTATCTGCAAGAAATTGCACTAAGCGATAAATTACTACTTATAGCCAGCCTGCTTTTTGTATTGTTTGCTGAACTAGTAAATACGGCAGTTGAGGTTGTAGTTGATAGGATTGGCAGCGAACACCATGAGCTTTCGGGTCTCGCTAAAGATATAGCCTCTGCCAGTGTGTTTATAGCCATGTTAATTGCCGCACTTATTTGGTGGGCTGTATTATGGGCTTAAAGCTAAATTTTATACCTAAAATAACGGGGCTAATAGTTAAAGTAATACCTCAGGTGAAAAATGCACTTGGCCCGGTATGGATTTTTGTTGTATTTGCTGTTTTAGCCCTTGGCTTTTTAACACTTGCTCGCTTTGGTTTAAGTGTATGGCAAGGGGAGCGTGTATTTGGATCGCATGCGTGGTTTTCTATATTTGTAGGTGGTTTAAGAGTTGATATAGCCACTTTAAGCTACATTATTATGCCCGTATTGCTACTTACTTTACTGATGCAGAGCGTAGGTTGGCAAAATAAAATACGCAGCCTAATTAAAATTTACTTAGTGGGTATGTCTGCTTTACTCGTTTTTTTTGAAGTGATTACCCCTACATTTATAAACGAGTATGATTTACGCCCAAACCGCTTATTTATAGAGTATTTAATTTACCCTAAAGAAGTCTCTAAAATGATTTTTTCGGGCTATAAATTAGAAATACTTATTGCTGTTATAGCACTTATTTTAAGCTGCAAATTTGCAGGTAAAGTATTTAGCCATCAATGGCAAAGTAAGTCGTCACTAACAAGGTTAAATCAATCAATTTTAGCGTTAGTTTTAGTGTGCTTAACTATTTTAGGCGCGCGTAATTCATTAGGGCACAGACCACTTAACCCAGCCATGGTATCGTTTTCGACCGATCACTTACTTAACGACTTAACCCTTAACTCACTTTATAGCGTAGCATTTGCGGTAAAGCAGCTCTCTAATGAGCAATCTAGCCAAGATTATTACGGAAAAATGCCAGCAGATGAACTGCTCAGTATAGTGCGCAATAATATGCAAGATAGCCAAGCCACATTTACTGATAAAAGTGCGCCAACAAACACCTTTCATACCGCAACGAATAACACTAAACCAAAAAACCTAGTCATTATTTTACAAGAAAGCTTAGGGGCACGCTATGTAGGCACACTTGGCGGTTTACCGCTAACGCCTAATATTGACGCCCTTTATCAGCAAGGTTGGGGGTTTGATAATTTATATGCCACTGGCACGCGCTCGGTGCGTGGTATTGAAGCGATAATTACAGGCTTTACGCCTACACCTTCGCGTGCAGTTGTTAAGCTTGATAAATCACAACGTGACTTTTTTACTATCGCTGACTTTTTAGCGAAGCAAAATTATAACACCCAATTTATTTATGGCGGCGAAAGCCACTTTGATAACATGCGAAGCTTCTTTTTAGGTAATGGCTTTAAAGATATTGTAGATACAAATAACTTTAATAAAATAGACTTTAATGGCTCGTGGGGCGCATCAGACGAAGACTTATACGACCAAGCTGATATCGAACTCACTAAACTTAAAAAACAAAATAAACCATTTTTAAGTCTTATATTTTCCAGCTCCAACCATAGCCCGTATGAATTTCCTGACGATAAAATAACCCTGTACGACAAACAAAAACAAACCCGCAATAATGCGGCAAAATACGCTGACTACGCGCTAGGTACATTTATTGAAAAAGCTAAAAAGTCGAGCTACTGGGACGATACGGTATTTATTGTAATAGCCGATCACGACTCGCGTGTATCAGGTGCTAGCTTGGTGCCAATTGATCACTTTAGAATTCCAGCGGTTATTTTTGGTAAAGACATTGCCCATAAACGCGATAATCAACTAGCCAGCCAACTCGATATTCCCGTTACTTTACTATCTTTAATTGGCGTAAGTGGCAAACACCCTATGATAGGCCATGATTTATCAAAACCTATTAGCGACAACAAACAACGCGCAATGATGCAATACGACAAAAACTTTGCCTATATGCACGACAATAAAGTGGTGGTGCTACAACCGCAAAAACCAGCAACCACCTATACGTATAGTAATAATCAGCTTGTGCCATGTAAAAACGATGAGCAACTGATTAAAAAAGCCCTAGCCCATGCCAACCTAGGTAACTTAGCTTATACAAATGGTTGGTATCATTAACAAAGTGACTTGATAATAAAGCCTTGTTAAAGTAACAAGGCTATTTTTACAAATCGAGCAAAGATGAACATCCTCGTTATTGAAGACTCAGAAGCACTAAGGCGCAGCCTGCAAGTAGGCCTTGGCAACCTTGGTTTTACCGTAGATGAAACCGGTGACGGCTCAGAAGGATTAAGCATGGCACTTAGTGGAAACTACGACCTAATATTACTTGATTTAATGCTACCGAGTGTAGATGGCATGAGTATTTTGCAAGCATTGCGCAGCAGTAATAACCAAAGCCGTGTACTTATTTTATCTGCTCGTAGTGAGCCGCAAGATAAAATAAATGGCCTTATGAAAGGGGCTGACGATTATTTAACTAAGCCGTTTTCGTTTGAAGAACTTCACGCTCGCGTGCTTGCGCTACTTCGCCGTGGTTCACTGCAAAACCAACAAAATACGCTTACCGTAGGTGACTGTGTATTAGATCTTTCGCTAAAAACACTTCATTACCAGCAACATGCCATTGAACTCACTCGTAATGAATACAAAATAATAGAGTGCTTATTTAATGCCCACGAGCGAGTATTAGGGCTGGAGCTTATAAGTGAAGCGGTGGTCGGTCAGTTCGATATGCTCTCTAAAAATGCGCTTGAAGCACATATATCAACCATACGTAAAAAAGTAAGACAGTTTGATGGCGAACTCCCTATAAAAAATAAACGTGGGTTTGGTTATGTCGCAACAACAAAGTAAAAGTCACTCAATAAAACGTAAACTCGTTAATAATATTAGCGCGGTGATCTCCGTTATATTATTCACTATATTTTTAACTGTTGATTTAAGTGTCGATTCTTGGGTAGAGGAGCAGTTTAATCAATCCCTCACTAATAAAGCTAACTACTTAAAAACCTTAGTAGAGGATGACAACGGTAAAGTTGAGTTTGAATTTTCGGGTAAATTTATGTCGGAATACGAACAAGCCGACGCCAGTGAGTTTTACCAATTATGGCATGGCAGCGAGGTGTTTGAGCGCTCTCAATCGTTACAACTGTATAAAAACACTCAACTGCCTTTTTTAGAACTACCTATAAACGAATCTAAAATAATTGATTACGACCTACCTAACGGACAAAGCGGCCGAGTACTTATAAGCCACTTTGTTGCTAAAAAAGATATTAGAAACACCAACGCATCAGCTACTATTAACAGTATGACCCTGGCAATAGCAGCCCCAACGGCCGAGCTTAATAAAGTACTGATCATTATTGATGTGGTGTTTATTCTCACCTGTGTGATTGGTGTATTTGGCGTGCGCTACTTGGTTACACGCATTGTAAATAAAGGGCTATTTCCGCTACACAATCTGAACGAGCAAATAAAACGTCTCGATATTACAACCGTGGCACAAACTATAGAAAGCGACTTTAAAGTAGAAGAAATAGAGCCTATACGCAATGAACTCAATAAATTCATTACTACTAATCAGCAGCTTTATAGTAATGAAAAACGCCTTACCAGCGATATAGCGCACGAGCTTAAAACTCCCATTGCAGAGCTAATAAGCTTATCCGAGGTCGCACTTAAATACCCAGATGACAAGCGTATTAGCGATACCTATACCAGTGACGTACTCAGTATTTCTGAGCGTATGAAAACCATTGTAAACAACCTGCTCTTATTGCAGCGCTCAACTAGCAGCATAGAATTAAACGCGCAAACTATCGTTTTAAATAATTTGCTCAAACAAACAATTAATGAGCTAACCTTTAAACACCCTAATATTGCCACCCGTATAAATAATACTATTGCAAATAATGTAACCATTATTGCTGACGAGTTTAGCCTTAATACTATTTTATGTAATTTAATAGATAACGCGTTATTTTATGGTTTAACGCAGCACAACATCGAATTAAGTGCCGTAAGTAACCCAAAATCCACTATCATTTCATTAAGTAATAAAGTGGCTACAGTATTGAGCGAACAACAATTACAAGCTATTTTCGACCCGCTTTATCAGCTAGATTCATCTAGAACTAATAACCACCGTCACGGTTTAGGGTTATCTATTGTGCAGAGCTTATGTAACTTAAATGGCTTTACTGTTACGGCTAGTAATACCGAAAACAATACGCTAACGTTTATATTAACGCTGCCCTCCGGGTAAATTTAGGTTAGTATTTACACTACTAATTTTTGAGATTTTAAGGACAAACCATGAATGCTCTTACTCGTATTAGCCACTTTTTTATTGTGGCGTTACTTATAACATTTAGCCTTAACAGCTATGCTGCTCCTGCGTTATACAAAATAGAAAAAAACGGAGTTAATTCCTATTTATTTGGCACTGTGCACGTAGGCGACGCCAGCATGCAAGGCTTGCCTAAAAATGTAACTGATGCAATTGATGCAAGCTCTCAAGTTATTGTAGAGGTAGATATAAACAAACTAACGCCACTGCAAATGCAGCAGCGCTCTATGCCATTCATGCTACTAAAAAACGGTAAAACATTGCAAACTGAGCTCTCTGCAGAAAATTACAATAAACTTAAAGATTATTTTGCCAAAAAGTCGATTGATGTGGCTATGTTTAATGGCTTAAAGCCATGGGCGGTAATGGTAACTATGATGCAAATTGAGTTTCAAAATGCCGGTTATTCAGATAAAACAGGTATTGATAAGCAAGTACTCGCTTACGCCAAAAATAAAGATATTAAAGTAGGGGAGCTGGAGACTCTTGAACAACAACTACAAATGTTTGATGGTATGGAATTATTAAGTAATGAAATGATTGCAGAAACCTTTGAGCAGCTTGCCGACATTAATACCTACTTTATTAAGCTAGTTGATGCCTGGAAAAATGGCGATATGCAAACTCTAACCAATTATTACAATACTAGTTTTGATGATAGTAATTACGGTGAAATTAGTGAGCAAGTAATGCTCATTAACCGCAACAACAACTGGATTAAACAACTAACACCACGTTTAGTAAACGAGCAACTATTTATTGCCGTCGGCGCACTGCACTTACCTGAACAACACGGCTTACTTAAACAATTAAAAGATAAAGGTTTTAACGTTACTCGTCTTTAAAATAAAAAATAGGTTGAGTGATTTTTCATTCAACCTTTCTCTCAGTTTTAATTAAAATCTTCCATTTTTAAGTAATTCTCTATACCGTTAATTTTATCTGCCGCATGATGATTTACATAAATTACCGTGCTGCTGCCTGCGGCGCATATTTTTTCAATCAATAATAGCACTCGCTGTCGGTTTGCCTCATCTAACCCTAAACAGGGCTCGTCTAAAATAAGCAAGGTTGGGTGCTTAACCATAGCGCGGGCAATAAGTAACAACCGCTGATCGCCATACGATAACTGAGTAAACGAGGTATTATATTGCTCCTCCAAACCTATTAACGCGAGCCATTGTTTGGCAATATTAATTTGTGCATCACTTGGGGTTTGATACAAACCTATACTGTCGTAAAAGCCAGAAACAATAGTATTTAATGCCGAAATACTCACCCTATAATCCATGTGTAGCGCATTCGATATAAAGCCAATATGTTGCTTTATATCCCAAATACTCTCCCCCGTGCCACGCTTAAAGCCAAACACTTCAATATTGCTGTTATAACACTGCGGATTATCGCCAGTAATTAAATTTAATAAGCAGGTTTTACCTGAGCCATTTTTACCACTTAACTGCCAATGCTGATGTTTATTAATAGTCCAATCAAGCCCTGTAAAAATACTCAAACCACTATAACTTACACTTGCTTGGCTTAGCTTTACCAAGGTATTGCCCGTAAACACCCCTTGAACTTGCGAGCTATCTCGCTCTGGAATATTCAGTTGGCTGTGCTCTAAGTGCAGTAACTTGAGTAAATCGGCTACTTGCTCTGCATTTGGATGCGCTAAAATAGACTGTAAACACCCTTGATTTACATAACCATAATGAGTAATAAAAGCAGGAATTTCGTCTACACGATTCACTACAAACACAAAACTAATATATTCACTTAATTGCGCCAAAATGACATTAAGCGCAGTACTCGACTCTACATCAAGCCCGTCAAAGGGTTCATCAAGCACCACTAAATTAGGCCGCGAACTCAGCGCTTTAATTAATAATAACTTTCGAGTTTCACCGGTTGAAAGCTCTCTAAAATGACGAGCTAGTAATTTCTCAAAGTCTAATATGTTAATTAAACGCAGCGCCAAATCGACATCATAACTGGCTGTACCCAATAACAGCTCTTTCACTGAGCTTTGTTTGTCATTTTTTAGTTCTTTATTAATAAGCTGTTTTTGCGCATCAGATGAAACCAATTGCACAGCATCTATACTGCAACTGCGCTTACCACTACTGTGCTTAGCTTCGCCAGCTAACGCAGCAGTAATAGCTGACTTGCCGGCACCATTAGCGCCAAGTAACAACCAATGCTCGCCTTGGTTAACCTGCCAACTTAGGTCATTGATATGGTAACGACTTTGCCCTTGGCCTTGTAAATAGCCACTAAATGCTTGAAGCTGAATTGACTGCACTGTTTACTCTTATTATTTATTCTACTTAATTTAAATTACCGCAAAGTTAAACTTCGAAGCAACCGCTATTTCCTGCACTGTAAATTATTTCAAGTAATAAACAGCAAGCAATAAAAAAGCCCAGCAACTTAGTGCTGGGCTTGCGTTTAGTTCATTAAAACTAGCGGTTTTCTAAGCGATTATAGTCAAACATACCGTATTCAACACCACGATACTGCTTAGCAGCCCGATGTAAAATGTCGCTATACTGCCAAAATTGTGGATGAGTACGGCGAATGCCAAACTTAGATTTTAACGCACGATAATCAGCTTCAATTTGCATCAGTGGTAACTGCTCTGCAAATGCTGCAACTTGCTGTTGATTATTTAAATACCAAATAGCACTTGGATAATCCCCAATAAAACCAGGAACTAGAGTGACAGTATCTTCATCAAAAGCTCGCTGACCTTCTTCGTTAAGTAAGCTAGAGATATTGTAATGTGCGTTATGATGAATAATGGTATACGCTTTATGGCTATTGTCTGTTTGCTTAACCAATACATAAGATACAGGTGGCAATAAGTTAATTGCCTTAACAGGCATAGTATTAATACTTGCTAACGGCCCAGAAACGCTAGTGTAATCGTAATGCTCACTAAGTACGGGCGATAATGCCGTTTTAATTAAGCCATAAAGCTCATGTTGCGGATCATCGGTTTTATAAACTATTCCGCTAGGTTGGCTAAACTCTTGGTTACTTTTAAAGAACTTAGATAAGCTAGGCGGTGACTTACGATACCAACTACTTTTAATTTGCTCTCGTTTATCTTCAGGTAATAAGCCAAGAAAGTTACCCTCTCCCTCTAAACGTAAAAAATCCATATATAAACGTGTAACGAGTTGGTGCCCTACATTGCCGTATACATCAAATCCAGCAACCAATAAATAGTGAATGCGCTCAAATAAAGCATAATCAAGCACCCACATAGTTTTAGGCTCTTGTCCAATTAAGCCTTTCACAACCGTAGCACTGTCTGAGTGACGAAATACAGTTAACGCAGCATTTTTATTAACACCATCACCTTTCCACAATAAATTAGTGGTTAAGTGATCGCCATTTTTAAACAGCTCATTAGCCAGCTCAACTTTAGCTTTTAAGTAACGTTTTTCGCGCACCGAATATTTAATCCAGCTTTTAATCGCTAATGCGTTACTTTCTTCAGCGGCAGGTAGCTCAAGCGCATCTTCGTGCTGAATCAGCATTTCACCTACAGCAGGAGTAGCCACTTTTTTAGGATCAGCAAATGCAACCCAAAAATGATCATTTATGACGTTAAGTGCAATTTGCCCACGACAAACCGGCCCTTTAATAAAGCCCATAATTATTAACTCAGCTTCATCAAGCATAAACTGATATTTTGAGTCGATTGGAATCACTTCATAGGTTTTAAAAGGATTAGAGGCAGCCTTTGGCTCATAGCTTGGCATGCTCGCTACCGTATATTCAGGCTCTATAAACTGCTGATATAAACGCGTTAGCTTTGCATCATTTAATTTAAGTGGCAAATGTGTTTTTGACAAAATAGTTGAGCGTTCATGCATCATTCGATAGTAAACACGTTCAACATTAGGATCATCATAAGGACGACGTGTGCTAATGAGTTTAATATCTTCACCGGGTGGTGTACTTGAGCGCACTAATTTAAAAAAGGTTTGCGTGTTTTCTGGAGTGAAATAGATATTTGCTAAAAACCAATGCTCGTAAATATAACGCGCAGAAAGCTGATACTTTAAACTATCTTGATTTAAAAATGCTTCCCAACGCTTAATTTGTTGTAGCTCAAACGCTGTTGGCGGTGCAATATTGGCCATTTTACCACCGTTTTTCAGCCAATTTTGTAAGTGCTTAAATTCCTCACGCGATACGCCTGGCAAACCATAAGGCATACCACCATGTGGTTGATCATCCGCCAACCTATCAAACTCTCCCATAGTGGCACAGGTTTGAGAGCGACTTAACGAAAAATCAAAATCATCATCATCAAGTACTTCATTGTTAGCAATATCAGAGCTTTGCTTTAGCACTAAGCTATTAAATAACACACTGCCTGCTAAGTTTGCTTCTATGCTTTGCTCGCGCTCATTTAGCACCGGCGAAAAACCTTTATCACGCCATTGCTGGGTATTATCTGCATCAAACAACAAACGGCTCGGTGTAGTGGCTAATAAACGCGTACCATCATAGACCAGCTCTTTACTTAAACCTCTATCAATGCCTTCGGGAGATGAGAGCTTAAGCTGACATGGTGCATCGTAGCAACCGTGGCAAACTACACAGCGTGTATCAAGCACTGGCTTTACATTTTGTAAAAAATCAGCCCCCTCAATTGTACTATGTAAAACCATACGATCTTGTGTTTGCTCAGGGCCAAATAAATCATTGTAATGAGCATTACCTAAATACGCACAGCCACTTAAAATAATCAGTATTAGCGTACTTATTACGACTTTTCTCATCATTCGTCCTCATCGCCTAAATCAAACGTAGGCATCATATCCATTTGTGGAGAAACAAATGTTTGTTGATCTGCTGTAATCAGTACTGCACTTAATAATGGCCCGCGGGTTAAAGTTAATTGTGCATCATGCTGTTGCTCTGCAATATCTGCCAGCTCAGGATTAATTATGGTTAGCTGATAGCTCTCAACACTAATTGCTATACTGCTGTCTTCACTAGGGTTTTGACATAGTTGAGTCAGTAATTCGTCATCAAGTGGCAGTGAAATTTCAAAGTCAGGTTGCTCTAAATCTCTGTCACTTAAAGTGTCATCAAAAAGAAATAAAGGAAGGGTTAAAGTGCTATCTTGTTCAAATTCCATTGTGCTGATCTCTCAATACGGCTATGCAGGCTATTTATAAAACGATTATAGCAAATAATAAGATCAAAAATTAGCGAAAGTTATCAACAGTAACTACGCCTATGTGCTGTATTTAGTGATAAAAAACGAATAACTACATTATCAATTCAATCATACTCACAAGTTAAGTTTAACCTTATTCGCCGGTGGTGATGTTTTTTATGATTTTAGTGTCGGGTGTCGCTACGCTCGCCCAACCTACGCGGGAGACTTGTGTACATTATTCACCCACATTTCACTTTTCTCCAGACGTAAAAAAGCCCGACTATTTCTAGTCGGGCTTTCTACAATTTGGAGCCTGGCAATGTCCTACTTTCACATAGCAAATGCTACACTATCATCGGCGCTGTTTCGTTTCACTACTGAGTTCGGCA
>NZ_JBEOOE010000034.1:0-32059 GCF_040308885.1 Pseudoalteromonas sp. 120-MNA-CIBAN-0494
TGAATAATTTTCTTAAAGATCTTATTGCACTGAGAGAAGAGAATGAGGAGTAAATGAGAAGATAAAACAAGTGTTAGGGATTAGGCCCGTAACCCGACCCCCGCAGCCCGATAACTTTCGACTTTAACCTCTAAAAGCGAAGCGTCTCTTAACCCTCTTTGTGAATAATTTTCTTAAAGATCTTATTGCACTGAGAGAAGAGAATGAGGAGTAAATGAGAAGATAAAACAAGTGTTAGAGATTAGGCTCGTAACCCGACCCCCGCAGCCCGATAACTTTCGACTTTAACCTCTAAAAGCGCAGCGTCTCTTAGCCCTCTTTGTGCATACTTTTCTTAAAAATCTAATTGAACTAAGAGAAGGGAATGAGGAACAAATGAGAAAGCCAAAAAGATGTTAGGATACAGCTCGTAACCCGCAGCCCGATAATTTCGACTTTAACCTCTAAAAGCGCAGCGTCTCTTAGCTCTCTTTGTGCATACTTTTCTTAAAGATCTTATTGCACTGAGAGAAGTGAATGAGGAGTAAATGAGAAGACAGAACAGGTGTTAGGGATTAGGCTCGTAACCCGCTTCCCGCTTCCCGCAGCCCGTTAACTTTCGCTGCGCCGTTTTTTAATCCGTTTTGGTGCCGGTAACTTGTTGGTTAATAAAGCTAAACATAACACCACTATAAACAACATCGAATTAGCCCCCGCTTGCAGCGAATAATCAACCGACGAATGCAGCATCATTGCTACAATAGCTGTAGCACAACCAAACGCCACACCCTGATAAAGGGCCGTTTTGCGCGTTCGCATGGTATTAATACATAACCATAAACAATAAACCACTAACAGCCCCAATAACGCCGTAGTAGGAATACCCAGCTCAACTGCAAATTGCACATAATCGTTGTGCGCATTGTCGTAATAACCAGAGTAGGGCTCAGACTGATATGCAGGAAACGCAGTGTAAAAAGTACCGCCGCCCGACCCTAATAACGGGTTATCTAAAATTAGTGGGATTGAGTCGCGTACAACTTCATCACGTGTTTCCGATTGCAAACTAGTCTCGCTAATACGTTGTTTTACCTTTTCTACATCGAAAATGGCACCAATGATGATTAAATCGATAATGAAAAAGCTCACAATCAGCAATTTAAATGCTTTAGGCTTTTGCTTATAAACAAACAGCGCCAGTAAGCTCACTATAATTAAGGCGATAAAAAAAGCCGAATTACCCATACGGCTACGAGTTAAAATAAGCGCCACAATAATAATAATTAACGAAATTCGTAAAATGATTTTAGAGCTCAATAATATTTCGGCCCAGGCGCGTAGCGTTTGTTTTAAAGTAGGTTTATAGCCATTGTTAGTGCGTTTTAATTCGCTAATTAACACACCAATGCCTAAGCATAAACACAGCGCTAAATAGTTAGCTAAAAAGTTAGAATAGGTAAAAGTACCAATAGCTCTGTCGGTGTGTTTGTAGCCAAATAAAGGGCTAACAATATCGGGCGATAAGTTTAAGTAACTAGCATACAAAGCCTGAAAAACACCGGCGCAAATGACGGCGTAAATTAATTTTTTAATACGATTTACATTATTACAGTAATTAAATATTAACCAGCTCAACATTATTAAAAAACTGGTTTTTAATAACATTTGTTTTGTTTGAAAAGCATCAACACTTACGCCAAATAACTGGACCCCGCACACCAAAGCAACAATGCCTAAGGCAGTAAATAATGGCCAAGTATATCGAGGAGGGAAAAGTGCTTGGTGGTTATTTAAAACACTGTTTGCCAAGTGAGTAATAAAGGTAAAGCTAGTTAAAATACCAATAGCTAAAATCGCCCAAGGTCTATAACTACCTAAAGGAAGAGGGAGTAAAAATAAGATCAGGCAAATAAGAAAAAATATAAAACGATTCAAAATAAACTCAAACAAAGTAAAAACGCAGCCAATTGGCTGCGTTTGAATATACTAATAGTAAAAACTAGTTACCGACTTCAGATATACCGTTATCACCGCCTGTACCACCAGAACCTGGAGGTGTTGGTAATGTTGGTAAGCTGCCTACTGGCGGAGCAGGCTGGCCAGTACCCGGACCTGCAGCAGTTGCTTCAGAAGCGGTTGTTGCATCAACACCTGCGGTAATTGCTGCTAGGGTAATTGCATCAGTATCTAAACCAGCATCCGAAAGAGCAGCTAAAAAGTCAGAAATTAATAGATTGTCTGCACCAAAACGTGCCACAACAGCAGCAACCATTGCATCTATATCAGCAGCGCCACAAGCGCCATTAAGCAGCTTTTCGTCTAACTTAACTTCTTCTTTGTTTTTACAAATGCGTTTAATAGCTTCTACTAAATCTTCGCGTAATTGTTCAGGTGAAGTATCTGCTGTTACATTATTAAGAATATCAATTATGCTATTTATGCCCACTTCTTGAACCACTGCAGCATTATCCGTTTGTGCATAGGTTGGAAGAGCAGTAAGTGCTGTTGCGCTAGCGACTAAGCCAGCTAAAAGTAATTTTTTCATTTCTCGTCCCTTGGTTGAGTACTAATTGCAAAATTTTAGCGCATCGGTGCAAAAAGTAAACTCTTTATTTACGCCATTTTCATTAGATTTAATAATTTTTGATGGTGGCAGTATTAAATTACCTTGTACGCCATCGCATCCTAAGTATTCGAGAATTTCTAAAGTCTCGGTTTTTTCAATTAAACAGGCTAAAACTTTAATACCAAAGCCATGACAAATATTATTAACTGTTTGAATATAAAATTGACTTTGCGGGTTAGTTACCAAATCTTGAATGTAGCTACCATCAATTTTAACGTACTCAATATCAAGACCTTGTAAATACCTAAACGACGTTAAGCTAGTACCAAAGTGTTCAATACACACATTAATACCCAGCTCTTTAATTGCATCTATATGTAAAGACGCAACATGCACGTTATAAAGCAAACCAATTTCATGTAGTTCAAACACTAAGTTTGTTTTAATTACCGGTTTAGTGTGCGAATAAAGGGTGAGCCATTGTATAAAGTCAGTTGAGTACAAGGATGCCTTGCTAATATTAAGTGCAAATACATCATTTGGGTATTGCTCTTTTACATCTATAAAGCTACGTATAATTTTTTTATCGAGTTCTTCGGTTAAATTTAACTTTTCAGCCATCGCGAATAAGTGGCCATTATTTACCTTTTCGCCTTCATGAATCAAGTGTGCAAATACCTCAAAGTAACACTGAGAATCAGTTTTATTAGCTTGTTTAACAGGTTGCACCGAAAAACTCACTTCGCCAGCATTTATAATCGACTTAATTAAGGTACGCCATTGGTTAACACTAAATAATGACTCTTTATCGTTTTTATCAAACGTAGTGTCTTCACCTATAGTGCAACCAGTATCAAGTAGCGATAACACTTCACCTAAACTCGCTCCTTGCTCAACGCCAACAATGGCTAAATTAGCGTAACCGTTTATATGTAAGCTGTTTTCTTTTTGACTTAAATTATCAATGAGGTCTAGGCGGGCTTTATTTAAAAATAAAACGTCATATGGGGCCAGTAATACAAACGTACCCCCATTAAGCCTAAATATAGTTGAATTTGGTAACTCATCAGCAAGCTGTTTAAGTATTTTTGCTGCATCAAGTACATGCTGATCACCATCTTGGTAGCTTACCACTTGGTTAATATTATTTAACGAGGGCAGGGTAAGCATCAACGCAGTAATTGGCGCATCGTCAGTAATATTATTTACAACAGAATTAAAGTGGTTTTCAAACGACTTACGGTTACCCAACCCCGTTAACGAATCTATGTATACTTCTTCAGTAAGCGCTTGTGTTTGTTTGGTCAGCGAATCAAACGTACTTTGTAAGTTTATAACCATGTTATTTATGGCTTGGGTTACTGTGCGAAGCTCCCGTGCTACTGGTATTTCTTTATTTAAGGTAAAGCGTTTTCGAGTCACTAAAGTGGCTTGATCTTCTACTGCTTTTAACGGCTTAAATACTGCGCGTAAAATTAAAAATGCAATAGCCAGCGATGCTGCTAATAGCAAAAATGAGCTATATAAGCTGCGGAGTGTGTGTTGCCATAAGGTAAGGTAAGATTGCCCAGTATGGCTGGTTACATCAAGTGTGCCTGCCATCATCCAGCCATTGTTTATTTCAGAATGCATAGTAGGTGCACTCAGTTCAACAGCACTAATAAACCAACCAGGAACTGATTCAACGCGTTTAGGGTTTTGTAATTCAAAAACGATGTTGTTTTGCACGTCGGTAAATTTAATTTGGCTGTAATAACCAGAGTCAAAAATAGCGGTTGCCATCGTTTGTGCAATCATTAGGCTGTCGTCTTCTAAATAAGGAGATATCGAAAGCCCTAAACTGGTAGCGGTGTCTTGCGCATGGCTGGCCATTTGCGTTTGTAAATAATTACGGGTTGTATCCACATCGGTAATAACGCGTACGCAAAATGAAATAACCGAAATTAATATGATCAAGCCATATACTTGGGTTTTTAAACTCAATCCATGTTTAAAGAGTCGAGACATAACTACTAGTTCCTTTATTGTTACCGTTGGCAGGCGCAAGCTCGCCTTGTTCAATTCGTTCTAGCATAGTGTTCCAAGCAGAAACCCCACGGCTATTTTTAACCTTATTACCTAACCCTTTCGATTTGGCTAACCATAAACCTTGGCCATTAAAACTGTATATAGGTTTTAAATCGCCCCGATTACTTGCAGGCACTAATTTTGTATTAAAGTTATCAAGCACCAACGGTATTTGGTTAGGCTGTTCAAAGTATATAAGCACCATGTGTGGTTGATTAACCGTACGCTGGCGTACATACATAAAGCGTATTTTATCTTCGGGGATACCTAAAGCGATTAAAGTAAAATATTTAGCAATAACATAATCTTCACAGTCACCCATGCCAACACCTAGGCTTTCTAGCGGGGTGGCCCAGTAATCTTTTTTTTGCCAAAGTTCATCATCGGTTTTGTACTTTATATGCTTATTAAAAAAGTCATTAACTAAATGAATTTTTTGCCATTCGCTTTTGTCGGCAGAGTCATCTATAAAACTCAGCCATGTTTTTATTCGTTGGTGGCCTGCATCGCCGTAAAACTGCTTTGCACGGGTAATTATATCGCTATTACGCAAATGTAAAAGCATGTCTTGTGCACAAGCAAAAAAAGACACCAATATAATTATGCAAATTCCTACGCGCACAAATCCCATCCCTTAAAAGTTAACCGTACTATTATATTCCCATTGAAAGTAAATTGATAGATTACAAAAAAGGCAATAATAACTAGTTAGCATAAAATTAACATAAAACAATCAAAAAGGCTGCTTTTTATATTGAGCGATTATATGTGTTGTGTATAATAACCGCCCATAAAGGTTAGTATTGCTTAAAACTCGCTATTCGCAGCGACATTTATAAACAGCTACGTTATAACCAAAAAGTAACTATAAAAGGAATTGAAGTGAAAGTATTAAAAGCAGTCTTGCCTGTTGCAGGCTTGGGTACCCGTATGTTACCCGCTACCAAAGCAACACCAATGGAAATGCTTCCACTAGTTGCTCCTCCACCTAATGCATTTAAAATAAGTATCTCAAACTATTCAATAAGCTAGTAGTTTTAAGCTAACTAAATATTTTATTATGTCGAAGTTTTTACAGCAGTCAGATTTTCTATGGATCAAAAAATATGAAATACAGAGCTGAGATTGATGGTTTAAGAGCATTAGCAATTTTACCTGTATTATTTCATCACTCAGGGTTACACCTTTTACCTGGTGGTTTTGCCGGAGTTGATGTTTTTTTTGTAATATCGGGGTATTTAATTACAACTATTTTGCTTAAAGAGATGTCTGAAGGGAAGTTTTCTCTGTCGTCTTTTTACGAGAGACGTGCTAGAAGAATATTACCTGCAATGGCTTTTATGATTGTTGTTAGTAGTTTTCTATCCTTTTTCTTTTTAGATCCAGCATCAATGAAAATGCTCGGTTATAGTATTGTTGCAGTGTCAACATTTATGGCTAATATATTCTTCTTTCTTAAGCTTGACTATTTTAACCCAAGTGCCGAGCTAAACCCAATGTTACACATGTGGAGTTTAGCTGTAGAAGAACAATTTTATCTATTTTTCCCATTTGTATTACTCTTGCTTACAAGGTTTAAGAAACATATATTTCTTGCTCTATCAGTAATTTTTATTATTTCATTACTGTCTATGTTCTTAACTTCAAATCAATCAGTTAACTTTTATCTAATCCACACTAGAGCGTGGGAACTTCTTGCTGGATCAATTTGTTCTGTTTTAATTACTAAAAATACCTTATCAGCCATAAATGAAAGCCTTAAAGGGTGGTTAAGTATTTTGGCTATACTTTTGCTCATTATTTCTTATTCAACATATTCTTACGAATATGCCTTCCCTGGTTGGTTTACTATACTGCCGGTCATTTCAACGGCACTAATAATTTTATTCGCAAGCGAAAATAATATAGTTGGTAAAATGCTGTCTAGTAAGATATTAGTTTTTATAGGTCTAATTTCCTACAGCTTGTATTTATGGCATCAGCCAATTTTTGCTTTCGCAAAATTAATGACGTTAGAGTCTTTAACTAATGAGTTAATTGCTTTTTCAATGCTCATAGTTTTTCTTTTATCCTTATTGTCTTATCAATATGTTGAGAAGCCTTTCAGAAGAAAATCGAATAAATCTACAAAAACAGTGCTAACGTTATCTGTTTTTAGCTTATTAGTTATGTCTGTAATGGGCTTATTACTCTCCCTATATCCAAAGTTTGGTGGTTTTAGTAAAGCTGAAATTACTCAATCAAAGCCAAGCATAGGTCTAAATAAACTATGTAACTTCAAATCAGACTTTCAGATACTTGATGAATGTAAAACTAGTGAGAACCCTGAAACAATTGTATGGGGCGACTCATATGCAATGCATTTAGTAAAAGGCTTATCTAAAAACAATGAGCTTATACAAGCGACAAAAAGTGCTTGTTCTCCAAATGTTTCTTTATCAACTTTTCCAAATTTTAAAAGTTATGACTTAAACTGGTCAAAATCTTGTTTTAAATTCAATAATGATGTTATCAATGAGATAGAAAATAACTCGCAGATTAAAACTGTAATTCTCTCTTCTGCATTCGAGCAATGGTTTAAGTATGACTATTTTGATGGTGCTAGAGTTCTTAATAATGATTTTGATACTTATTCAATCTCGTTCAAACAAACGTTATCAAGACTTAGCTCAACAGGTAAACGTATATTTGTCGTTAGCCCTCCACCTAATAACGGTAAAAATATTGGGCAATGTCTGTTGAGAAAGCATTACAGTTTAGTCTCCTACTCAAACTTCATTGATAATAATTGTACATTTCAAAGAAATGAGTTTTCTCAATACTACTCGAAAATTCTTTATTTTCTTAAGGATGTTGAAAGCTATCCTAATGTCAAGCTGATTGATTTAAGTAAATCAATGTGTACAAAAAGTGGTTGTGTGACCTTTGAACAAAATTCTTTATATTTAGATACGGGCCACTTAAATGATTTTGGTTCAGAATATGTAGGAAAAATTATTAATCCAATTATTAATTAAGTAAGAACTTGGCTTTTAACATTTTTGCAACACAAAGCAATGCGAAAGACTGTTTATTTTATTGAGCGAATTAATAACTAGTGTATAATATCCGCTTGAAATACCTTAAGCGATAAACCTTGCTTTAGGTTAAGAGCAATAAAAAGTAACTATAAAAGGAATTGAAGTGAAAGTATTAAAAGCAGTCTTGCCTGTTGCAGGCTTGGGTACCCGTATGTTACCCGCCACTAAAGCAACGCCAAAGGAAATGCTTCCACTAGTAGACAAACCTCTGATTCAATACGTTGTAAACGAAGCGGTAAAGGCCGGTATTAAAGAAATTATACTAGTCACACATGCTTCCAAAAACGCAATAGAAAATCATTTTGACACTAGCTTTGAGCTAGAAGCAACCTTAGAGGCCCGTGTAAAGCGCAGCCTGCTAGAAGAGGTGCGTTCAATAATCCCGCGAGATGTAAGTATTATTTCGGTTCGTCAATCGGCGCCGTTAGGCTTAGGACACGCAATACTTGAAACTCGCCCAATCATCGGCAATAACCCTTTTGCGATTTTATTGCCTGACGTAATTATCGATCAATATAAGTCAAATCTTAAGGTTGATAACCTAGCGCAAATGATCGACCGGTTTGAACTCACCCAACATAACCAAATTATGGTTGAACCTGTCCCACACGAGGAAGTGCACAACTATGGTGTGGTTGATTTGGCGGGTAAAAATATTGCGCCTGGCGAAAATGCAGCCATTACCAATATGGTTGAAAAACCAAATAATGATGAAGCGCCTAGTAATTTAGCCATAACAGGGCGTTATGTTGTATCGCCTGCTATTTGGGACTTGCTCGAGTTTACACCTCCAGGAGCTGGCGGCGAAATACAATTAACAGATGCATTACTGCAGTTACGTCATCTTGAAACAATTGAAGCGTATCATTTAAAAGGTAAGTCGCACGATTGCGGCTCAAAACTTGGCTATATGTTGGCAAATGTAGAGTATGCAATGCAATCAACCTCAATGGGTGAAGAGTTTACCAAGCGCGTCAAGCAATTGTTGGCGTAGTTTATTATATTTCAAGGATTTAAAATGAAAATCACTATCGCTGGTACTGGCTATGTAGGCTTGTCAAATGCTGTATTATTAGCACAACATAATGAAGTAATAGCTCTTGATGTAATACAAGAGAAAGTAGAGCTAATCAATAATAAAATATCTCCTATCTCAGATGATAAAATTGAAGATTTTCTTGCAAATAAAGAATTAAACTTAGAGGCTACAACAGATAAACATAGAGCATTTAAGAATGCTGATTATGTTGTAATTGCAACACCTACAGATTATAACGTTGAAAATAACTACTTTGATACAAGCTCAGTTGAAGCAGTAATCAAAGATGTTATCGAGATAAATCCTAAGGCAATAATGATCATAAAGTCTACAGTCCCTGTTGGCTTTACAAAGAGAATTAAACAAAAATTTTGTCACAATAATATTATATTTTCGCCCGAATTTTTACGAGAAGGTAAAGCTTTACACGATAACTTGTATCCATCAAGAATAATTGTAGGTGAAAAGTCTGAACGGGCTGTGGTTTTTGCCAAACTTTTAGCTCAAGGAGCTATAAAAGAAGATATAGAAATTCTATACACTAACTCAACAGAAGCTGAAGCTGTCAAATTATTTTCCAATACGTATTTAGCAATGCGAGTCTCATACTTTAACGAGTTAGACACTTACGCTGAGACTCATGGGTTAGACTCAAAGCAAATCATTGAAGGCGTTTGTTTAGATCCAAGAATAGGTAATCATTACAACAATCCTTCATTTGGTTATGGTGGCTATTGTTTACCTAAAGACACTAAACAATTAAGAGCTAACTTTGAAGACGTACCAAATAGTTTAATAAAATCAATCGTAGACGCGAACACCACAAGAAAAGATCATATAGCCTTTTCAATTATCAATAAAAACCCAAAAGTAGTAGGTGTATATAGACTTATAATGAAATCAGGTTCAGATAACTTTAGAGCATCTTCTATACAAGGGATAATGAAAAGAATAAAAGCTCGAGGTATTGAAGTAGTCGTTTATGAACCAGAATTACACGAAAGTGATTTCTTCAACTCTCAGGTAATAAATGATTTGGTAGAATTTAAAACCAAATGTGATGTAATTGTAGCAAATAGAATGGAAGAAGCTTTAAGCGATGTTGTAGATAAAGTATATACGCGCGACTTATTCGGCAATGATTAATTTTTAAGTGAGGTTTAGATGTTAATTTCTATTTGTTTATGCACATATAAAAGAGCTCACTTAATTAAAACACTTGAAAGCATCAATGCATTAACAATCCCTGATAACACAGAGATTGAGGTGATTGTTATAGATAATGATGAAGGCAAGTATGCAGAATCAATTGTGTTTGAAAAAAGCGATAATTATAGACATAGATTAACCTACATAAATCAACCAATAAAAAATATCTCTATTGCAAGGAACGAATATTTAAAAGCAGCAAAAGGAGAGTATATAGCCTCGCTAGATGACGACGAAATTGTTGATAAGGAGTGGTTAGTTAACCTTTTAAATACAGCCGTTAAATACAAGGCGAGCGTTGTTTTTGGTCAAGTAAAGCCTATTTACCCTAATCATACTCCTAATTGGATTGTACAAGGGCGTTTTTTTGATAGAAAGGTTAGAGAAACAGGCACTGAAGTAAGTAGTGGTGGCGCTGGCTGTACTTTAATCCGTAAAGAGGCTTTATTAAAAACAGGGTATACCTTTGATGCTAAGTTTGGAAAAACGGGTGGTGAAGACTCTGATCTTTTTTATAGATTACATAAAAAAGGGTTTAAGCTTGTTTATTGCAAAGAAGCATTTGTATCCGAAGAGGTAGAACCCGAAAGGCTAAACTGTAAATACTTGTTTAAAAGAGCAATACGTATAGGTCAAACTTTTTCAAGGTATAGATTTACACTTATTGGTTTTACAGTGAGTAAATGTCTATACATTAGCAAAGCAATCTTAAAAATGTTTTTATATGCGTTTTTGAGTGTTTGCGCTTTACCATTTGGGAAAGCTACATATATTACATATGTGTTAAAAATGCTGGATAATTTTGGGAAATGTTATTTTTTTGCCACTAATGATGACTTAGTTGAATTATACAAATGAATTTGGCTCAAAAATTTTTGCAATCGTATGGACTGTTCATAATATTTCTATTCTGTTTTGGCATATTAACGCCAGATTTAGATGCAAAATTTTCTCTGATGGATTTAGATCTAGAGCAACAGTTAAATGCTAGTGCTGGGAGTAATATATTTAAACAATTATTATGGTCGTCTTTGTTTGTTTTTTATGTTGCCAGCTTCTTTTTAGCAGGTAGTTATAAAAAAGTTAGCAGAAATTTTTATTTAAAATCGTTGCTATTATTGATGATTGTTTTCATCTCTTTAATAAGTGCCTTTTGGTCTAACTATCCTAGTTATGTTTTAAAAAGATCTCTTTTTCAGCTGATATTTATCTCAAGTATTATTTTAGCTTTTTACTACTCGTTTATTAATAAAACACTTGAACGATCGATAATGCTGACTGTTTACAGTTATTTATTCATAACTTTAGTCAGTATTTTACTTGGTGTGGGTTTTACAGCTGATTCCGCTTTAGCAGGTTTCGCTAAAAATAAAAACTTGATGGGTATAAATTTAGCGGTATTAATAATTACATTTCATTCGCTTAAAAAAAGTTACAATTTTAACTTTAGGAATTTTAAGAATATTCTAGTCCTTTTGATAATATTATTACTTTTAACTAAAAGTAAAACTAGCATATTTTTAGTGCTATTTTACTTTACTATGTCAAATATACATTTTAAATATGTCAAAGCCTCATTACTAATAATTTTAGCTTCATGTGTGAGTATGTTTTTGTTATTGCCCCTGCTTTCTTACTTGTTAAATGATTATTATCATGTAGGGAAGCTTGTTGATGCAAACTTCATGACAGGGAGGGGCTTTATATGGAATATTCTATACTATGATCTTGAGTATTTTGACAAATTGCTAAGTGGTTATGGTTATGGAAGCTACTTTGGTGTACCTCAAATACCGTATTTCTTTGATGTAGATAATAGTTTTATCCAATATATTAATTCTGCTCACAATGGCTTTATAGAATTGTATTTACAGTTTGGTGCACTTATAACAATTGCTATTATAGCCATTTTTGCAATGTGTATGAAGGGCTTAAATTCTTCACATTTATTAGCTGGTTTAAGTGTAATTGTTCTTCATAATATTACAGAAGCATCTTTTTACAAAGATAGCACCAGTATATGGGTTTTATATCTTTTAATATTTTCTATTTCTATTTTTAGTAAAAAATTATCAATAAATTCAGGGAAGTTAGGTACATAAATGAAAGTTGCAATTATACATGATTGGTTAGTGGTTAATGGTGGGGCTGAGAAGGTTTTAAATGAGATACTTGAGCTTTATCCTAAAGCTGACATTTTCACGTTAGTAGATTATTTACCCGAAGAAGATCGCACTTGGCTTAAATCGGTGAAAATACACACATCTTTCATTCAGAGGCTGCCATTCGCCAATAAAATGTACCGAAATTATTTTCCACTTTTCCCAATTGCTATCGAGCAATTCGATTTGTCTAGTTATGACCTTGTCATATCGTCGAGTTATTCTGCTGCAAAAGGTGTAATAACAGGCCCTGATCAACTTCATGTTAGCTATTGCCACTCACCAGCAAGGTATGCATGGGATATGCAAGAGCAATACTTAAAAGAAAGTGGTAATGATAAGGGGTTGAAATCAATAATAGCTCGCTATTTTTTACATAAGTTTAGAATTTGGGATACGAGAACGGCTAATGGCGTAGATACATTCATTGCAAACTCTTCATTTATTAAAAAACGAATTTATAAATGCTATAGAAGAGTGGCTGAAGTTATCTATCCTCCAGTTAATATTGAAAAATTTAAACTGGAAACAACAAAAGAAGACTTCTATCTTGCAGCGTCGCGCCTAGTGCCATACAAAAGGCTTGATTTAATAGCTGAGGCATTTGTAAAAATGCCAACAAAGCAGCTTAAAATTATAGGTGATGGCCCCCAAATGCAAAAAATTAAAGATATTGTTGGTAATGCTGACAATATAGAAATTTTAGGATACCAGTCAGACGAAGTGATGTTAAAAAATATGCAAAAGGCAAAAGCATTTGTATTTGCTGCTGAAGAAGACTTCGGAATAATCCCTGTTGAGGCCCAGGCATGTGGAACACCCGTTATTGCATTTGGAAAAGGCGGTTGTTTAGAAACGGTTAATCATGGAGTGAGTGGCGTTCACTTTAAAAAGCAAACAACCAAATGTTTGATTGAGGCTGTAGAATCCTTTGAATCTAGTAGTTATACATTCGATCCTAATGAGGTAAGAAAAAATGCAGAAAAGTTCTCCAATGAGGCTTTTAGAAGCAATATGACTAACTTAATAGAAAGCGCTCTTAGAGAAAAAAATTGAAAATATTACATATACATCAAGACTTTCCTGACGGTAGAGATTATCCATACACTAAAGCAGTTTCAAATTTAGTCGATGCAGTTGAGGAGTTAGACCAAGGAATTGTGAATTTTGTACTTTCTGTTAATAGAAGTAACAACCCTTTTTCGATATCATTGAAAGGCTTTGAAAGAGGTGTATCAATTGTTTTTTGGGGACTGCCTATTGCTTACTTATATAGGCTGCAAATTAAAATTAGTGCAATTTATCTAAGCAAAAAATTAAAGCTTAAAGATTATGACTTAATACATGCTCATAAGATGACTACTGAAGGAATTTTTGCATTTTATTTAAGTAAATATTCGGGTGTTCCTTTTGTAGTTTCTGTTCGTGGTGGTAGTGATTTAAATAACATAAAACGGCTGAAGGATTGTGAACCATTATTCAAGAGAATTTATGCTAGTGCAAAGCATATATTTTGGGTTAGCCCGTGGGCAAAAAAGTTTATGTATCAAATAGTAAAAGCAGAAACTCCTTCTAGTAAGCTGCCTAATATATGTGAGATAAACCATATTATTCCTCAAAGAGTTAATAATATTAGTTCTGATTATGTGACAATTGTTAGCTTTCATCAGTATAAGCGTAAGGGTGTTATCCCTTTGTTAGAGGCAATTTGTACTCTTAAGAAGGATAATGTATTTATAAAACTTGATATTATAGGTAGCGGCAATCTACAAGATAAAAAAGTTATTACAAACAAAATTAAAGAGCTGTCTTTAAATGATAATGTAAATTTAATAGGTGTTTTACCACATCTAAAGCTAATTGAGAGATTAAAAAATTCTAAGGCTCTTCTAATGCCTGCTATAAATGAAACATTTGGAATGGCTTACATTGAGGCATTAGCATCAGGCTGTCCGATTATGTATATGAAAAATACTGGGGTTGATGGGCATTTGGGTGACCTTGATGTTGGTGTAAAACTTACATGTCAAACCAGTGATGAAATTAAACTTGGTATTTTAGAGTTGGAAAAAAACTACCAACAATTTTCAGATAATATTTGGTCAATCAATAAAGCTGGTGAGTTAGAAAAATTCACTGGTGAAGCTGTTGCCAGTCATTACTTAAAGGTACTAAACAGTGTTAAATAATCTAAAGCTTTTCTTATACTATATTTTACTTTCTAAGCTCCCATCTGCACGTTTTACATTTATATTCTCTAATATAAGAGTTTGGTATCTCCATCATATTCTCAAGGTTTTAGATAAAAATGGTAATCAATCAATGGTTGGCTCAAATGTATATATTGGTCGGGCGAATAAATTAAAAATAGGGCAAGGCGCAAGAATTAATGAAAATGTTTATTTAGAAAGTGTGAAAATAGGCGATGATGTAATGATAGCTCCAAATGTATCAATATTAAGTCGTATGCACGAGTTCGAGTCTATTGAACTGCCAATGTCACTTCAAGGTTATAAAAAAGAAAAAAAAGTTATTATTGGTAATGATGTATGGTTAGGTCGTAATGTAGTTGTGCTCCCTGGTATCATTATAGGAAATGGTGCAATTATTGCCGCCGGCTCTGTCGTAACTAAAGATGTTGAATCGTATAGTATTGTTGGTGGTGTGCCCGCTGTTCTCCTGAAAATGAGGAAAGAGCCAACAGATAAAAATAATTGAGTTATCATATTTTATTGTGCTGCCTATAAATATAAATCTTATAAACTAATGCCAAGTTAAGTTTAGAGATATCGTTATTGCTAAAGGGTAGATTTTGGAATACCTTCCTACAGTTAAAAGGACTAAAATTTAAGCATGATAATTTAGCTTAACTTGGGTTTAATTATTTTTCTAAAGTTTTAATTAATGAGCTTACTTATTCAAAAAATATAAAATACAAATATAGAACACCTTCAACTGATATTTTTTACTAACTTGAAAATACACAACTAATTCTAAACAAAGGAAAGTTAAACGTTGGATATTAAATACATGCACAATTTAAGAGGCTTTGCTATTGTTTTAGTCATTGTTGCTCATTCTATTTCTGCACTTTCTACAGCTAATGATATTGCCTTATTAAGGAGTGCGTTAACGAACGCCACCGTATTGTTTGTAGTGATCTCTGGTTATTTTTTTTCCCTTTTAGAAAGCCGCTATAGTTACTATTCATACCTAGTCAATAAATTTAAAAATGTAGTGTTCCCTTACCTTTTTTTATCACTTCCTGCTGCTTTATTATATGTAATGGACTTGAAACAAAATCATCCATGGATTGATATGTCAAGTTTTTCCCAGTTAGGTTATGTGTATAAATACCTTTATTTAATTGGAACAGGAGCGCACTTAGGACCTTTGTGGTTTATTCCTATGATTGTATTATTTTTCTTTACTTTCCCTATACTTAGAAAAATAAAAAAAACAAGATTACTTTATATAATCTTTTTATTATCATTATTTATGTCTTATAATGTCGGACGACCTGAGTTGAATAATCAGGTGTTCCAATCATTTGTATATTTTCTACCTGCTTATCTATTCGGTATGATTTTACAAAAAAATGAAGTTTTAGTTTCAGAACTTGCTACTTTAAGTATTTTATTGCTACCTGTTTTTTGTATTTTTACCCTCTTTATTTATTACTTCTATGGTTATAATTCTTCTATAGATAACTTACTAAAATTAGTTTTATCTTTACTCACGTTTGCTTTTTTTCATGAAAAGCTTAATTTTGACTTTAAACCACTTAGTTTTTTAGCTGGTATCAGTTTTTACTTATATTTTGTTCATGGTTATTTTATAAGTCTGTTACGTATTTTATTGAAGGAATATAGTGTAGGTTTACCTGAAATAATAATAATGATGCTAGTCTTCATTTGTGTGATAACTACATCAGCTTTAAGCTACTTTATATTACGAAAAGTATTTTATAAACGAAGACGCTTCTTTTTAGGTTCAGATTACTAGTTGACTCAATATTTAATTAACAACGGAGATTTTATGAAGGGGAAGATTTTAGTTATTGCCTCGGCTGGCGGACATTTAACTCAGGCAATGTGTGCAACTAGTATGTGTAATAATTTAACCTTAGTGAGTAATAAGAAAAATATAAAAAATAAAAATATAAAAAAAATATATCAAATAATGGACACGCAACATAATGTATTTATTCATTTTTTTAATGTGTTTTATGCAATATACGTTTTGTTACGTGAAAGGCCTATCGCAGTTTTTAGTACAGGTGGTCCAATAGCTTTACCGTTTGCACTAGTTTGCAAGTTTTTACCGATTAAATTTATTTATCTAGATACACTGTCACGAGTGATTGAATTGTCAAATACAGGGAAGTTAGTAAAAAAGCATAAACTATTTGATGCTTTTTATTGTCAATGGGAGAAAATTGCTGAGGAGAATGATGCTCAGTACATAGGAAAATGTTTTGATATCTTAAGCGAAAATAAATATGAATTAGAAACAAAAATGATAGAAGAAAAGCCGCTTATTTTAGTAACAGTTGGCACAAATCAGTATGACTTTGACCGCCTGTTTAAGATGTTATACGAACAACCATTATACCTAAGTGAAGATGTCCGCTGGGTAATTCAAAAGGGTCATAATTTACTTGAGACTAACCCTGTTAACGGAGAAGTTTTAGATATGGTTTCACGAGATGAAATGGAAGTACTCGTTAAACAAGCAAGCTTGGTCATAAGTCATTGTGGAATAGGTAGCATTAATCAAATGTTAAGCTATCAAAAGAATGTTGTTTTTGTTCCAAGAGTAGCAAGGTATCAAGAGTTTTCTGATGATCATCAGTTACAAATCGCCAATGAAATTGGTAGCGATTTATTCAAGGTTGTTCTACCAGATGAAAAACTACCAGAGATCATGATTGATGATTTGTTGAATAGGCCTTTAGTCATGAAACCTGTTGATATTAATAACTATGCTATGGCTAATCATTTTAAAAACGTATTTTATAAGTAAGTATAATTAATGTCTGAAATTAGCAAAAGCCTTAACCAAGCAATTTTTAAAAGTGTACTTGGGAAATATAGTTTGTATGTTTTTCAGCTTGTATCCTTAGCTGTACTATCTCGGATCTATACACCAGATATGTTTGGTGTTCTTGCTGCTGTGACGGTTATGATACTTTTCTTTCAGCTATTAGCGACCTCCGGTTTAGGTCCTGCAATAGTTCATTGTGACACTATAACTCCGAGTCAAAGGGATGGTATTTTCAGTTCAACAGCAATTATTGGAATTGTCGGTGCCTTACTATTTATGTTCATGACGCCTAGTTTAATAAAATGGCTTGAGCTTTCAGATATTCCTTATATTTCTATTGTACTTGCTTTCAATATATTTTTTTCTGCATTATCAATGTTTCCCTTAGCTAGTTTACAAAAAGATACAGAGTTTTTATTAATTGCTCGTGCTGAGATCTTTGCTGAGTTGAGTTCATTTCTAGTAGCATTATCTCTGTATTATTTAGGCTTTGGTATACTTGGTTTAATTAGTAAGCTTTTAGTGGTACCAATAGCACGTTTTTTCTTGTATTTTTATTTTTCAAAGTCCAGTGAATTAGGCCGCCCTTGGTTTGGTGCTGAATTAATTGCTATTAAGCGATTATTTGGAGTTGCAAAATACCAATTAGCTTTTAATGTGCTGAACTTTTTTTCTCGTAACTTAGATACAATTTTGATTACGAAGTATTTTGGGGCATCTGCAGTTGGTATTTACGAAAAATCTTATCAAGTGATGCGTTATCCTTTACAGCTTTTTACTTTTGCAATTACTCCCGCATTACAGCCAATTCTAACTAAACATAAGCATAATCCTGAATTAGTTATGGGCGAGTTTTACAGGGTAGCATTTAAGCTTGTAATGTTAGGTACATTTGTTGCTTTGGTTCTTTTTTGGGCTGCTGATGATGTTGTACTTATTTTATTTGGTCCTCAATGGCATGGTACAGCAGCGATCCTTCAAATATTATCTATTACTATTCCTTTGCAAATGGTTTTAAGTTCTACAGGTGGTGTTTTCCAAGCATTTGGTTCTACAAAAGAAATGTTTTATTGTGGATTGTTTTCGTCAGTGACTAATATTTCAGCAATCGTTTTAGGTGTTGTCTCTGGTGATCTGCTGTATTTATGCTTGTTATTAACATGTTCTTTTCTGATGAATTTTATACAATGTATTTTTGTTTTGCATCGTTATGTTTTTAAATTACTCCCAATTAGGCAGGTATTTTTACTGCTTTCATTAATCATATTTAGTTATTTGAACTTGCTGTTTAAAGATACAGAAGTAGTCGAGAATTTAGAGTATTCTAAAGCATTTATCAATAGTGCGATTGTATCTGTAATTGCAATTAGTTTAGTTTCCACAATTTATTTTATTATTTCAAAATTTGACTTATTTGAAATCAAGTCATTTAAAAAGGATCTACAATGATTTTACCAGTAATTATGGCAGGTGGTTCAGGTACTCGTTTATGGCCGTTATCGCGTGGCAATTATCCAAAACAATTTTTAGCGTTGGATGATTCAAATACAACAATGCTACAACAAACAATCAAACGTTTAGGTGGCATTGAGCATTCGCCAGCTATGCTTATCTGTAATGAAGAACATCGCTTTATTGCCGCTGAGCAGGTACGTCAATTAGATGTTCAGCATTCAGGTATATTCTTAGAACCTGTCGGACGTAATACAGCTCCAGCTATTGCTTTAGCAGCTCTAAAAGCAATAGAAAATGATCAAGATGCTTTACTACTCGTGCTTGCAGCTGATCATGTTATTGAAAATCCAATAGCATTTCAGGAAAGTGTTAAAAAAGGTGCAGAGTTGGCTAAGAGAGGAAAACTAGTCACTTTTGGTATTGTTGGAGATAAGCCAGAAACCGGTTATGGTTATATTAAACGTGGTGAACAATACCAAACAGGCTTTGTAGTTGATAAATTTGTAGAAAAACCAAGTTTGGATGTTGCAAAACAGTACATAGAAAGTGGTAATTATTATTGGAATAGTGGCATGTTTATATTTAAAGCGAGTCGCTATTTAGAAGAATTAAAAACATACCGCCCTGATATTTATTCAGCATGTTCAAGTGCGATGAAAGTTCAGAGTGATGATATGGATTTTATTCGTGTTGATAAAGCTGCGTTTGAAGCATGTCCAGATGAGTCTATTGATTATGCAGTGATGGAACATACCAAAGATGCAGTTGTTGTCCCTATGGATGCAGGGTGGAATGATGTAGGTGGTTTTGCTGCTTTGTGGGAAGTATCAAAACAAGATGAAAGTGGCAATGCGTTTAATGGTGATGTAAAAGCTATAAATACAAAAAATACATTAGTTTATAGCGATGACAAATTAATAGCAGCAGTCGGCGTTGAAGACCTAGTAATCATAAATACTAAAGACGCTGTATTAGTTGCACATAAAAATGAATCACAAAAAGTTAAAGCAATAGTACAGCAGCTAAAAGATGAGCACCGAAGCGAAGCTACTTTTCATAGGGAAGTCTATCGCCCTTGGGGTAAATATGACTCGGTTGATAGCGGTGAACGCTTTCAAGTAAAACGTATAACAGTTAAACCAGGTGCTAAGTTGTCGGTTCAAATGCATCATCATCGCGCAGAGCATTGGATCGTGGTTTCGGGTACAGCAAAAGTTCACCTAGACGGAAAAGAGCAATACTTGACAGAAAATGAGTCCGTATACATCCCTATAACTTCGGTACATGCACTTGAAAACCCTGGTAAAGTGAACCTTGAACTTATAGAAGTGCAGTCTGGTTCGTATTTAGGCGAAGATGATATAGTTCGTTTTGAAGATAGATATGGCCGAACATAAAAGTGGGTAATTTGATAGTAATTATATTTAGAGGGTACTATGGATAGTTCGATTCTTATTGAACAAAGCGGCATTGAGTTTGGCACTTCAGGAGCCAGAGGATTGGTAACACAGTTTTCAAATGAAGTTTGCTTTGCTTTTACCTTGGCATTTTTAAGCACTCAAGGCGAGGTAAAACGAATTGCATTAGCAATTGATAATCGCCCAAGTAGTCCTGCAATTGCTAAAGCATGTTTTAGTGCTGCCAGAGCAATGGGTGTTGAGGTTGATTTTTACGGAGTTATACCAACTCCTGCCCTTGCTTTTAAATCTCAAGAGGATTCAGTACCAGCAATAATGGTAACAGGCAGCCACATCCCATTTGATCGCAATGGGTTAAAGTTTTACACCAAAACAGGTGAAATTACTAAGGCAGACGAAACAAATATCTTATCAGTTAAAGCTCAAGTTAATCATGTCTCACTTTTCACTTTGCCAGAACCAAGTAAAGTTGCTTTTGAGTTATATTTAGAACGCTACTTGAGTGTTTTTTCAAATGATTTACTTAAGAATAAAAAAATTGGTGTTTATCAGCACTCAAGTGCTGGGAGAGAACTTTATCCATTATTATTTAGAGCATTAGGTGCAGAGGTTGTTTGCCTTGGTTACAGCGATAATTTTATACCAATAGATACTGAGGCTGTAGGCGAATCTGATAGAAAGCAAGCGAAAGTTTGGTCTACAGAATATAAGCTGGATGCTATATTTTCTACAGACGGTGACGGGGATCGTCCTTTACTTGCCGATGAAAATGGGAATTACTTTACCGGTGATATTTTGTGTTTATTAGCAGCTAAAAGTTTAGGGATTCAATCACTTTCTGTTCCTGTAAGTTGCACTAGTTCAATTGAGAAAAGTGGATTCTTTAAAAAAGTAATACGCACTAAAATTGGTTCCCCTTACGTGATTGAGGCATTTAAAGCGCTTCAAGAAGATTACAGTAGTGTTGCCGGTTTTGAAGCTAATGGCGGGTTTTTATTAGCTTCTGATATCTATATAGAAAATACAAAAATCACTCGTTTAGCTACAAGAGATGCATTGTTGCCGGTGTTAGCGGTATTAAGCCTTATTGGCAATCAGAAGCTTTCGTCAGCGTTAGAGCTTTTGCCCCATCGTTTTACCCATAGCGATAGATTACAAAATATCGACAAAGGGTTGAGCTCATCTATTATTAATTTAGGAAAGCAAGAACCAGAAAAGCTTTTGTTGATTTTTAACTTAGAGGATCTAAAAATAGCTAGTGTTATTGATATAGATGGCCTTCGTTTAACATTCAGTAATGAGGACGTTGTGCATATAAGGCCTTCGGGTAACGCACCTGAGTTAAGGTGTTATACCGAAAGTAATAGCTTTCTAAATGCAAAAATATTGGCCGATAAAGTATTGGCATCTATAAAGCATTACATTAAATCTTAGGCATTTATAATAATGGCTTTTTTTATAAGGTAAAGTAACTTTTTACCAACCTCGCCTTTTTATTCATTAGTGATTATTAAGGCGAGATTTATAAAAATCACATCTTTAGCTTTTAAGCCCCTACCAAATTATTTCCTACTTGCAGATATTAAGTTAAGTGTTTTTAACTTATACGCTAATAGGCTTTTATTTTTTCTCTCAGTATATTTTGTCTTTAAAACTTGTTTTCTAGTTGTTGATTAAGCAGAGTTACAGTATTGCAAGGTTGTTAACATTGCATTAACATATGGTAGTACTTTAATATTTTAATTTTGTCTTTTTAGTTTGTTACAGCTTTTTATTTTATCGTAAGTTATTGATTTTAACTTTTGTTCCTGTTTTGTATTATTAAAAGTGGTACTTTCGTAGTGTTTTTTGTTCCTTTTGATTTTATTTGTGTATATAATGTTCACCAAGAACTAAATAAATTAACTTTCATTAAACAAATGACTTTAACTTGGTGCCTATAGTGCACTTTTTCATTTTCGAGGGATAAAATGACTAACTCAATACTAAAATTTAAAAAGCTAAGTGCAGTGATCGCACTTACTTTAGCTAGTTCTACAACACTGGCTGCAGATTTAGGCGTTGCCAATAATTTTTCTGCATTTGTTTTTAATGATTTTAAATCGAATTTTGGCCGTGCAGATGGTGCAATTGCAGCAGGTGAAATTGATCTTAAAGGTTACAGCGTGGGTTACACTCGCCCATACAGCCCTGAAGAATATTACCTAATTAGTGAATCAACCATCGATTTTAAATATGGTCGCCAATATGTAGGTAGCATGGTAGCTGGTGGCGGTACTGACATTCATTGGGGTGTACGCTGGGGTATGGAATGGGGTTCTAAAATCCTTTCTAACCAAGATGAATCGGCCATGCCATTTAGCTTTGATGAACAAGAAGAATATTATAAAAATTTAAGCGCCGAGTTAAACCAGTTAAATCAAACAGGTACAGTTTACCGTAAATGGGGTGGTTTATACCTAGAAGGTGACGGCAGGTCTGATAGACAAGTGTTTAATATTGATGGCCGTGATTTTGCCCGTGCTCATACTTTTAAAGTGTGGGGTATACCAAGCGATGCAACTGTAATTTTTAATATTACAGGTGGTGCTGATTTACATGTGCGCGGTAAGGGTTTTTGGCATTTACGCCGCCACGCGAGTAAAACCGTATTTAACTTCCCAGATACACAAAAACTTAATATTAAAGGCAACCGTTGGAAGGGTGTAATACTTGCCCCTTACGCTGACATTAAAGGCGCATACGGTACGGCTGAAATGCCAATTATTGGCCAAAGTTTTAAAGGCTCTATGGCACTGTTAGGTGGCGAGTTTGATGGTGAATTGCCATCAGTAGCTCAACCAATTAAGCCTTTCGCTTTAGAAGAAAAGTGGCATTGGAATTCAAGTGATTTTTTACCGGAATATAATCAAGTTATTTCTACACCTATTGTTGTCCAGCTTAATGACGATAATGGTGATGGCTTCATTGATAACAGTGATGTTTCAGATATTGTGGTTACTACTTATAAAGACAACCTCTTTTATAAGACGGGTTTAGTTCGTGCTTTAAGTGGGGTTGATGGTACTGAATTATGGAATTATGCAAACGGCGGCGTATTTAGCGATACTCGTCATTCTTTAGCGGCAGCAGATTTAGACGGTGATGGTTTTGTAGAGATAATTACAAATGATCAAACGTCAGACGTTTTACAGGTAATTAATCACCTCGGTGAAGTTAAAAAAGAGTTTATAAAAGTAGGAAAGCCAAATGGTGAGATTACGCTGACTGACATAAATAATGATGGTGTTATTGAAATTATAGCTGGGAATAATGTGTTTAGCTATGAAACTGGTTTTATGTTTTTAACTAATGACAAAGCTCTTTCATCTACAAGCTTTGATTCTAACAGCAATGGAAATCAGGAAGTGTTTGCTGGTGGTGGTTTATACGACTCTAATGGTGTACAACTTTGGCAATATGGTGAGTCAGGAAGTATGTGGTTTAGCGCTATTGCAAATTTAGATGACGATTTAGATCCTGAAATTATAGTTAGCAACCCTTCACTAAATCCTGATGAAGGCCAATTGGCAGCACTTGATCATAATGGGAATTTAAAGTGGAAGGTTAGTAATCCGCAAAATCTCGGAGGAGGCGTGCAAGCTGTCTCTAGCTTTTTAGGCGTCGATGAAATAGGTATAGTACATGCAGGAGAAAACGCTGTTGATATGTATGACAAAAACGGACAACTAAGATGGTCAGTAACAAACGAAAATACAAGCTGGAGGCTAGGCGTTAGTGGGTTCGACTTTAATGGCGATGGCATTGATGAAGTAATAGTGCAAAATCGTCTAAGCGTTAGAATTTTAAATAGTCTTGATGGCTCTGTGTTAGCTAAAGTAGAAAACTCGACGTTAGCTCTCTGGGAGTATCCTTTAGTAGTTGATCTTGCTGGTGATAATGATGCTGAACTTATTGTTACCTCTAACAATTCTAAGGCCGATTACAGTATAAATAATGGTGTAACGGTTTACGGATCAGTTGAAGGTAGTCTGCCATGGAAAAATGCAACCCGCATTTGGAATCAACATTCGTTTCATCAAACAAATATTGGTCAAGATGGTAAAGTACCAACTGTAGAATTACCAAGCTGGTTAAATAATAATACTTACCGCTCTAGTACACTTAAATAAAAGTACTTTTAGCAAATGAAAGCCAATTAACTTTTAATTGGCTTTTTATTATTAAATAGTTGTTTAAAATAATTGGCAATTAATAATCACGTTGAATTTGAGGTTTTTTTTGTCGAACTTACAGCAAGATCCAGCTATTAGAAGTTTACTAGAGCGAATGCCTAAAAACATTCAAACTACGTTTACTGATGAACAGTTGGCACATTTAAAAATAGCCATAGGTGCTAGGCAGTGGGGTAACCATGCTGTTGATTGCAGAGGCGTAGTTAAGTTTTTTAAATACCGTTATTACTATGTTTTTTTAGCAGGTCGAAATAGGCGTGAATTAAGTACAAAAGAGCAAAAAATAGCAAGACTTAGTCAAGCATTAATTTTAAGCATCGCAGCTACTTTTATTATTTTACTTACATTGCTGATTTTATATTTGATTAAGTCGGCATTGGGAATTGATATTTTTGATGGATACTCGTTTGGGGTTTGGAGTTGGTTTAAGGAGTTATTTAATTAAACTTAAATAAAATGTGAGTATTCTTTTTGATACTTAACAAACAAAGCAAGAGTTAGCTAAAAGATTTAAACATGAATTTTAGTACTTTTGTCGGAATCAGTAATTGAACAAAATTGGCTAATACTATATTATCCCTGTGGATTTTTTGGGGCTTTACTCAAACTGAATTAGCTATAAGGAATTAAGCAAAATGACATCTCCAAGGACATTTAAACCCTCAGGTTCCTCTGATGCCAATTTTTACCGATTATTTGATATATTTGCGTTGTTTTTAGCGTTTCAGTGTGCAGCTCTTCTTTATGATTTTAAACTCACTCCTATTTATGCTGCTTCAGCATTAACTGTTGCACTTAGCTACTTGTACAGTGCTGAGCTGTTTTCTACTTATCGCTCTTGGCGAGCGGGCAAATTTAGAACAATGGTAATGTGTGCGTGGGGTAGTGTTTTAATTGCTTTTGCATTTTTATTAGTTGTGTCTTTTGTATTTAAATTTACCGAGTCGCTTTCTCGCGTGGGAATAGCTATTTGGTTTTTACTAAGTGTAGCTTATTTGTATATTTGGCGTTTGGGTGCTTATTTGTATAAACGCAACCGCCGGAAATTAGGGTTGTCGCAACGCAATGTTGCCATTATTGGTGCTACAGAGTCTGCTGCTTATTTACAAGCTGAAATTGTAAAACACGATGAGTTAGGGTTTAACTTTAAAGGTTTTTACGATGACAGAAGCCCTGAACGTTTATTTGAACAACTCGAACAGCAAGGTGTTGAGGGGCGTATACAAAGTGCGGTAGACGCAGCACGCAATGGCGAAATAGACATACTTTATATAGCCCTCCCCATGAAAGCACAAAAACGCATAGCTGATATTTTATTACAGCTAGGTGATACCACCGTCGATGTGCACATAGTGCCTGACTTTTTACTCTCAAACTTAATACATGCTCGCATTGAGCATGTGGGTGATGTTGATACATTAAGCGTGTTTGAAGCACCGTGTATTGGTGCTCATGAATTTATAAAACGCACAGAAGATATAGTGGTTTCAGCTATTATTGTTACTTTAATCACCCCATTATTATTGATTATTGCTGCCGCAATCAAGCTGACATCTAAAGGGCCTATTATATTCAAGCAAGATCGCTATGGCTTAGATGGCCGCAAAATAAAAGTGTGGAAGTTCCGCTCGATGACGGTGACCGAAAACAGCGATGTGGTGACTCAGGCAACTAAAAACGATGCCCGAATAACTCCGTTAGGTGGCTTTTTGCGCCGCACTAGCCTTGACGAACTGCCGCAGTTTATAAATGTTTTAAAAGGCGATATGTCTATTGTTGGCCCAAGGCCTCATGCAGTTGCCCACAACGAAGAATACCGAAAAAAAGTAGAGTTTTATATGTTTAGGCATAAAACCAAACCGGGTATTACCGGTTGGGCACAAATTAACGGCTGGCGCGGCGAAACTGATACTTTAGATAAAATGGCCAAGCGAGTTGAATACGACCTACATTACATTAAACATTGGTCTTTATGGTTTGATGTTAAAATAATTTTTATGACAATTTTTAAGGGATTTAAAAGTGAAAATGCGTACTAATACAATTACCACTTTACTTGTTGCTTTAGGCTTATCAGCACCAGCTTTGGCAGTAGAATTACAACCAGGCAGTGTAATGACTAAAGACGGCGCTGAGATTACACCTACGCTGCAACTAGGTGTGAGCAGCAACGACAACTTTTTTATGACGCCGTCTGCCACTCAGTCACGTTTAATATGGAATATAGCGCCGAGTTTAGAAGCGCTTATTGAAGACGGCCCTGACAGCTATAAATTTGATATTGCATCAAGCTCGTCGTTCCACAACAAAGACACTACCGATAATTTCACTCAAGTAAACTTGGGTGCGGGTGTACACAAAGAATTTACTAGCCAACACCGTTTAGATGTAACAGGCGATGCTGATTGGTTATACGAGCCACGCGGTGCGGGTTTAACTGAAGGCCAGGGCAGCGCACTAGATGAGCTTGTAAATTATCAGCAACAAAACGTAACTGCTCGTTACGAATATGGTGCAGAAAGCTCTAAAGCTCAGGTTGCTTTAACAGCAGGTTACTATAACAAAAACTATCAAAATTTTACGGCTGTGTCACAGTACCGTGATTACGATAAACCTATGTTGGGTATTATTGGTTATTACAACACCCAAGCAGGCACGCGTACTTTTTTAGAGGTTAAGCAAGAAAACTACCGTTACGATGTAATTGATTCAAACGGTATAACCCGTGACTCAGACGATGTTAAAGTGTTGCTGGGTATGGAGTGGGAAGCCACAGCCGTTACTACTGGTTCATTTAAAGTGGGTTACCAAAATAAAGATTTTGAGTCAAACCTGCGCGATAACTTTAGTGGTTTAAGTTGGGAAGCTGCTGCAGTTTGGAAACCTCTTACTTATTCATCACTACAGTTGGTTACTAGTCGTGCCGCTAAAGACCCATTACTAGAAGGCGATTACATTCGCGAAAGTGTTTATGGTGCAACATGGCAGCATGATTGGAGCGACTACTTAAGCTCTGTAGTAAGTGCTAATTACGTTGACCAGCAATACTCCGGTAATTTTAACCGAAAAGATAAAGTAAAAAATGCCCGCCTAGGTTTAAATTATTTAGCTAGTAATTTTGGTATGGTAACAGGCTATGTTGATTTTATTGACCGTAATTCAACCCAAACTAATATTGAATTTGACCGCGTAATTGTTGGCCTTAACTTTACATTTGCATTAAAGGGAAATGAATGAAGGTTAAAATTTTAACGGGCTTAATATTATTACTGAGCTTTTGTAGTTTTGCGAACGATTCGCAAAACTACATTTTAGGTGCGGGTGACAAAATAGAAATTAAAGTATTTGGCCAGCCTGATTTAGATGTAACCTCACTGCTTGGTAATAGCGGTGAGATTAACTACCCATTTTTAGGTAAAGTTAAACTGGTAGGTTTAAGTGTTTCGCAAGTTGAGCAAACAATAAGCGATGGTTTACAGCCAGATTATTTAGTTAACCCTAATGTATATGCGCAAGTTATAGAATACCGGCCTTTTTATATACATGGTGAAGTTAAAGAGCCAGGTGCATATCCTTACCAACCTGCTATGACGGTTAACCAAGCTATAGCTTTAGCCGGTGGGTTAACTGAACGCGCCTCGGTTGATAAAATATTTATTTTTAAAGAACAAACCAAACAGCAGCAACAAAAAGGTAGTTTAAACAGCCAAATTGCAGCGGGTGACACCATAAAAATAGAGCAGCGCTTGTTTTAAGCAGTTTAAGGTAGTAATTAAAAAAATGAATACACACTCTGAAAAAACTAGCAACAACGAGGAAGTTATTGATTTAGGTGCTTACCTTAATGTTATTAAGCAAAGTAAATGGAAAATTTTAGGTTTTGCTATTGTAGTTACATTATTAACTATAATGGTTGCGTTAACGTTAGTGCCTAAGTATGTAGCCACAGCCACTTTATTGATTGAGTCGGAGCAAACCAAAGCGGTCAGCTTTGAGGAAGTATATGGCTTAGACTCTACTAAAAAAGAGTATTATTTAACCCAGTTTGAAGTTATTAAGTCAAATAGCATTGCTCGCGAGGTAATTACTAAACTTAATTTAAAAGATCATTCCGACTTTATTGCTAAGCCTTCACTCACTGGTGAGCTAAAAGGTATGGTTAAGCAATTACTGCCTTTTTTAAATAAAAAAGAAAGCTCTGTTCTTAGTGAAGAGGAGCAAGCCGAACGTGAGATGTTGGGCTTACTTGCTGCGTTTAAGTCTCGTTTAACGGTGTCTCCAATTCGTAATACACAATTAGTGCAAGTAAGTTTTGAGTCGAGCGACCCTAAGCTTGCAGCTTTAGTGGCTAATACCGTTGGTGAAGTTTACATAGAAAGCCAAATGCGCGCTAAAATGGGTATTACCCAGCAGGCATCTAGCTGGTTAAATACGCGTTTATCTGAATTGCGTATACAACTAGATAGCTCTGAAGTACGTTTACAAGCTTACCGAGAAGAACAAAAGCTAGTTGATATAGAAGGCATAGCAGGGCTTGTTACCCAAGAGCTAGAGCAAACCTCAAAACAGCTAGTAGATGCGCGCGCGACTAAAAATAACCTAGAAAGCATAAATCGTGTTATTAACGAATATGGTAACGACAACATAGAATTACTTGGCAGTATGCCTGAAATTACCTCGCACCGTGTTGTACAAGATGTTAAACGCGAAGTTGTATTGGTTGAGCGTAAGGTAAGTGAGCTTGCAGAAGTTTACGGCCCTAAACATCCTAAAATGATTTCAGCTAAATCTGAACTTGCTACAGTTAAAACTAACCTTAATAAGCAAATTAAAGGGTTAATTACGGGTATTGAAAAAGAGCTAAATAGAACAACGCGAACTGTAAAAGCGCTTGAGCGCGATTTAGCTAAAATTCGTGCTGAATATCAAGATATTACTCGCAAAGAAACTCAATATAACCAATTAAAACGTGAAGTTGAGACAAATCGCAATATTTTTAATACCTTCTTATCGCGCTCTAAAGAAACCGAAGTAACCAGTGACTTTAGCTCAGCTGCAGCTCGTTTTACAGACCGTGCTTATGCTCCACGAAACCCAAGTAAACCTAACAAAAAGTTGATTGTTATTTTAGCCTTTGTTGCT
Source organism: Pseudoalteromonas sp. 120-MNA-CIBAN-0494 (assembly GCF_040308885.1). Taxonomy (NCBI): domain Bacteria; kingdom Pseudomonadati; phylum Pseudomonadota; class Gammaproteobacteria; order Alteromonadales; family Pseudoalteromonadaceae; genus Pseudoalteromonas; species Pseudoalteromonas sp. 120-MNA-CIBAN-0494. Next base: position 29,399 of record NZ_JBEOOE010000034.1, read on the forward strand.
AGTTTTGGTTTTGCAGTAGTAATGACCTTTGTTTTTGATGCCTTAAACGACACAGTTAAAAATAAAAATGATGTCGAAAATAAACTCGCGCAGCGCATGCTTGGCTTGTTGCCTCATGTTGTAGTGCCTAAAAAGAGCTATTTTCCGATCCATGCTTATTTAGAAGATACCTATCGCCGCTTTGCTGAGTCTGTACGTACCTTCCGAACTAGTTTATTGCTTACCCATTTAGACAGAGCTCATCAGGTTATTGCGGTTACATCTACCTCCCCAGGGGAAGGTAAAACCACCACCTCTGCAAACTTAGCGATGTCGTTGGCACAAATGGGTAAGGTATTACTGATTGATGCCGATTTACGTAAACCAGCCTTAGCTAAACGTTTTGATATACCGGTATTTCACCCAGGTTTAAGTAATTTAATGATAGGTACTGAGCAATTAGCTGAGTGTGTACATGTTGATACGCAATCGGGTGTCACTATTATGCCAAGTGGGCAAATACCATCTAATCCACTTGAGTTGTTGTCAAGCCCACGCTTTGCTGAGCTACTTAGCGAGTTAAAAGCGCAGTACGATCATATTATTGTTGATACACCGCCTACACAAGCAGTAAGTGATGCATTGGTAATTGCACAAAGTGTTGATTCAGTTGTTTATGTTGTTAAATCTGATATTACCCGTATTAAACCTATTACAGCCGGCCTTGAGCGTTTATTTGAAGTAAAAGCTCACGTTGCTGGTGTGGTACTAAACAAGGTAGATATGAGTAAATCTAAAGATGAGCATAGCCATGGTTACTATGATTATTACGATTACTCACAGCAACCTGAAAAGCCACAAGTGTAATTAAGTAATTTATGATTGATATTCATACGCATATTTTGCCGGGTATTGATGATGGCGCTAAAGATTTAACTGAATCTTTGGCGCTTTTGAAATTGGCCGAAAGCGATGGTATTACTCATATGGTGGCAACGCCACATATACATGTGGGGCGCTTTAATAATGCGACGGCTCAAATAAAAAACGATTTAGAGAGTTTAAAGCGAGAGGCAAAAAAAGAAGGTATTAATGTAAAGTTGGCTGCCGCTGCAGAGGTACGTTTAGACATAGAGCTTATGGCAATGGTGATGGCTAATAAACTGCCTTTTATTGGTAAAATAGCAGACAAAAGCGTGTTGTTATTAGAGTTACCGCATTCACATATGCCGCAAGGCTATGATAAATTTATTCAGTGGCTCGCTAAACAAAATATACGCGTTATTATTCCGCACCCAGAGCGTAATCGCGATATTCAGTCAAATCTTTATTATATTCAACACTTAAACCAATTAGGTTGCGACTTTCAATTAACAGCATCGAGTATTGAAGGTGAGTGGGGCGAAAGCGCACAAACTATAGCGTTACAAATGCTAAAAGATGGTTTAGTGAACTATGTTGCCTCTGATGCTCACTCAGTAAAACGCCGACCTCCTATATTGAGCCAAGCTAGAAAAACAGTAGCGCAATTAATAGGTGAAGAACAGGCTACAGCGCTTTTTGTAACTAACCCGCTGCAGCTAACCGAGTGCTTATTTAATGACTAAATTAAACATGTTCAAGGTAGTGCCTGCTGCTATATTAGCCATGATAGTACTTGTTATCGCTTATACCAGCATGCAAAGTATGCGTGCAAATGCGTGGTACTTTAATGCACTTAATATTGTGCAAGAGTCGGATGGTGCTTTATCTGGTTCATCGCTTCAAGCTGCAGAAAATGCGATTACGTTAGCTACCAATATGGATCCCGACCATCCTCATTATTGGCATTTTTTAGCCCATATAAAAATGTTAGGTTTAGCCGGTATTGATACTACATCAGGTGAGCAATCAGATAAAGTAAAGCAAACATACCAACAAGCTGAGCAAGCGTTGTTAAAGTCGGTTGAGCTTAGACAAACTTGGGCACTAACCTGGATAAGCTTGGCACAAGTAGTAAGTTATCAAGAGGGGCCTACCAAGCGGGTATATAATTATATTCAGCAAGCTAAAAAAGTTGGCCCATATAAGTTAGATGTTCACTTAGGTATTATTCAAATTGCGTTAATGCATTGGAATGAACTACCACCTACCTACAAAGCCCTTTATGTGAACGAGCTTAAATTAGCCTCTAAATATGGTTATAAATTTTATGATGTGTTTAGTATGGCTGAGCAAATGAATCGTTTGCCAATAGTGTGTTTATCGCTGCAATTTGGTTCTCATTATGAGGCTATTAGAGGCAGTTGGATGTTTAATAAGTACTGTGGTTAAAACACGCGCTTCGAGCAACGAGATATGGGCTGTGAGGTACGTGCTAAGGTCCAGAATTTAGGGTTGATTGTAGACGCATAGCTTGCTCGCTTAACAAGCGCAGCTTCTGGTTTTGAGTATTTTTATCTTCTAAATGCTAAGTGTCTATAACTTCTTTTTTTTAAATAATTCACCAAGACCAAATTGCACTGAGAGAAGCGAATGAGGAGTAAATGAGAAAACACTAACGACTAGGCCTAGTTATTAATTAAAATATTCTGTATTTGTCACTATCTCTAAAAGCGCAGCGTCCCTTAGCCCTCTTTGTGCATAATTTTCTTAAAGATCTTATTGCACTGAGAGAAGGGAATGAGTAGTAAATGAGAAACC